>JABDKA010000153.1 GCA_013002405.1 Sulfitobacter sp. | reverse complement strand
ATTGGATAGACATCCTCGAAGGTCTCGGTCGGCGAGGCCAGGGTGGTGCCTTCGGCACGCTCCTGCAGCCGGTTTTGCGCACCCTGCAGGGACTGTGCCCCGTACTCTTCGAACTCCGCCGCTGCATCCACGTGGGCGACGATTTTCACACCCTGCTTGGCCCAGTAGGAGTTGCCCAGCATGGCATGGCCCTGGCCATTTTCGTTCAGCACCAGCTTGACCGGCTGGTCCGTCACGGTCCTGATTTCCGCGTGCAGGGCTTCGGCCAGCTGGTATGACCCGCCGCCGTTGACCACCACCACGCCGTCACCGGTGACAATGAAGCTGAGATTGTTGTTGTGGCCTGCGTTTTCGTAGGTGGAAGGTGCCGTGGCCCCGATGGCGGAGAAGACACCGGGGATAAACTCCACCGGCTTGGAATAGAGGACGGAGCCGGGGTATTGATCCGGAATATCCTCACTGGCAAAAGCGGGCAGGGCAAGGGCAGCCGCGAGAGCCATGGCAAGCAACCTGTTCATCATGCTTCTCCTATGAATCTGTAGGCGCCATCGGCACGCTCCACCCGGCCCAGGCCGCCGGGCAGGTGAAACCCGATCACCGGCATCTGCTCTGTCGCCAGCTGATCAATCAGCTTGGTTCGGGTTTTGGCGGCCAGGTCCTGATCCTGGTCGGAGCCCGAGCGCCACTCGGGCTTGGCGAAGGCGACGTGGTGGTTGACGATGCTGTCGCCCAGCACCATCAGCGCGTCAGTTCCCTGGCGCACCTCAAAGGACATGTGCCCCGGCGTGTGCCCGAAGGTGGCGCGCGCCGCGACGCCGGGCAGGATCTCTTC
This sequence comes from Sulfitobacter sp., assembly GCA_013002405.1. Taxonomy (GTDB): domain Bacteria; phylum Pseudomonadota; class Alphaproteobacteria; order Rhodobacterales; family Rhodobacteraceae; genus Sulfitobacter. The sequence continues at coordinate 25,027 of JABDKA010000153.1, read as the reverse complement.
CCCGTCGCCGAAAAAGGTGATCGCATCCTCAATCATCGCCAACCGCCGCTGTGCGCCCACGGCAAAGGCCGCGCGGGCCTCACCGATCTCATCCACGGTGGCGGGGTTGGTCCAGTAGTCCCACTCAGCCTTGCCGATCAAGTAGGAGGCCTCTGTAAAGAGCGGGTCGTCGAAGTCATCCAGAAGGCCCCAGAGATGGTCGGGGTGGGCGTGGGTAAAGACGACGTCCGTTACATCTTCTGGAGCCACGCCAAGCGCGTCCAGGGCATCGAGCAGCTCTCCGGCATTGGGCATGAAGTCAGGCCCCGAACCCACATCGAATAGCACCGTTCGATCCCCGCTGCGCATCAGGGTGACATTGCAGGGCGGGGTCAGCACCTCAGAAGAAATGCCGTAGGTGTCCAGAATGGGCTGCAGTTCATCCTTCGGCATGCCGTCAAAGATGAAAGAACCGGGCAGGGTGAGGGAGCCGTCGCTGACGACATCCAGCCGGATATCGCCCAGCGTGATCTCTGCGTGGGCGGCGCGTGGCGAAAATCCGGCGGCATGGGCAAGTCCCAGCCCCGCAGCCCCGGCCGTAAAGGCCCGTCTTGTGAGTTTCATCCGTCCCTCCCTTTCACAAATTCGATATTTTGAATGTGACTGAGGACAGAGGGGAAATCAAGCCCGTATTACCAGGTGCGCTTCAGGAAGTCCGCGACCGCGCGGTGTGCCCGCGCCGCATCGTCGACAAGGCCCAGGTAGCCGAAGAAACCGTGGGTCATGCCCGCGAAATTCAGCAGTTCTGTTTCATTGCCCGCCGCCTTAAGCGCCTCGGCATAGGCGCGGCCTTCATCCACAAGCACATCGCATTCTGCGGTCAGGACCAGCGCGGGCGGCAGATTTGCCAGCGTCGGGGCTCGGTGCGGTGAGGCTCGCCAGTCGTCGTGGCCGATGGGATCGGGCAGGTATCTGTCGCGAAACCAGTCGACCGTTTCACTTTCCAGAATGCCGTAGCCGGTGCCGTAACGCGCGTAAGAGGGCGTGCCGCCGCGATAATCCACGACTGGATAGATCAGCGCCTGTGCGGCCAGGGGCACCGCCTCATCGCGGGCATGAAGGGCCGTCACGGCGGCCAGGTTGCCACCCGCGCTGTCCCCGCAGACCGCAATCCGGTCCGCATCCACCCGCAACACCTCGGCCCGTGCCGAGAGCCAGCGCAAGGCGTCAAAGGCATCCTCCACCGCCGCCGGGAAAGGGTGTTCCGGTCCCATCCGGTAGTCGACCGAGACCAAAGTGCACCCCGCCTCGCGCGCCAGGAATCGCGCCGCTGTATCGTGGGTATCAAGGCTGCCGAAGACGTGGCCGCCGCCGTGATAAAAGAGGATCACCGGCGCGGCTTTATCCTGTGTTGTCCGGTAGATGCGCACGGGCACATGGCCGAACCCGGGGCCGGTGCTGGTGTTCTCAACCTCCGCCACCTCAGGCGCCGGATAGTCCTTCAAACGGGCCACTGCCAGGGCCTCGACCAGTGCCCGTGCCTCCGAGGTCGAGAGATCCTGGATCTTCGGGATGCCCAGTTCGTTGCTCCGGTCTATCATGGCCTGGATCTGGGGGTGCACGTCTTCCGGCATGGTCTGTCGTCCTTCGGTGGTGCCCTGACCTTGCGCCGCCATTGCGCGGGGTTCAAGCGGCAACGCTTTGCCATGGCCTGTGCCGTCTGTCACGGCTAGGCTGGCCAGAGCAGCGAAGGGGGGAGGCGCGGAATGGCGGAGGTTGCAGGCCCGATGGAAGAGAGCGTCGATGTTCTGATCATCGGGGCAGGTATTTCCGGTATCGACGCGGGCTACCATCTGCGCAAGCATCTTCCGGGCAAGAACTTTGCCATACTGGAGGGGCAGAAGGCCATCGGCGGCACCTGGCATACTCACCGCTTTCCCGGCATCCGGTCGGACAGTGATCTTTTCACCTTCGGGTTCAGCTGGAAGCCCTGGACCGGGGTGCCCATCGCGCGGGCGGACGCGATCCTGCGGTATCTCAATGAGGCGATTGATGAGAATGACCTCAGGAATGCAATCCGTCTGAGCCACCGGGTGACGGGGGCGGATTGGTCTGACAAGACGGCCCGTTGGCACGTCACCGTTGAGACGCCCCAAGGGACCCGGATCTTTCATGCACGCTTCCTTTGGATGTGTGCGGGCTACTATGACCATGCTGCGGGGCACACGCCCGAGTGGCCGGGGATGGGCGATTTCGAGGGCGACATCGTGCATCCGCAGAACTGGCCGGAAGGACTCGATCACACCGGCAAACGGGTCGTCGTGATCGGCTCTGGCGCGACGGCGGCGACCCTTATACCGGCCATTGCCGATAGCGCCGAAAAGATCACCATGGTGCAGCGGTCGCCCACCTACTATTACCCGCGCCCCGCCTTGGATGAGTTTCAGAGCACCCTTGCGGGTCTGGGCCTGTCCGACGCCCAGTTTCACGAGATCATGCGGCGCAAGTACCTGAATGAGGGTGAAACCACCGCCCGCCGCGCCCGCGAAGAGCCCGAGGCGCTGAGGAAGGATTTCCTGTCGGGCGTCGCTGCACACCTTGGCGAAGGCCCCTTGCTGGAACAGCACTTTACCCCGTCTTACCGACCCTGGAGCCAGCGGGTCGCGGTCGTGCCGGACGGTGATCTCTTTACCGCCCTGCGCGACGGCGCTGCTGAAATCGTGACCGATACCATTGATCGTTTCCTGCCGACCGGCCTGCGCCTGTCCTCGGGGCATGAGGTCGAGGCGGACCTGATTGTCACTGCAACGGGGCTGCGGCTGAGCATGTTCGGCGACATACCCCTGTCAGTGGCGGGTGAGGCGGTGGACATCTCCCGCCGCCTGACCCACCGTGGGCTGATGTTTTCGGACATTCCCAACTTTGCCTCCGTCTTCGGGTATTTCCGGTCAAGCTGGACGCTTCGGGCCGATCTGGTGTCGCAATACCTCTGCCGTTTGCTGGTCCATCTTGATGAGATCGGGGCAGGGTCAGTGACCCCCGTGGTGCCAGAGGCGGACCGCGACATGCCCCAGCGTCCCTGGATTGATACCGAGGATTTCAATCCCGGCTACGTCATGCGGGGCCTTGATGTGATGCCGCGTCAGGGGGACCGTCAGCCTTGGGTCATGACCCAGGACTATTATCGTGACCGGGTGGACCTGCCCGCCGCGGATCTCGACGACGGAACGCTGGTCTATCATTAATCCAGTTCCGCACGCCATGGAGGATCCGCGCCAGCGCGGGTGACGCTGAAAGATGCAGCCCGCAGCGCGAACTGGAGTGCCTTCCGGGTCGCGCTCGAAGGCAGGGCGGCCACTTTCCCCGGATCAAGCGCTTTCATCCTATGCAATTCAGCCAGAAACCCGGCGAGGAAGGTATCGCCTGCGCCGATGGTGTCTTTGACCGGGCGTGTGAGCTTTCGGCTTGGGCAGCAAATCTTTCCGTGTTTGGCATAGGCGGTCGCCCCTTCCGCGCCCTGCGTCACCAGGACCAGACGGGGTCGCTTTTTGAGCAAAGCCGCTGCAAAGGTCTCGGGCCCTGTGTCCGGGGCCAGCCAGTTAAGATCATCGAGGCTGAGCTTCACCAGATCGGCACATTCCTGCATGCGCCGCAGCCTTGAACGAAAGGTGCTTTCGTCGCGGATCAGAGCGGGACGCACATTTGGATCGATGATGCGCAGGGCGCCTGGCGGCACTGCCGTGAACATCCGCTCGAAGGTCTCGGCACAGCGGCCATGGCTCAGGGAGATGCCGCCGAAGCAGAAGGCCTCGGCAAGACCGATGGGTTTCGGGAAGTGGTCCAGACGCCTCAGGGCGGACCCCTCATCGTAAAAGGCATAGGTTGCCTCCCCGCCCCGCAGCGTCGCAAAGGCGAGGGGAGTGGGCGCTGGCGAGGTGGTCGATGTATCGAACCCGACGGCACTGTCGCGCAAATGCGCCCTGAGTTGATCGCCAAAGAAGTCCTCCGAAAGACCGGTGAAGAGACCCGCAGGGCATCCAAGCCTGCCAAGTGCGACAGCGGTGTTCAGGGCGGCACCCCCGGGATGAGGCAAATAGGCTTCCGTTCCGCCCGGTACGGGCACAGCCAGCATGTCGATCAGCGCCTCACCGCAACACAGGATCATCGCACACTCCTCCTGCAGGAGTGTAGCAGGTGCCTGAGCTTTGCGCGGAAGATTTCTTGGAACGGTTACGGCGGGGCTGGCCGCCCTGCCGTCGCTTTGTCAGTCGTAGCGAAGTGTTTGCGCCTTGCCCCGGAAGACCCAGTAGGCCAGGGCGGTATAGCCCAGTATCGTCGGCACCACGAAGAGCGCGCCGATGAGGATGATCATCAGGCTCTCAGGTGCGGAGGCGGCCTCGTAAATGGTCAGCTGTTCCGGCACCACGTAAGGGTAGAAACTGTAAGCGAGCCCCATGAAGGCCAACACAAAGAGCCCCAGAGCGGAAACGAAGGGCGCCCAGGCCCAGTTGTCTCCCGCGTCGGGCAGATGCTTAAAGGAACGCGCCAGGATGAACAGCAGCAACAGCGACAGGAGAGGCAGGGGCGAAAGCAGCAGGATCTCGGGGAAGCTGAACCACTTGTCCCAGATACGGGCGGAGACCATCGGTGTCGCCAGTGAGATGGCGGCGATGCCGACCACCAGGCCCCAGATGCATTCCTTGGCCCAGCGCACGGCGTCGATCTGTAACCGGCCTTCGCCCTTCATGATCAGCCAGGCCGCCCCGATAAAGGCGTATGCTACGGTCAGCGCCAGCGCGCATAAGAGCGAGAAGAGGATCGTCACCAGTGTGAATTGCAGACCCATCACGTAAAGGCCCAGCATGAAACCCTGGCTCATCGCTGTCATCAGCGAGCCCAGGAAAAAGAGCCGGTTCCAGAGGTTCTTGTACTTGGCCCGCGCCTTGACCCGGAACTCGAAGGAGACACCGCGCAGGATCAGGCCGATCAGCATGATGAAGACCGGCAGGTAAAGCGTGGAGAGGATCAAGCCGTGTGCCGCCGGAAAGGCCACCAGGAGGAGACCGACCGCCAGCACCAGCCAGGTTTCGTTCGCATCCCAGAAGGGACCGATGGAGGCGACCATCATGTCCTTGTCCTGGTCGCTGGCCGCAAAGGGGGTGAGGATACCCACCCCCAGATCGTAGCCATCCAGAATGACGTAAAGGAGGATGGAAAAGCCCATCATCGCGGCAAAGACGATGGGCAGCCATTCAGCGGGAGGCAGTCCGAAAAGGGTCATCGCATCTACTCCGCCGGGACCACACCGCGGTCGTCGCGGGCAATCACATCCACCACGGCCCCGCCCGAGGTCGGGCCCATTTCATCCAGCGGCGCGCCGTGCCGGGCCTTGACGGCGAGGTAGAGGATCACGCCGATGTAGGCAAAGAGCAGGGCCGCGTAGACCGACAGGTACCCAATCAGTGTCGACAGAACCATCGCGGCGGGCACGTCGGCGACGGCTTCGGTCGTCGACATCACGCCATTGACCAGCCAGGGCTGCCGCCCGATTTCGGTCGTGTACCAGCCCGCGAGGGTCGCCACCCAACCCGACAATGCCATGGGCACCAGCGCGATCAGCAAGAGCTTGGGCAGTCGGTCGATCTGAAAGCGTTTCCCTTGCGCGTTGCGCCGCCACATCAGTGCGACGGAAGCCCAGCTCAGCAGTAGCATGGCAACACCGGTGCCAACCATGACGCGGAAGGACCAGAAGACCTTGCCAACGGGCGGATGCAGGACCGTGCCATCCTCTGCCACGAAGTCATTGAGACCCGGAAGCACACCTTCGGCCTTGTGCTTGAGGATGATGGAGGCACCATTGGGCACGCCGATCTCGTAATCGTTTTGGCGCGTCTCCCCGTTCGGCAGGGCAAAGAGCAAGAGGGGCACGTTGCTCTGGGTTTCCCAGTTGCCTTCCATTGCGGCGACCTTGGCGGGCTGATGCTCAAGCGTGTTCAGACCGTGCATGTCACCGGCAAGGATCTGGATCGGGATGAGAAGGGCGGCAAAGCCCAGGCCCACCCGGATCTGCGAACGCACCGTTTCCTTGCGGTCACCCAGCAGCCATCGGAAGGCGGCCAGACCGGCAACGAGAAAGCTGACCGTCAGGCCCGAGGCCAGCAGCATATGGGCCAATCGGTAGGGCATGGAGGGATTGAAGATAATCGCCCACCAGTCGGTTGCATGGGCCACACCTTCAATTATTTCAAAGCCTTGCGGTGTGTGCATCCAGGAATTGAGCACAATGATCCAGAAGGTCGACATGGTTGTCCCGAAGGCGACGAGGAAGGTGGCCGTGGTGTGCAGCCAGTTGGGCACGCGGCTGAAACCGAAAAGCATGATGCCGATAAAGACAGCCTCCAGGAAGAAGGCGGTCATCACCTCATAGGCCAGCAGCGGCCCCGCGATGTTTCCGACCTTTTCCATAAAGCCCGGCCAGTTGGTGCCGAACTGGAAGGACATGGTGATGCCCGAAACGACGCCCATGGCAAAGCTGAGAGCGAAGATCTTGACCCAGAAACGATAGGCTTCCATCCATTTCAGGTCACCTGTCCACTGGAAACGCAGCTTGAAGAAGAGCAGGAACCATCCCAGCGCGATGGTGATCGTCGGAAATAGGATGTGGAACGAGATGTTGGCCGCAAATTGAATGCGGCTCAGGATCAGTGTGTCCATCATGGGCATGTGCTCCCCGGATATGCTGGTAAGTCAGGGCAATTGGGCCCAGACCCTAAAGGCGGGTAGCGCCTTTTTCTGCGTACCAAAGATATAGGACCTGAGAGGACTGACAGGAGGGGATGCGGCGTCTTGTCCAACTGCTTCTGAAACGGGCTTTATGGCCCGGAGCGTTGGGCTGGCTACGATGAAAGAAGGCCCGGAACTGCGACTGTGTCAAGATGCTTACTTGCGCCAATCTGACACCTAAACCTTCCAATATCAGGCCCATGCGATACCTCTGTTGCAATTGGAGGTGCGCGATGGTGCTTGAATTCGAAAGGGTTGAGAAATCCTTCAGCGACAGTGAGGGTAATGTGCCCGTGCTGCGCGGGATCAGCTTCGCCCTGGAGGCGGGCCAGACCCTTGCCCTGACGGGTGAATCCGGCAGCGGCAAAAGCACCGTGTTGCACATTGCCAGTGGGCTGGAGGCTGCTGATGCGGGCGCGGTCCGCATCTCTGGCCAGGATATCACACAGATGGATGACAGCGCCCGCGCGGCCCTGCGGCGGGGGGATATCGCGCTGGTCTTTCAGCAATTCAATCTCATCCCCTCGCTTACCGTAGCCGCCAACATTTCCTTTCAGGCGGCGCTCGCGGGGAAGGTCGATCAGGCCCATATCGACGATCTGGTTGCGGCGCTGGGCCTGACCGACCAGATGAAGAAGTATCCCGAAGCCCTCTCGGGCGGGCAACAGCAGCGGGTTGCCATCGCGCGCGCCCTTGCCGCGCGGCCCAAGCTGATGCTGGCCGATGAACCGACTGGCAATCTGGATGAGGCCACGGCAGAGGATGTGCTTGAGCAGATGCTCAAGCTGGTTGCCCAGACCGGTGCGGCGCTGATGATGGTGACCCATTCGCCCGCCATCGCCGCCCGGATGGACCGCCAACTGCACCTGCGGGGCGGACATCTGACATGACCCGGACCTGCCTTCTGGCACTTCTGTCCCACTGGCGGCGCAATCCGCTTCAGCTTTTCGCCTTTCTGGCGGGGCTGGCGCTGGCGACGGCGCTTTGGTCAGGTGTGCAGGCGATCAATTCCGAGGCGCGGGCAAGCTATGATGCAGCGGCCTCCACCTTGGGGGAGGGGCAGTTCGATCAGATCGTCCCCAAGCAGGGCAGTTCGATCCAACAGGATCAATTCGTTAACCTGCGCCGTTCGGGATGGCTGGTCTCTCCCATGCTTGACGCCCGCCTGGGGGACGTGCGGCTGGTGGGTCTCGATCCTGTAACCTCACCCTCCGGCCTGGGGGCCGCCCAGACGCTGCAATCGGCGCCTGATCTGCTGGCGGAGGGGGCCGAGGGGCTCTTTGCCAATGCCGAAACCGCGGCACTGATTGATCCTTCGGTGCGGGTCACGATCGACCAGGGCGTTGCACCCGGGGTTGCCGTCGGGGACATCGGCGTGGTCCAGCGCCTGCTGGCGCGCGATGACCTCTCGCGCCTGATCCTCCTGCCGGAACAACCCCTGCGCCAGCCGAACCTGGCAGAGATCGCGCCGGAATTGCGCATTCAGAGGGCCCAGCAGGGGGCCGACGTCGGCCAGTTGACCGACAGCTTCCATCTCAACCTCACCGCCTTCGGGCTGCTTAGTTTTGCGGTTGGTCTCTTCATCGTGCACAGCACCATCGGCCTCGCCTTTGAGCAGCGCCGCGCGATGATCCGCACGCTGCGCTCGCTTGGCGTGCCCCTGCGCAGTTTGATCATACTCATCACCGCTGAGATGCTGACGCTCGCCATGATCGGTGCCGGGCTGGGCATCGTGCTTGGCTACCTGATCGCCGCTGTTCTATTGCCGGATGTGGCGGCAACCGTGCGGGGCCTTTACGGCGCGCGGATCTCAGGCACGTTGGAGCTTCGTGCCGAGTGGTGGCTTTCCGGCCTCTTGCTGGCCTTCCTCGGCACGGCGGCAGCGTTGGCCAGCCGGATCTGGCAGATCGCGCGCATGCCGCTGCTGGCCAGCGTCCGACCAAGGGCCTGGGTCATGGCCACAGAGCGGCGGTTCCGGTTCCAGACTTTGGGCGCAGTCGCGCTTCTGTCCTTGTCGGCGGTACTGGCCCTTGTCGGTCATGGGTTGCTGGCTGGTTTTGCGCTTCTGGGGTGTCTCCTGATCGGAGCTGCGCTGGCCTTGCCTGCCCTGGCCGAGCGCGCCCTGACGTTCCTGCAGCGGCGGACGACGACACCCATCTGGAGTTGGTTCTGGGCTGACACGCGCCAGCAATTGCCGGGGCTCAGCCTGGCCCTGATGGCGCTGCTTCTGGCCGTCTCGGCCAACATCGGTGTCTCCACCATGGTGTCGAGTTTTCGGCTGACCTTCGTGGGGTTCCTGGACCAGCGGCTTGCACCTGAGCTGTTTCTGCAGGTCGATACCGGAGAGCAGGGCCGGGCGCTGGAGGATCTGCTGTCGGTGCGCGAGATCGAATTGTTGCCGCTCAAATCCACCCCCGCTCAGGTCGCCGGGCGTACGGTCGAGCTGTACGGCGTCCGCGTCGGGCCAACCTACCGCAACGACTGGGCCTTTCTGGATGCCGACCCCGACGCCTGGGACCGGGTCGCGGCAGGAGAGGCGACAGTGCTGAACGAACAACTGGCCCGCCGCGCGGGGTTCTGGGTCGGCGACAGGATTGAGGTGACACCGGATCTGACCCTGCCGATCGTGGGGGTGGTGGGGGACTATGGCAATCCGCAGGGTCAGGTGATCCTTTCCGAAGGCCTTTTCAGTGATCTTTACCCAAGCATCTACGCCTCCCGTTTCGGGATCAGAACCGAAGACCCTCACCAGTTGCGCCAGGAAATCGTGGACAAGACCGGCATTCCCGCAAATGCGATCATCGATCAGGCCGCGGTCAAGGCCCTCTCCCTGTCGATCTTCGAACAGACCTTTGTCGTTACCTCGGCGCTCAATGTGCTGACACTTGGCGTGGCCGGATTTGCCATTCTGATGAGCCTTCTGACCCTTGCCGATCTGCGGGTGCCGCAGCTGGCCCCGGTCTGGGCGCTGGGTCTGACCCGCCGTCGCCTTGGCTGGCTGGAGCTGCTGCGCGCCGTGGTGCTGGCCGGTCTGGTCTTTCTCTGCGCCCTTCCGCTGGGCCTGGCGCTGGCCTGGGTCCTGCTTACCATCATCAACGTGGAGGCCTTTGGCTGGCGGCTGCCCATGTATCTTTTCCCGGTCGATTACATGCTGCTTGGGCTTTATGCCCTGGTCGCCGCCTTGCTGGCGGCCTCCTGGCCTGCGCTGCGCCTCATGCGCACGCCCCCATCGGCCCTGCTCAAGGTCTTTGCCAATGAACGCTAAGCTTCTGATCTTTCTCTGCCTCTGGCCGCTGGGCGTGATGGCACAGGGATTCGGCGGTCTGGGAACAGAGGCGGAGGGCTTTGCCACGCCGCAGCCGGACCCGACCTTCATCTTTCCCGCCGATCATGGGCCCCATCCCGATTACCGGATCGAATGGTGGTACCTGACGGCAAATCTGGAAGGGCCCGATGGCACACCCTACGGGCTGCAATGGACTCTCTTCCGCTCCGCACTCGCGCCGGGGGAAGGGGAGGGTTGGCAATCCCCGCAGATATGGTTTGCCCATGCTGCCGTGACCACGCCGGAGCGACACATGGCAACAGAACGCTTTGCCCGCGGTGGGATCGGGCAGGCGGGGGTGGAGGCGGAGCCCTTTCGCGCCTGGATTGACGAGTGGTCGCTTGCGGGGCCGGACTTTGATAACCTAACCATAACCGCCGCCGGTCCCGATTTCAGCTATGACATGGAGTTGTCAGCCCAAGGCCCGCTGGTCTTTCACGGGCAAGAAGGCTTCTCGCAAAAGTCCGCGCAGGGGCAGGCGAGCTATTACTACTCGCAGCCCTTCTATCGCATCGAAGGAACCCTGAGCCTGCCCACTGGCGACGTGCCTGTAACCGGATCGGCCTGGCTTGACCGGGAATGGTCCTCTCAACCGTTGTCGGACCGGCAGTCCGGCTGGGACTGGTTTTCGCTGTCCTTTGAGGCGGGGGACAAGTTGATGGGGTTCCAGCTGCGCCAGACCGATGGGACTTCCTTCAGCGCCTCCACCTGGATCGCGCCGGACGGGACGACGACGGCCTATCCGGACGGGGCCTTTACGGCGGAACCGCTGGCCCGGACCATGGTCGCAGGGCGGGAAGTCCCGACACGCTGGCAGGTGCGCCTGCCTGACCGTGCGGTGCACCTCACCGTCGATGCCGTGAACCCCGATGCCTGGATGGATCTGTCGATTCCCTACTGGGAGGGCCCGGTTATCCTGTCGGGCAGTCACAAGGGCCGGGGGTATCTGGAGATGACAGGATACGAGTGACTGCGCTTCCGTCATTCTCCGGACACTCAGATAGAAAGCATGGTCGCAGCGACGGACGGGTGCCCATCCTGCCGCGCGCGCCAGTCGCGGAGGTTCGGTGAATCGGCAAGCCAGTCCCGGTCAGTAAAGCGGAAGGTGATGCAATCAAGGGCGGTCACGGCGGCAAAGTTGTTGATACCGTCACGCTCCGCGAAATCCCGCGGCAGAGTGCCATCGAGCCGCGGCAACTCCTCTGCCGTCGTACGGAAACGCTTCCTCCCCACCCTGTCTGCATCAAAACTGTCGCTCGACTAGCGTCCGATGATGATCGACCTCGCGGCCTAGGAAACGTCCAACGCGACGGACAGAATACTGGCCAGATCGTGTGCGGGAAAAACCGTGGGCTGCGCAGTCTCATCAGGGTAGCGCAGGATCAGATGCCTTGGTGATCTGATGTCCGTCATCTCTTTGGGCCTTCTGCTGCTTTCGGACACCGCCGCCATTACGCCTTTTCAGGCAGTGCCCAAGTGGCAGTCAGGCACCCCTCCATCCAGCGACGCGCGGCGGGCACAGTTGCGATTGCCTTTGGGATGACCGACAAACCGGAGGGGGAGAGGGCGGAGATGCGGCTCACCCGCTTGAGGAGTCACGAAGATGCAAAAGCTGCCCCGTGAAATAGTCGGCTACGGGCCTGTCAGGTCGTATGAGGCATCATCCGGCGGAAAGGCCGGGATCCGTTCCAAGGTGCTTGCCAACCTCGACGCCGCTATTGCGGCCTGTGGGTTGAAGGACGGAGATACCGTCTCATTCCACCATCATCTGAGGAACGGTGACGCAGTGCTCAACCTCGTGATGGTCGCCCTGGCTAGGCGCGGCCTGAAGAATTTGCAGGTGGCGGCCAGCTCGATCTTCCCGGTCCACGCGCCCCTTGTCGCGCACATGTGCTCCGGCACGGTGGACCGTCTTTCAACCAGCTTCATCTCCGGCCCGGTGGGGGAGGCCATTTCAAGCGGCCTGCTTGGGAAGCCAGTCGTGCTGACGAGCCACGGGGGACGGGCGCGCGCGTTGGATGAAGGGGCGCTGAAGATTGATGTGGCTTTTGTCGCGGCACCTGCAGCGGATGCGCTAGGTAATATTTCGGGCCGCATGGGGCCGAACGCCTGCGGCACGCTGGGCTATCCCCTGACCGATGTCGATGTGGCGGAAAGGGTGGTCGCCGTGACCGACCGGCTGGTGCCCTTCCCGGTAGCCGCAATCGACATTCCGCAGAACAAGGTCGATTTCGTGGTTGCCGTCGACCGGATCGGCGATCAGGGCGGCATCGCCTCCGGCACGACGCAGCCCTCTGACGATCCCGTCAGCCTCGCCATCGGGGAGAGCGCCGCGGCGGTGATCGCGGCCAGTGGGTTATTGCGGGAAGGCTTTTCCTTCCAGACGGGGGCGGGCAGCGTGTCCCTGCGCACAGCCGAAGCAGTGGGCCGCGAGATGGCGACCAGCGGTATCCGGGGCAGTTTTTGCGCGGGCGGGATCACGGGTCAGCACGTCAAGATGCTGCAGTCCGGGCTATTCGAAACGCTGATGGACGTTCAGTGCTTTGATCTGGAGGCGGTGGCCTCCTACCAGCGGGATGTCCGGCACCAGGCCATGTCGGCCGCCGCCTACGCTGGGCCGCACGTGGGCGGCGCGGTGGTGGACCGGGTCGATGCCGTGGTGCTGGGGGCGGCGGAGGTGGACCACGCCTTCAACGTCAATGTCACGACCAAGGCGGACGGCGTGATCATCGGTGGCTCTGGCGGGCACGCGGATGCCGCCGCGGGATCGCGGCTGACCCTTGTGACCACCCGGCTGACCGCCGCCGGGTTCGCAAAGATCGTGCCGGACGTGGGTCATGTCACGACGCCCGGTACAACAGTGGACGTGCTGGTGACCGACGCTGGCATCGCAGTGAATCCGAAGCGCGCCGATCTGGCCGACCGGTTGAAGCAGGCAGGCCTACCGGTGGTCAGGATAGAGACGTTGGCGGACATGGCCGCTGAGCGTGCCACTCGGAAGCGGCCGCCCCGCGCGGCGGGCCGGATCGTGGCTGTGTCGGAATACCGCGACGGCAGCGTAATCGACGTCGTGCGCCAGATCGAGAGGGACGAGGAGCCGCAGCAGCGCACGCCCGCCTAGAGACCCGAGAGCCGCCTGATTTCCTCAAGAATGTCCGCCGCGCCGTCGCCCGCCTTGAGCGACGCAAAACGGAAAGGGCGCGTGCCCCGGGCCAGGCTTGCGTCCCGTTCCATGACCTCCAGTGAGGCACCGACATAAGGGGCCAGATCGGTCTTGTTGATCACCAGAAGGTCTGACCGGGTGATGGCCGGACCGCCCTTGCGGGGGATCTCCTCGCCCGCGGCCACATCGATCACGTAGATTGTCAGATCGGCCAGTTCCGGGCTGAAGGTGGCCGACAGGTTGTCACCGCCTGACTCAATCAGGACCACATCCAGATCCTCGTGTCTCTTACGCATCTCCGCCACGGCGGCCAGGTTGATGGAGGCATCCTCGCGGATCGCCGTGTGCGGACAGCCGCCCGTCTCAACCCCGATGATCCGGTCCGACGGCAGGATCTGCATCCGCATCAGGGCCTCGGCGTCCTCCTGGGTGTAGATGTCATTGGTGATCACCCCAATGGAGTAGTCGTCCTTCATCCGCTCGGCCAGCCGGGCGGTCAAGGTGGTCTTGCCCGCACCGACGGGGCCGCCGATGCCGATGCGCAGGGGGCCGTTTGTCTTGGTCATGTCTGAAAAAGCCTTGGTTGAAGGATCTCGTGCCGCATCGCTGCGATGTCCGAGAGGAAGGTGTTGCTGTGGATGTCGTCTGGCGTGGCTTTGGCTGCCTCAGCAGCTGTGGCATTGCAGATCGGCTGTAGCGCCGCGATGATGCCCTGTGCTGCGGCCTGCCCCATCGGCATCAGCCGCATGGCGGCAGAGACCAGGTTACTGACGCTGGCCTGCAGAAAAAGCAGGGTCGCCGTGTCCGGGTCGAGGTTCGCACGCCTGACGGCGTGCCCCACGGCGATGGGCAGCAGAAGGTCCGGCAGGTCCAAGTCCCAGACCGCATTCGTTGTCCTGACAAAAGCAATGCCCTGCCTTTCGGCCTCCAGCACCCTTTCCTGACAGGCCGCATAGGCACGGGCCTCGTCGTCGATGGTCGATACATCTCCGGCATCGTGGGCCAGCCGCAGCCAGATCGCATCGGTGCGCAGCGACCCGAAAGTTGCGCAGTTCAGCAACCAGGCCTCCAGCTCTGCTGCGTCACTGATCCAACCGTCTTGAATGGCCTGCTCAATCCCGTGAGAAAAGGCGAAGGCCCCGGTGGGGTAGGCGGGTGAAAGCCACTGGGTGAGCGTCAGGAGCTTTGGATCAATGCTCATGCGCCGTGTGCCCGTGCGCGTGGCTGTGGGTTCTGCCGTGGCCGTAAGCCCCGCCTTCCGGTGTGAAGGGGGCCGTGACCCGGGTCAGTGTGGCTCCCAGATGTTCGAGCATGTGACCGATCACCGGATCATCCTGGATCAGAAGACGGTCCACTTCGATCTGGCAGGGGGTGTGACGGTTGCCGATGTGCCAGGCCAGTTGCAGCAGGTTGAGGCCCCGGACCTCAAGCAGGTCTTCGGGGGCGGCCTGCACCTCGACCAGGCGGCCGTCCGCCAGCTCAAGCGCATCCCCGTGGTCGAGAGACACCGTGTGCTCAAAGTCCGCAACAAAGGACCAGCCGCCCGTTGTGGTAAGTTTCTTCCGGCGGAAAAAGCGGTCCTCGTAGGTCAGGCGGCAGTGGTCCGCGGTGCCGTGCCAGGATCCCTGCGGTTGAATGGTTTGGGCTATTGGAAGCTGTGTCATAGGGACCTCAGAACAGGAAGTAGCGTTGCGCCATCGGCAGGACTTCGGCGGGCTGGCAGGTCAGAAGTTCACCGTCCGCGCGCACCTCATAGGTCTCTGGGTGGACCTCAATTTCCGGGCAGGCGTCGTTAAGGACCAGATCGCTTTTGCCGATGCCACGGGTGTTTTCAACCGCGAGCGCCTGCTTCGCCAGCCCCAACCGTTCGCCGATCTCCGACGCAGCGGCGGCTTCGGAGACGAAGGTGACGGCGGAGTTTTCAACCGATCGCCCGTAGGCTCCGAACATGGGCCGGGTATAGACCGGCTGCGGCGTGGGAATGGAGGCGTTGGGATCGCCCATCTGGGCGCAGACGATCGTGCCGCCCATCAGCACCATTTCCGGTTTCACCCCGAAAAAGGCGGGGTGCCAGAGCACCAGATCGGCGCGTTTGCCTTCCTCGATTGATCCGACGTGCCGGGAGATGCCGTGCGCGATGGCCGGGTTGATCGTATATTTCGCAACATAGCGGCGGACACGCAGGTTGTCGTTCTCGCCCGTCTCTTCGGCCAGCCTGCCGCGCTGCTTCTTCATCTTGTCGGCGGTCTGCCAGGTGCGGATGATCACCTCTCCGACGCGGCCCATGGCCTGGCTGTCAGAGGCAATGATCGAAAAGGCACCCATGTCGTGCAGGATATCCTCTGCCGCGATGGTTTCACGCCGGATGCGGCTTTCGGCAAAGGCGATGTCTTCGGGGATGGATTTGTCCAGGTGGTGGCAGACCATCAGCATGTCGAGATGTTCGTCGATGGTGTTGACCGTAAAGGGCCGCGTCGGGTTGGTGGAGGAGGGCAGGACGTTCTGTTCACCGCAGATCTTGATGATGTCAGGTGCATGCCCGCCGCCGGCCCCTTCGGTATGGAAGGCGTGAATGGTCCGGCCCTTGATCGCGGCCACGGTATTTTCGACAAAGCCGCTTTCGTTCAGCGTGTCGGTATGGATCATCACCTGGATGTCCATCGCGTCAGCCACCGACAGGCAGCAGTCGATGGCACCCGGCGTCGTGCCCCAGTCCTCATGCAGTTTCAGCGCGCAGGCCCCGCCCAGCACCTGTTCCTCCAGCGCCGCGGGCAGGGCGGCGTTCCCCTTGCCCGCGAAGGCCAGGTTCATCGGAAAGGCATCGGCCGCCTGCAGCATCCGCCCGATATGCCAGGGCCCTGGCGTACAGGTTGTGGCAAGAGTCCCGTGGGCAGGGCCGGTGCCGCCGCCCAGCATGGTGGTCAGGCCTGAATGGAGCGCATCTTCGATCTGTTGCGGGCAGATGAAATGGATGTGACTGTCAAAGCCCCCAGCCGTCAGGATCTTACCTTCGCCCGCGATGGCTTCGGTCCCCGGACCGACGATGATATTCACACCGGGCTGGGTGTCAGGGTTTCCGGCCTTGCCGATCCTTGCGATCTGGCCATCCCTCAGACCAACATCGGCCTTGTAGATGCCCGTGGCATCGACGATCAGGGCATTGGTGATGACCGTATCCACCGCGCCCTCCGCGCGGGTGACCTGGGACTGGCCCATGCCGTCACGTATGACCTTGCCGCCGCCGAACTTTACCTCTTCGCCGTAGACCGCCGCGTTTGCGCCGCTGCCCCCGGAGGTGGCTGCGCCGACGGCCTCTGCCGTGAGGTCGCGCTCGACCTCGATGATCAGGTCGGTGTCGGCGAGGCGCAGCCTGTCGCCGGTGGTAGGGCCGAACATGGCCGCGTAATCGGAACGTTTGATCTTGGCTGGCATCAGAGCGCTCCCATCACTTTTTGATTGAACCCGTAGATCCGGCGTGACCCGCCCACGGGGATGAGGTTTACCTCGCGCCGCTGGCCGGGCTCAAACCGAACCGCAGTGCCCGCAGCGATGTCGAGCCGCATGCCGCGCGCCACTTCCCGATCGAATTCGAGCGCGGGGTTGGCTTCGGCAAAGTGGTAATGGGAGCCGACCTGAACCGGGCGGTCGCCGGTGTTGGCCACCATAAGTACAGTCGCCTCTCGGTCAGCGTTCAGGGTGATCTCACCCTCGGCGGGGAAAAGCTCTCCGGGGATCATGGACGTTCCTTTCAGCGGATGGGGTTGTGCACGGTCACAAGCTTTGTGCCGTCGGGAAAGGTCGCCTCCACCTGGACCTCGTGGATCATTTCGGGGACGCCTTCCATGCATTGATCGCGGCTGATGACCTCGGCCCCCGCCTGCATCATGTCGGCCACCGACCGTCCGTCGCGGGCCCCTTCGACTACCGCGTCGGTGATCAGGGCAATCGCTTCGGGGTGGTTCAGCTTGACCCCCCGTGATAGTCGTTTGCGGGCCACTTCGGCGGCCATGGAGACGAGCAGTTTGTCTTTTTCTCGTGGTGTCAGTTGCATCAAAGGCTCCAGGATCGGGGGAGGGGATTGCCCCTCAGCGTTTCGAGAATGGGCAGGAGGCTGCGCCGCAGAAGAAATCCGTCGCCCGCCAGCAGACGCAGCGCCAGAAGGTCCGGTGACAGAAGGCTTGCACCGCCGCTCTGGGGCAGTTGTGCGCGGACGACGGGCAAGTGCCACTCTGCATCGGGGGCGCAGTAGACCAGGCTGGCCATGGCCCTGGCATCGCGGCAGACGGCGGGCTGGGAGAGGTGCTCTTCGGCGTCGCCCACGATCCGGATCCGGTCCAGGTAGATCGGGCGACCTGCGCGGCGGACCTCGATTCGGTCGCTCAGGGCGATGTCATTCAGCCGCTCGCCCATTGCAGTGCGGCCGAAAACGATGGATTCCACCATCAAGAGCCGCGACCCTTCTGCCAGTTCAATGGACAAGTGCCGATCCAGGGCAGAGCCGTCAAAGACGATCATTTCCTGCGGCAGCCAGCAAAGCCGCGCTCCGGTTTCAAGCCTCAGACGTGTCTTGATCTGCGCCGTCCCGCCCGACGATCTGTAGGCCCGTTCGGCCGCCTGCGTGGTCAGGGTCAGGTCGCAGCCGGACCCAAGGTCGACATCCGTTGCGAAGCGGTCGCCGCCGGTCAGACCACCCGCCGTGTTGATCTGGATCGCCTCCAGCGCGTTGCTGCGGGGAAAGAGGACCTTTGTCGCGCCGGAGGTCTGAAACCGGTCGATGACGGTGCGTGCACCCAGTCGCTTGACGGACAGGCGCAACATGCCCCGGGCGCGGGGCTGGCCGGTCGCCCTTTCTGCTATGTCGGTGTCCAGAAATGACATGCCCGCTCCGCTCTTCTGCGCACCTATCCTGACGGTCCGCGCGGCGGCTCTCCATCTCATCGCTGGGCAAAGGGCAGGGTGGGCGCGCGTCTGCCGGGTTTTTGCGCAGCAGATCATCACCGCGCCCAATTTTTGGGCAGGTAGGGATCGATTTCTGGGTCTTTTGGCACACGGAACGCGCGAGAAAGCGAGAGGTTTCAGCATCGCCTGCTTGACGGGCGTAATTTGGGCGGCAATG
Organism: Sulfitobacter sp.; assembly: GCA_013002405.1. GTDB lineage: Bacteria > Pseudomonadota > Alphaproteobacteria > Rhodobacterales > Rhodobacteraceae > Sulfitobacter. Next base: position 6,661 of record JABDKA010000153.1, on the reverse strand, counting down.
CTGAAATGGTGAGCAGTACAAAAACAATTCTGGTCGCGGCGATGCTTTGCACGACCTTCACACCGCCTGCCGACGCGCAGGAAAACCTGTCCCAGACTTTCGCAACCTGCGCGGGCCGCTTTTCGGCCGAACGCGAGCATGCCTGGCTTGTAGGTCCCTCACAAGCCGCGCCCTTCGAAAAGATGCGCCAGACGTTTTTGTCCCTGATCGAGGCCTCGGCCCCGCAAGCGGCCAGACCCGAGGCACTGCATCAGCGGATCCTGTCAAAGCACGCCCACGCGCATCTTCTGTCTCAGGCCACCTTTCAGGCCGACCCGAGCCGCGCCCAGATGGCGCGCCGCATCGCCGCGGCGCATTTGGCCACCTGCAGGAGTTACCTGCTGGGCGGTTGACGAACGTCCGCGTTTCCAAACTGCCCGTAATTTGACCAGAAATCGCGACAAAGCGGAAATGCTGAGCGCTGCGGTGCAGCAAAAGTGGACAATAGCCACCATCGACTCCATCCCATCGAAAGAATCTGCCTAGCGTGAGCCCGGGTCAAAACTGACCGAAAAATGCGCGATGGTGCAGGCCTAGGAACCAATCACACCATCGCACACCGCAATAGATGCGTAAAAAGGCATATGAGGCGTTTGCGCGCCCCAGGCAAGCCTTTCGCGCATCGCAACAAGGATACTGCGATGTCTCGAACACTTTTGAAAACCTCCGCTGCCGCGCTTCTGATAGCCAGCGCCGCCCCAGCCTTTGCCGACTGCCCGGTCAAGGTGGGCGTGCTGCACTCTCTCTCGGGAACGATGGCAATCTCGGAAACGACGCTCAAAGACACCATGGAAATGCTCATCGAGCAGCAAAACGAAAAGGGCGGCGTCCTGGGCTGCCAGCTTGAAGCGGTTGTGGTTGACCCGGCCTCCGACTGGCCGCTCTTCGCTGAGAAGGCGCGTGAACTGCTGACCGTGCACGAGGTTGATGTGATCTTCGGCAACTGGACTTCCGTCAGCCGCAAGTCCGTTCTGCCGGTCATTGAAGAGTTGAACGGTCTGCTTTTCTACCCCGTTCAGTACGAGGGCGAGGAAAGTTCCAAGAACGTTTTCTATACCGGTGCCGCGCCGAACCAGCAGGCCATACCGGCAACCGACTATTTCCTCGAAGAACTCGAGGTCGAGAAATTCGCGCTGCTGGGCACCGACTATGTCTATCCCCGGACCACGAACAATATTCTTGAAAGCTACCTTCAGCAAAAGGGCATCGCCAAAGAGGACATCTTCGTCAACTACACACCCTTCGGACACTCCGACTGGTCCAAGATCGTGGCCGATGTGGTGGCATTGGGTGCCGATGGCAAGAAGGTCGGCGTGATCTCTACCATCAACGGGGACGCCAACATTGGTTTCTACAAGGAACTGGCAGCGGCCGGAATTTCGGCTGACGACATTCCGGTTGTCGCCTTCTCCGTCGGTGAGGAGGAGCTTTCGGGCCTCGATACTACCAACCTCGTCGGTCACCTCGCCGCCTGGAACTATTTCCAGTCCGCCGACACCGAAGCCAACGCCGACTGGGTCGCGGCCTGGAAGGCCCGGATGGGCGAAGAGCGCGTGACCAATGACCCGATGGAGGCCCATTACATCGGCTTCAACATGTGGGTGAACGCCGCTCAGGCCGCCGGAACGACGGACGTCGATGCGGTGCGCACTGCCATGTACGGGCAGGAGTTCCCGAACCTGACGGGCGGTACCGCCGTAATGCTGCCGAACCATCACCTGGCCAAGCCGGTGCTGATCGGTGAAATCCAGTCGGACGGCCAGTTCGACATCATCTCTGAAACGGATGTCGTGCCGGGCGATGCCTGGACGGATTTCCTGCCCGAGTCGGCGGTTCTTGTCTCCGACTGGAAAGAGCTGGGTTGCGGCATGTACAACACCGAAACCAGCACCTGCGTGCAGATCAAGTCGAACTACTGATCTGACATCTCTGACCCCCGGGGCGCGTGGATAACGCGCGCGCCCCGACCCCCCGAGACCGAAGGGCTTCCTGCATGACACCTGTGATCCGGCGCCTTGCCGCGTGCCTCCTGTTTTGCCTGTCCTGTGCCCCTGCGGCCAGTGCCCAGGAAAGGAACACGCCCATCCAGTTGCTGCTGCAGGAGCACGGGGCGCAGATCAAGAAATCTTCCCGCAAATCCATTGGTCCCGCCATTGACGCGCTGGCCGCAAGCGGCAGCGAAGACGCCCGGAGGGTACTGGAGCGCTGGCAGGCCAAGGACATGTGGTTCGACAAAGAGAGCGGCCTTTTCGTCTTTGCGCAGAAGGCGGATGGGGGAGATCTGCGCCTTTTCGATGTGGCTGGCGCGGCGGAGATCGGTCTGGCCCCGAAGGCCGATTTCAAGCAACTGAAGCCCAACTCGGGCATTCGTGGTATGATCGCCGCGGCTCTTGTCCAGTTTCAGCTGAATGCGCCCGATCCCGAAACCCGCGCCACCGCCCTGACGGCCATTGAAAGGGATGCGGAGCCTTCGCATCTCACCGCTCTCAGGGCCTCTCTGGGCAAGGAGACGGAACCGGCCCTCAAGACCCGAAAGGAACGTCTGGAGCGTCTTCTGACAATCCGCTTCGCGGAGGATGAGGCAGAGCGGATCGCCGCGATCAAAGACTTTTCCGGCGATCTTGGCGTCGACCTGCGCGCGGCCCTCACGCCCCTGGTGGCCACGCGGCTTGCGGTGGCCCCGCGGACAGAGACCCTTTCGCCGGACGTCAGAATTGTCACGGTGGGGGACACCCTGGCCCGCGCTCAGGCCTACGACCTGCTGGTCGAGAAAGAGCTTGCGCCGCCCCGCACGGACCCTGACAGCCTGCGCGAAACACTGATCGCAAACATCGAAGGGCATAAGATCGCCGGTGTCCGGATTGCGACGCTGAACACCGACACGGCCCGCGCGAGGGCCTACGAAAGCCTTGCCATTCAGGGCCTCGCCCAGCCGCTTGTCACCGAAGAGGACGTCACCGAAGCCCTGCAACGCTTTGCCTTCTTCGAGGTTTTCGTCGGGGCCCCGCTGCCTGTGGCACGGGCGGCAGAGGTGGCACTGCAAGACATCGAGGCCAAGCTGGCGCTGAGCCAGACGGTCGATCTGGCCCTCGACGGGCTCTCGCTCGCCTCGATCTATTTCTTAGCCGCGATTGGACTTGCCATCACCTTCGGTGTGATGGGCGTTATCAACATGGCCCACGGGGAGTTCATCATGATGGGGGCCTACACGGGCTATGTCGTGCAGCTCTTCGTGCCGGACTATACCCTCTCGATCCTGCTGGCGATCCCGCTGGCCTTTGCCGTGACCTTCGGGGCTGGGGTGGCGATGGAGCGTCTGGTGATCCGCTGGCTGTACCACCGCCCGCTGGAAACGCTGCTGGCCACATTCGGTGTCTCTATCGCCTTGCAGCAACTTGCCAAGAACATCTTCGGCACCCAGGCGCGCCCGCTCACGGCACCCGGCTGGCTGGATGGCTCACTGGTGATCAACGACGTGATTGCCATCAGCTACATCCGTATTGCGATCTTCGTGCTGGCGCTGATCTTCCTCGCGGTATTTCTCTTCGTGATGAACCGCACCCGGCTGGGGCTTGAGGTGCGCGCGGTCACCCAGAACCCGCGCATGGCGTCTTCCATGGGCATCAACCCCGACCGCATCAACATGCTGACCTTCGGCTTCGGATCCGGCATTGCGGGAATCGCGGGGGTGGCCATCGGGCTCTACGCCAAGGTGACCTCCGAGATGGGCTCTGACTATATCGTGCAGAGCTTCATGACCGTGGTTGTCGGCGGCGTCGGGAACATCTGGGGCACACTTCTGGGGGCCACGCTGGTGGGGACACTGCAAAAGGGCATCGAGTGGCTGAACCCCTCGAACACGCTGGCGGCCCAAACCTACATGATCCTCTTCATCATCCTCTTCATCCAGTTCCGGCCGCGCGGGATAATCGCGCTTAAGGGCCGGGCAGCGGAGGCGTGACGATGCAACCGGCGTCAAAAACTCCTGCAAGAGCTCTGACAGGTGCCTTACAAGGTATTTGGCCAGGACTTCGCAAAAGCCTTCCGCGCCCGGATCGTGGGGTGACATCATGACAGATGTCCTTACCGCCCATCCAAGGCGCCGCCCCTTCGTCGCCCGCTATCCGTCGGCCGTGGTCTTTCTGGCGATCCTTGCCCTCTTCACACTTGGCGTGACGATCCTTGCGGAAGGTTTCGGGATTGGCGTGATTTCCACCAGCTTCGTCAAGACGCTGGGCAAGACGCTCTGCCTGTGCCTCGTCGCACTCGCCATGGATCTGGTTTGGGGCTACTGCGGGATCCTGAGCCTTGGGCACATGGCATTCTTCGGGATTGGCGGCTACGCCATCGGCATGTGGCTGATGTACGCCCGGACCGAGATCATCGTGCGCGAGAGTCTGGCCGCCGCCCCCTTGCCACCCACCCCGCAAGAGATTTCGGACGGGATCGCCGGGCAGATCTTTGGCGTGGTGGGAGCCTCGGAATTCCCGCCAATCTGGGCGCTCGCCCACTCCCTGCCGCTTCAGCTCCTCGCCGTGGTGCTGGTGCCCGGGCTCATCGCGCTTGTCTTCGGCTGGCTGGCGTTCCGCAGCCGGGTTACGGGCGTTTACCTCTCGATCCTCACCCAGGCGATGACGCTCGCTCTGTCTCTTTACCTCTTCCAGAATGACAGCGGACTGCGCGGCAACAACGGGTTGTCAGGTCTTCAGAATCTGCCGGGCCTCTCCCAGGTGCCGCAATCCACCATCTCCATCATCTTCCTCTGGGCCTCCGCGCTGGCGCTTGGCCTGGGATACCTCCTCTGCGCCTGGGTGGTCTCTGGCCAGTTCGGCTCCGTCATCCGCGCGATAAGGGACGATGAGGCGCGGGTGCGGTTCCTCGGCTACTCGGTCGAGGCCTACAAGCTTTTCATCTTTACCTTTACCGCCGTGATCGCGGGCATTGCAGGCGCGCTCTATTACCCGCAGGCGGGCATCATCAATCCGGCGGAGATTGCTCCGATTGCCTCGATCTACCTTGCGGTCTGGGTTGCCATCGGGGGCCGGGGCAAGCTCTACGGTGCTGTGATCGGCGCGGCCTTTGTCTCGCTCTTGTCGACCTGGTTCACCGGCGGGCAGGCACCTGACATCAACCTTGGCTTTTACACGATCCAGTGGGTCGACTGGTGGACGATCCTGCTGGGTCTCTCCTTTGTCGCAGTCACGCTTTTTGCGCCGCGCGGCATCGGCGGGTTGATCGACCTCATCACCGAGCGCCGCCACCCCGACCGGCACGGGGCCGATCTGGGCCCGGATCCCGGCGCGCTTCAGGAGAAGGAGGCCGACAGATGAGCAGCTTGCTTGAGGTCTCGGGCGTCTCCGTCTCCTTTGACGGGTTCAAGGCGATCAACAACCTTACCTTCCAGATCGCGGAGTCGGAGATGCGCGCCGTGATCGGACCCAATGGCGCAGGCAAGACAACCTTCATGGACATCATCACCGGCAAGACCCGACCTGACAGTGGGCAGGTGATCTGGGGGGAGAAGTCCCAATCGCTTCTTTCCCTCACGGAAAGCCAGATCGCCCAGGCGGGCATCGGCCGCAAATTTCAGCGGCCCACCGTGTTCGAGGATCAAAGCGTTGCGGACAACCTCATGCTGGCCCTGAAAAAAGCGCGTGGACCCCTTGCCGTCCTACGGTTCCGCCCTTCCAGAGCCGACCGGACGAAGGTGGCGGATCTGGCAGAGCAAATCGGCCTTGCTGCCGCCCTGCACCGCAAATCCGGAGAGCTGTCCCACGGACAGAAGCAGTGGCTGGAAATTGGCATGCTACTGGCGCAGGAGCCACGCCTGCTGTTGGTGGATGAGCCTGCCGCCGGCATGACACCGGCGGAAAGGGAACACACCACCGAACTGCTGGTCGAGGCGGCGAAGAGCCGCGCGGTAGTGGTGGTGGAACATGACATGGATTTTGTCCGCCGCCTGGGCTGCAAGGTCACGGTTCTGCACGAAGGCTCGGTCCTTGCCGAAGGCAGCCTGGATCACGTGACCGGGGATGAAAAAGTGATTGAGGTCTACCTTGGCCGATAATCTGCTCGATATCCGCGATCTGACCCTTCATTACGGGTCCAGCCAGATCCTGAACGGGATCAGCCTGACCGCACGGCAGGGCGAAGTGACCTGTGTGATGGGGACCAACGGTGTTGGCAAGACCAGCCTGCTGAAAGCCATATCGGGAACCCATCCGCGCAGCGGCGGCGCCTATTTTCTGGATGGCGCCGAGATGGACAGGGCCAGCGCCCACAGGTTGGCACAGCTTGGCGTCGCCTATGTCCCGCAGGGGCGAGAGATATTTCCCTTTCTCACCGTGCGGGAGAACCTGGAAACCGGCTTTGCCTGCCTGCCCAAGGGGGACCGGCACCTCCCGGACGAGGTCTTTGAGCTTTTTCCGATCCTCAAGGACTTTATGGCCCGGCGCGGTGGCGATCTGTCGGGGGGTCAGCAACAGCAGTTGGCCATTGCCCGGGCCCTAGTTACCCGGCCCAAGCTCTTGCTTCTGGATGAACCGACGGAAGGCATCCAGCCCAATATCATCAAACACATCGGAACGGTTATCAAGGCACTGCGCGACAGGGGCGATATGGC
>JABDKA010000142.1 GCA_013002405.1 Sulfitobacter sp. | reverse complement strand
GGCTTGCGGTCGTGGCGGAATGGTAGACGCGCAGCGTTGAGGTCGCTGTGGGGTAATACCCGTGAGAGTTCGAGTCTCTCCGACCGCACCAATTATTCGATCCGGATAAGTATCGTGTATTTTCGATTTGACCGCACTGATCGGTCTTCTTGGTGCACTATTGGCGGCTAAAGCGTGCGACTATTTCAAAACTTCCAGCCAGAACCACGCGGTCAGCACCGACGATCCGGTGGCGATCAGCACCGCTGAGGCGGCGACGCGGCGGGCGCGGCCGTACATGTTGGCGAAGATATAGGCGTTGAACCCCGGTGCCATGGCCGCTGTCAGGACGCCCGCGCGGAACAGATCCTGGGGCAGGGCCACGGCTGTGCCGAAGCTCCAGACCAGCGCAGGATGGATCAGCAGGGCGATCACGCAGACCATGGCGATGGTCTTCATGTCTCCCTCGGGCCGGTACTGGATCAGCACGCCCCCAAGGGCAAAAAGGGCCGCCGGAAGGGCCGCACGCACGATCAGTGACAGCGCGTCATCCACCACGCCGGGGATGGGCAGGCCGGTCGCATTGGCCGCGAATCCGGCAAGGATGCCGATCACCAGGGCGTTCCGGAACATCGCCCGGCTCACGGAGCGCAGGAGGGTCACGAGGCTTTGCCTGCGGTTCTTGACCACCTCCATCACCGTGATGCCCAGCCCGTAGCAGAAGGGCGAGTGGAAAGCGATGATGGCATAGTTCCCGGTCAGCGCATCGGGCCCGTAGGCCCGCTCGGAAATCGGCAGACCAAGGAGGACCGAATTGCTGAAAAGACAGCAAAAGCCGATGGCAACGCAGTCTTCCCAGGGTCTGCCGAAGAAGAGCCGCGCGCCGAAGAGGCCTAGGGCAAAGCAGATGGCGGCTCCGGCGTAGAAGCTGCCCAGCAGGCGCGGATCGAAGGAGGCAGAGAGATCAAGCTTGGCAATCGCCTGGAAGAGCAGGCAGGGAATGGCGAAATTCTGGGTGAACCGCATGACTCCGTCGATCCCCGAGACGGGGAAGTAGCCCCGCCAGACGGCAACATAGCCGAAGCCAATGACCAGGAAGACCGGCAGGATGACGTCAAGGAGGCTCTGCATGGGAAGAGGTGGGTCCTTGTTTCACCGGCAGAGTGGGGGGTTTACACCCCCAACACCCCAGTGGAGTTTATCGGGCAAAGCGAAGCTAGGGGAGTGGGAAGCTGAGGCGCATGCCGTCGTAGGCCGGCTGCACGTGCTCCGGTGTTTCCTTCAGCAGGGTGCGGTAATCGAGGTCATTGTGCATATTGGTCAGGACAGCGGTTCTGGGGGCGACCTCTTCAATCCAGTCGAGCGTCTTTTCAAGGTGCGCATGGGTCGGGTGCGGGTCGCGGCGGAGGGCGTCGACGATCCAGCATTCAAGGTTCTTGAGGTGAGGCCAGGCCGCTTCGGGGATGTCGACAACGTCCGGCAGGTAGGCCACATCGTTGATGCGGAAGCCCAGAGCATCCATCCCGCCATGGTGCACCAGAAAGGGAGTGAAGGTGAGTGAGCCGCCGGGGCCATCCACAATCACGTCCCCGTCAATGTCGTTCATGTCAAGGATGGGCGGATACATGGAGCCTTCGGGCCGGATGAAAGCATAGCCGAACCGCTCCAGCAGCGCCTCCCGCGTGGGCGCATCAGCCCAGACCGGCAGGCGGGCGCGCATGTTGATGACGATCATCCGAAGATCATCGAGTCCGTGTACGTGATCGGCGTGGGAATGGGTGTAGATCACTCCGTTAAGCCGACCCACCTCGGCGGCGAGCAGTTGGTTGCGCATATCCGGGGAGGTATCGATCAGGACCGTCGTCGTGCCCCCGCCGTCGATCCGCTCCACCAGGATTGAGCAGCGCTGTCGGCGGTTGCGCGGCTCCTCGGGGTCGCACTTGCCCCAGTGCCCGCCCAGGCGCGGCACACCGCCGGAAGAGCCGCAGCCCAGGATCGTGACGCGCATTTCTGCCATCAGGCGGCCCGCTCAAAGGCTACGGCTTTGGTAAAGAGGCGGTCGAAGTTGACCTGTGTCCGGGCCGCGAAATCGGCGTAGTCCATGCCAAAGGTCTCCGCCGCACGCTGGGCGGTGTGGGCGGTAAAGGCAGGCTCGTTCCGCTTGCCCCGGTGCGGCGGCGGGGCGAGGTAAGGGGCGTCGGTTTCTACCAGAATTCTGTTGATGGGCGCGGCGGCGAAGATGTCGCGCAGCTCCTGGCTCTTGGGAAAGGCGGTGATACCGGACATCGACAGGTAAAAGCCCAGATCGAGGGCCGCGCGGGCCAGCCCGGCCCCCGAAGAGAAGCAGTGCATGACGCAAGAGTAGGCACCCTGGCGGTACTCCTCAGTCAGGATGCGGGCCATGTCATCGTCCGCGTCGCGCGCGTGGATGATCAGCGGCAGGCCGGTCTGGCGCGCGGCGTCGATGTGGATACGCAGAGAGATCTGCTGAAGTTCGGCACTTTCGGCGGTATAGTGGTAATCGAGCCCTGTTTCACCGATGCCCACCATCTTGGGGTGGCGGGTGAGCGCGATAAGTTCGTCGGTTGTTGCCAGCGGTTCTGAGGCGGCGGACATGGGGTGCGTCCCTGCGGCATAGAAGACCGGGTGATGTGTCTCCGCAATGGCGCGCACGGCGGGTTCGTTTTTCAGCCTGGTGCAGATGGTCACCATCCGGGTCACCCCGGCACGCGAGGCGCGGGAGATGACCTCATCAAGTTTGCCCTCAAAATCCGGGAAATCGAGGTGACAGTGGCTGTCCGTGATCTGGGGTGTGTCGGTCATGCCGGTCCTGCAATTCTATCGCGGCGCGTGGTCGCTGATCTTAAGCAGGGTATCTAGAACCAGTGCGGCAGGGTCAAGGTTCACCGCCAGACCGTGGCCTGCGCGCGCGGAAACCTCCTGCGCCAGATCGGCCCAGACGCGGCCCTGCGCGGGATTGGGAGAGAGGCGCGCCAGCAGCGCCGCCTCGTTTGGCGCGGCCTCCTGCGGCGGGGGCGTTCCGGTGGCCCCCGTGCGGGCAAGGCGGGCCAGAAGCAGGTCAATGAGCGTGAAGAGCAGACGGAGCTTTTCCTCCGCGCCGCGTTGAGCCGCTGCCTCGGCCAGTTTCACAATGCGGCCCCGGTCAAGGTGCGGCAGCGTGTTCAGGATGCCCAGCAGTTCGGCATAGATTTGCAGACCGCCCATCAGCGACAGGCGCAGCGCACCGCCCACCGAGCCGCCGGAAAGGGCGGCAAGAGCGGTTGCGTCGCCCTCTACCTCGACCCCCGAAAGGGCCAGCGCCTCGCTCATCTCAGTGGGGGAAAGGGCGCGCAGCCGGAGGGTGCGGCAGCGCGAGCGGATGGTGGGCAAAAGGCCTGAAGGGCGGTGACTGATGAGCAGAAGCGTGGCGCGGGCTGGCGGCTCTTCCAGCATCTTCAAAAGGGCATTGGCGGCGTTCGGGTTCATCTCATCCGCGTCGTCGATGATAACCACGCGGCGGCCCCCGTCGGCGGCGGACAGCTGAAAAAAGCCGTTCAGAGCGCGAATGTCATCCACGACGATTTGCTTGCGCATCCGTTTTGTGTCCGGGTTCACGGAGCGGGTCACCGATTTCAGCGCAGGCTCGCCACCGGACAGGATGCGGCGTGCCACCGGGTGATCGGGAGAAACGTCGAGGCTTTCGGGCGGGGGTGCCGCGAACATGCTGCCATCATCCGGGTCCGGAGTGGAGATCAGGAAGCGCGCGATGCGCCAGGCGAGCGTCGCCTTCCCAACACCACGTGGCCCAGTAAGCAGCCAGGCGTGGTGCAACTTGCCCCTGGTCCAGGCATCGAGAAAGGCTGCCTCCGCCGCCTCCTGACCCACCAGCCGCGATGTTTCGCGTGGGTGGGGGGCACCTTCGATTTGGTCGGGGGGAAGGGGGGCGTCGCTCATGGGCGGGGTTTAGCATGAATTGCGGGGGAGGGAACGGGGCCCGGCGCGCCTTTCGAAAAGACTTGCCCAAACTGACAGCGGCGGCTTAACTTTCCCTTATATCTGGCACAGATCATTCAGGGCCGACCACCACGCCGCGCACGTCTGGCGCCGGGGGCTTTCATCCACTCCGGTCATTCCTGCGGCCTTGCGGAGGGAAGCTTGCCCATGACCGACCTGAGAACTGTACCCCTGACCGACCGCTTTGGTGTGATCCTTCCGGAGTGCGATCTGAAGGATGTGAACCGCCCGGGCGTCTTTCCCAGAATTCGTGCCCTATTCGAGGAACACTCAGCCCTCCTGTTCCCCGGCCAGCACCTGTCTGATGAGGGCCACCTGACCCTGGCGCGGCACTTCGGTCCGATCGAGGACCGCTTGGCGGATGAACGCAAGGAGGGCGAGGCTTACAAGATCCCGCAGGTCTCAAACGTGACCGAAGATGGCTTAACGGGCGAAGAGGATCTGCACATGCTTCATCTGAAGGCGAATTTCCTCTGGCACGCCGACAGCACCTTCATGCCCGTGCCCGCGCTCGCCAATATCCTGGTGGCGCGGGTCGTGACGGAGAGCGGGGGCGCGACGGAACTGGCCTCCACCCGTGAGGCTTTGGCCGAGATGCCCGACGTCCTGAAGGCGCGGCTACGGGGCAAACGCTTGCGGCATCGATATGCCCATTCGCGGGCCCGGATATCGCCGGCGCTGGCGGCCCTGCCGATGTTTCACAAGTGGCCCGATCAGATCTGGCCAGCGATCTGGACGAATCCGGTCAATGGAAAGGAGGCGGTCTATATCGCCAGTCACGCCTGCGCCGTAGAAGGTATGGGGGCCGAAGAGGGAGCCGCGCTGATCGATGAAATCACCGCATTTTGCACGCAACCCCGCTTCACCTACAGCCACAACTGGCGGGTCGGTGACGTTCTGATCTGGGACCAGCGCGCGGTCCTGCACCGGGGTAGGCCCTGGCCGATGGATCAACCGCGGACCCTGTCGAGCCTTTGCGTCAGTGTGACGGAGGCGGATGGACTGGAGGCAATGCGGTCCGGCGCGGGCTGAGATCCAGCTAGGCGGTTGTTGCAAGCTTGCCTTGAACGATGTGCTGCACGTCTGTCGCGACGGCCGCGATTTCCCGCCCGCCGTCGACCACCACGAAGCGATCAGGAAATTCTTCCGCGAGGTCCAGAAAGCCCTGCCGCATCGCCACCTGCAGGTCTTCACCGAACTCCTCGAACCGGTCCTCAACTGTCTGGCGGGAGAGAGCGCGACTGAGGCCCTGACCGGGCTCCATGTCAATCAGCAGCGTCAGATCAGGCTCCACCCCGATCATCAGACTGTGCAACTGATCCACCACTTCGCGCAGATCACCGCGTGACAGGCCCTGATACATGCGGGTTGAGTCGGCAAAGCGGTCGCAGATGACGATCTTGCCCGCCTCAAGTGCGGGTTGGATCGTCCGCTCCAGATGGTCGCGCCGCGCGGCGGTGAAAAGCAGGATTTCGGTCTTGGCAGACCAGCGGTCCGGGTCGCCTTGCAGGACGAGCGCGCGGATTTCCTCCGCTCCCGGCGAGCCGCCCGGTTCGCGGGTCAGGACAACCTCATGGCCCTCGGCGCGCAGCTGTTCAGCCAGAAGCCTGGCCTGCGTGGATTTACCCGACCCGTCGATGCCCTCAAAGCTGATGAAAAGTCCCTTTCGGGCGGGCTCGTCGCTCACGATGCGTCCTGCGGCCCGGCATTGAGGCGTGCGAACAGATACATCGCGGCCGCTGTTACCTTAACCATGAAGCCGCCCGGTTCGACCGAGGATGCGGCCACCAGCGGCACGCGTACTTCGGGCAGTTCATCGCGGGTGATGACCAGTTCCGCCAGTTGGTCCCCCTTCGTGATGGGGGCATGCAGCGGGCCCTCATAGATTACCTCAGCCGTCAAATCCTTGCCGCCCATGACAGGGGCCAGGATTTCCAGATCCTCCGCCAGTTCTAGGCCCACCGTGCTGGCAGCGCCCATGGCGACGGGTGCCTGTGCAATCTCCTTGCCGGCCTCGCCAAGCGCGCGCTGGGTAAACTGACGGAAGGCCCAGTTGACGATCGCTTCGGATTCCTGCGCCCGTGCGGCGGCGGTGCTCAGCCCGGTGATCGCAAAGATGATACGCCGGTCGCCTTGCTTGGCGGAGCCGACCAGGCCGTAGCCTGCTTCCTGCGTGTGCCCGGTTTTGAGCCCGTCCGCGCCGATCCCGAGGCCCAAGAGCGGATTGCGGTTCATCCGGTTCTGCGGCGCGCGCCCGTCAAAGGTAAACTCCCTCTCGGCGAACATGGGGTAGTACTGGGGATAGTCGCTGATGATCCGGTTGGCGAGCAGAGCCAGGTCCCGCATCGACATGCGGTGACCCGCCTGGGGCCAGCCGTTGGAGTTTGTGAAGGTGGAATTGGTCATGCCCATCTGTTGCCCGCGCTGGGTCATCAGTCGGGCAAAGCCGTATTCTGTCCCGTCCGGGCTCAGGGCCTCAGCAATCACCGCGCATGCGTCGTTGCCCGACAGCACGATGATGCCTCTCAGCAAATCCTCCACCTGAACCCTGTCCGTGGTGTCCAGAAACATGGTGGAGCCACCGTAGGACATGGCGTGCGAGGACACCGGCAGACGTTCCACCAGGTCCAGACCGCCATTCTGCTTGCCGCGCTCGATCGCCTCGAAGGCCATGTAGAGGGTCATGAGCTTGGACATGGAGGCGGGCGGCAGCGGCTCATCCGCGTTTTTGTTCAGCAGCACCGTACCGGTGGTCTGGTCGATCACGAAAGCGGCCGATGCGCGCGTCTCGAAGGCCGCGGCGGATAGGGTTGTCAGGATCAGCGCCAGGCTGGCAGCGAGTAGGCGGATCATGGTCGGAAAATGCTCCTTTGCATTACGTCAGTTGGACACTGCATAAGCGTCCGAGAAGCCCTCGGCCTTGATGGCCTTGAGAAGGGCGTTGAGTTCGGTCTTGTTCTGGGCAGGCCCCACGACGACGCGCCAGAAGGGTTTGCCGTTGATTTCGGAGCGCTTGATCGTCGGGATCACGCCAGCACCGCGCATCTGCTTGGCAGCGCGCTCTGCGTTGGCCTCCACGCTGAAGATCCCGATCTGCACAAAGGGCTTGGACAGCGATGAGGCAGGCTTGGGTTTCGGCTTTGGCGCAGGCGGCGCGGGTGGAGCGGCGGCAGCTGTCGCAGGAGCGGCCTCTATCGCGGCACCTGCGGCGGCAATAGGGTCAAGCGCGGTTTCAGCGATTTCAGCGGGTGCCTCTACGAGATCGGTTTCTTCAGCCACCGGTGGCGTCTCCTCGGGCACTTCGATCTCTTCGCGCCTAAGCGCCGTCACATTCAAGGGGGCAGGGGCCCCCGCAAGGATGCCCAGTGCTGCGGCGGCGTCGGAGGAGATCTGAAGCTTGGGCCCGGGCAGATCGCGTTCCTTGCGGAAAAGGGCCCCGATCACGAACTTACCGTTGGCTTCGTTGCGGATGATAACCCGCTCGGGGTCGGTCACATCAGGGTGGGCGACCCAGACACCGCCCAGCGATGGGCGCCCGTCCCAGAGGCCCTGATCGGTTGCCGAAAAGACCTCCGGCGCCTCCACATCCCGCTCGACGGTCCTGACGGACCCGGTGGTGCTTGCGGTGCTTTCACCGCTCTGGCCGCCTGCGGTTGGAAACTGGAACTGCCCGTTCTCATCACATCCCGCCAGAAGGCCGACCGACAGGATCAACCCCCCGGCCAAGAGCCTTTTGTGGCGGTTCATGGGCTTGCGTGGGATCAGCCTGCTCATCGTGCTTTCGTCCTTGCCTGCGTGCCCCTTTTCGGGACCGTTCGACCAGCCCCGGACCGCGCGGCTGGCACACCTTATCGACCCCTTGAGAGGCCCTTTTGCGGCAGACTAGCCTTTTGGCCCTGCTGTGAAAAGACTGACAGAGCCGGATCGGCGATTTTCCCCTGAGAAGGGGTTTGGCACAGAAGGTTCATTTGCGGGTTTGCCGAATCAAGCGTGGGCCATTACGGAAGAGCCGTTGCGGAGGTTTGGCAGAGTGGTCGAATGCACCGGTCTTGAAAACCGGCGGGCGTGAGAGCGTCCCCAGGGTTCGAATCCCTGAGCCTCCGCCACCATTCCTTTTTGGTGAGTTTGAGTGGATCGCTTTGAGCGGCTTTTTTCCATTATTTTCTGGAGTTTGGGCGCTTCTGCTGTTTTTCTTGAATTTCTTTCGATAACTTCTATTCTTGTTCACTGAGTGGTATGGAATGTGGTATTTTTAGTGTGGCATTGTCTGGCAAGCTCACAAAGAAGCTAGGGGCTTTTGACGTTCGGGATTCCCAAATCACCTGACTTCTGATTCAAGGTTGCAAACAGAGGAGAGTAGCCTTGACCCGAAGAGTCCTAACCAATGCGCAGTGGGCGATTGTCGCACCGTAC
>JABDKA010000135.1 GCA_013002405.1 Sulfitobacter sp. | reverse complement strand
TGGCTACGTTTGGCCATTTGACGAAATGATTCTACGTGCGGCAAGGAAGGGGTCCTGCAACCCACTGGGAGGTTAGCAGATTAGCTCTGTCTGATGCGAAAAAGCCGCAGCCTTGCTACAAATCCGGTCAGGTGCGGGAGGCCTCGAAAGCCGCCCAGGCCGCCTCGAATT
The DNA here is from genome assembly GCA_013002405.1 of Sulfitobacter sp. GTDB lineage: Bacteria > Pseudomonadota > Alphaproteobacteria > Rhodobacterales > Rhodobacteraceae > Sulfitobacter. The sequence continues at coordinate 36,504 of JABDKA010000135.1, read as the reverse complement.
CGTCAAACCCGATGCGCTTGCCCTTCACGGCATCCAGAACGACCCTTTCTGATTGGAAGAGTTGGGCAATGGCCTGCTCCAGTTCTGGTACCAGGTCATCCGGGATGACCACCGCCCCATGCCGGTCGGCGTGGACCAGCGCGCCGGGGGCGACAGGCAGTCCCATGATCTCGACCGGCTGGTCGAAATCCACCACATGGACGAAGCCGTGGCTCGGCCCGATCGCGCCTGCCACAACCGGAAATCCGTCCGGCAGATCGCCCAGGTCCCGCATCACCCCGTCGGTCAGCGCACCTGAAAGGCCAAAGGCCTTGTGCACATTGGTATTGATCTCCCCCCAGTAGGCGCCGATGGCGTGGGGCACGTCGAGGTCCTGCACGACAGCCAAACCGGGGCGTGGTCCCTCGGCCATGTACTTGTAGTAGGCCATGCGCCGGGCCTTGATGACTTCGGCCGGCTCTTCGGGGGGCTTGACCGCGCGGATACGTGCGGTGCGGGCAAAGCCCACCATTGCCGCTCCCGGTGCGGAGCACTGCATCGTCCCCCGCGTGAAGGCGTCAAAGCCACGCTTGCCCTGTGCCACCTCGATGGCATTACAGACCGTCGGCGTATCGACGCGGCATAGAAGCGCTTGAAGGCTCTCTTTCATACCCGCGCCCCCGCCAGGGCAGCTCCCTCGCTCAGTGCGGATAGCTTGGCATAGGCAATCTCCGGGTCCACCGCGCCAAAGCCCGCGAAGGTGCCGAAGCCGCAGTCCGAGCCCGCAATGACCCTTTCGGCCCCTACGATATCCGTGAAGCGTTCGATCCGCTGGGCCACCACCTCGGGATGCTCCACGAAGTTGGTCGTTGTGTCGACAACACCCGGCACCAGCACCTTGCCCTCGGGAATATCCGCTTTCCGGTCGCGGAAAACCGTCCATTCGTGGGCGTGGCGGGGGTTGGAAGTCTCGAACAGGACATAGCGCGCCTTGGCCCCCATCAGGGTGTCAAAGACCTTTTCCATCCCGATGTCGCAGACATGCGGCCCTTCGTAGTTGCCCCAGCAGATGTGGATGCGCACCTTCTCCTCGGGCACATCACTCAGGGCATGGTTGAGGGCTTCCACGTGGGACGCGGCGACCTTGATAAACTCCGCGTCGGACAGATCATTGAAGAGCATGTGACGCGAGAGGGCAAGATCGGGGCAGTCGAGCTGCAGGTCCAGACCGGCGGCCACGATGGTCTCATACTCTTCCTTCATCGCATCGGCCAGCGCAGCCAGGTAGGCGTCGCGCGTCTTGTAGTGGTCATTCTGCAGAAAAAGCGAGATGACCCCCGGAGAAGCCGCATTCATGAAACCCCGCTCGGCCCCGTGCGCGGCCATGGCCGTTTGCAGGTTGTCGATGTCTTTCTGAAGCTCTCCCTGCCCCTTGGAGCGCACCTCACCCGTACACATGGGTCGGGCGTATTTGGGCGTGCCGCCATCATCGGCCAAACGTTGCAGGTAAGATGGGAAGAGTTTCAAGTCCGCAGGCGCGTTGCGGGGACTGTCGCCGGAAAAGCCGGTGTAGCGATCCTTGACGTAGGTCGCGTAACTGATTTTGGAGGTCTCACCGTCGCTCACAATATCGATGCCTGCCTTCACCTGCCTGGCCACCGTGTCGGACACCGCCTGCGTCATCGCCACGTCGAAACCGGCGGGGTCGTAGGGCTCTTCCCGCTCCCGCGCAAAGATGAAATCGACCACCTCCTGTGAGCGGGGAAGGGAACCTACGTGGGTTGTTTTGATCTTCATGGGGGTCTCCGGATGCTTCAGGTGGGGGCGGCAAGGTTTCGGTCGAGGAAGGACAGCCAGTTGCCGTGGCAGAGCCTGTCGATGAGCGGCGCGTCAAAACCGTACCGCTTCATCGCCGCGATGAGGTCGGGCAGATCGCCAGCGCCAGATATTCCTTCGGGCAAGGGCGCGCCGTCGAAATCTGAGCCAAGGCCGACGCAGGTTTCGCCAGTGACCTCAACCATATGGTCCAGCTGGCGCAGGCAATCGTCGATACCTGCCTGACCGCTTTTCCAGCCCGCATCGGACAGGAAGACCGTCGCAAAGTTCAGACCGACCATGCCGCCACTCGCACCAATGGCGCGCAGTTGCATGTCAGTCAGGTTACGGGCGTTGTTGGAGATGGCACAGGCGTTGGAGTGCGTGGCGACCAGTGGCGCACCCGCCTCGGCCACGTCCCAGAAGCCCTTCATGGTGAGATGGCTGGTGTCGATCACCATGCCCAGTTCAAGACAGCGCGCCACCAGACGCTTGCCATCCGCCGTCAGTCCCGGCCCGGTATCGCCGTCGTGGTTGTGCCGAAAGGGAACCCCATGGCCGAAGATGGTGGGCCGCGACCAGACGATGCCTAGCGACCGCAGGCCCAGTGCGTAAAGCGTATCGAGCGCCAGCAAATCGGGACCGATGCAATCCGCCCCTTCAAGGTGCAGCAGGCAGACCGGTGGCCCTTCGGTCAATCCACTGCGCACCGCGTCTGCTGTGGTACAGATATTCAAATGCCCCGCCGCGGCCAGTTTATGCGCAATGCCCGCCTGCCCTATGGCGGCGGTCAAAGCCGCGCCTTCTTCCAGCATCGGGGGCAAGGGGATTTCCAGATCCGCGACAGAGAAAGCGCTGAAGTCAAAGGGCGCGCGCTTTTCCGGGGAATAGAGCGCAAAGAAGCCGCCCCTGAACCCGCCTGCCGCCATCTGAGGCACGTTGATATGCCCTTCATCGCGCGCAAAGCGGGCGACAGGGTCCCCTTCCGCACACCACAGGCGGCCCAGAGCATCGTTATGTCCATCAAAGACTGGGACCAAGGTCATCCCTTCCAGGTCGGACCGGCTGCGTCGTCGGTGGCGACGACGTGGTACAGCGCCGCCTGCCCGGACATGGCGGGCAGGGCGTTATGCATCAGGTTTTCGGGGACCGACATGGTATCGCCGGGTGCAAGCGTTGCGCTGCCGCCCTCCCAGTTCACCCGCCAGTGTCCCTTGACCGGCATGAGGACGGAAGGACGGTCGTGCTGATGCATGGCCTCCGTCGCGCAGGCGCGGGTCACCAGATCCACCTCGAAGCCCGGCTTGTCGCGGATGATACCACGCTCACCAATCACCTTGCAGGCCTTGCCGGACTGGGTGAGCGCCAGCATGTCAAGGTAGCGGCGCACATAGCCGCCGACCACCTGCATCGGGCTGGGGGTATCGACCTTGGCCAGTTCAGCCTCTGTCAGCAGTGGCATGGGGTTCACGCCTGCAGACAGGCCTTCGCCCTTCTTGCTGTCGTAAAGCTTGCCATTCTCGCCCAGGATCAGACCGTGATCCCTGGCATCTTCAATCACGTGGGGCGCCCAGATGACACCGCCGCCCGCATCGTTCCCGCCCAGGATGGCCATGATCATCCCATAGTCGGTGCCGACATTCTCGAACCCGCGGAAGATGTTTGTGGGTATGTTGAAGATATCCCCCTCCTCCAGGATAACCTCACCCGCATCGCCGTGCTGGCCCCAGAAGAATCGCCAGCGCCCCGAGAGGACAAAGAAGACCTCTGCCGTGCGGTGGTTGTGGAGCGAGTTGCGGCATTTGGGCGGCTGGCCTGCGGCCCCGATGTTGAAGCCGTGCGGGATGGTGATGTGGACGTGCTGATCGGGGGACTCCGATACGCCGCCGCCGATGATGGTAAAGTTCTCCTTCTGGTCACTGCCGGGCGTGTGTGCGTCGATGAAGGCCGTCTTGCACGGTTGCAGATCACCGTAGCGGACGATGCGGTTTTCCATTTCCTGTGGTGTCATTCTTTTTCTTCCTGTCAGTGTGCCGCCCGTTGCGAAGAGCGGGCAAGGCCCGGCGATGAGGACTATCCAGTCTGAAGCAGAAGCTGCTTCCAGATCATCGCCTCGTCAAAAAGCGTATATTCGCGGCGCAGCCCCCAGGGGCCAAACTCCGCATGGCTGATGCCCAGCACGTAGACGTCCTTGCCCGTAGGCGTCCCAAAGCTGCCCCAGCCATCATGCTTGCCGGTGAGGGACCAGCGCACCGCCGCACGTGGCGGCATCATCGGGTCCTCTCGTCCGATCACGTGATCCACCCGGAAAGCCGCGTTCGGAAAGGAGGCCCTAAGCCCCGTCCAGAACTGATCAACCGGCCCGTGGCTGTGCCCCTGCACACCGCCGGGATAGTGGCTCACCACGGCGCGGTCATACTCCTGCGGGATCAGGGCCATATCGGCAGACATGATCCCGGTCAGGATAGCCGCATATTTACGCCCCCATTCATTGTCGTTCCCGTGCCCCTTGTAGGGGCCCGTCTGATCGTTGCGGGGCGTCATCGGCTGGACACAATGCTCCGGCCCGCCTTCCCGCTCGATAAGGTCAGCCGCATACTGCTTGGGCTCCCACCCCATCTGACGCACGATCGCCCCCTGGTCCCGCACCAGCCATTCATCGTTGATCTGGTTGTTGATCGCGTGACAGTCCGCCATGATCCGGTAGACCAGCTTCTTTCCCGTCGCGGCCCCGTACATCCCGTCATTAAGATGCGTCGCCGTCGACAGCAGCCGATGGGAGGAAAGCATCCCCTCCTCCGGCGTGCCCGACCAGATCACATCCTCCCCCAGAAGTGTCCTGTCCGGAAACTCTGCCAGCGTCGCCATGGTGGCGGCGATCACACCCTTGTTGCCGACCACCACCGAACCGGGAGAACGTACCACGATATCCTCGCTGTAGTACTGGTGCAGCGTGGCGATGCCACGGTCCTCCCAGATCTCCTTGGTAATGCCGATGATGTAGTCCGGGAAATCCCGGAACTTGGGGTCAAATCCTTGCATGTCCTATCCTTTCGGCACGCGGGCCGATCCGCGCACGATAAGCGGCCCGTCGATGCAGATGCGACGGGGCGGTGTATCCTGATCCTCAATCCGCGCCAGCAGCAGCGCGGTTGCCTCGTCCACCATTACGTTGGCCCGCTGGCGCACCGTGGTCAGATCGTAGCTGGCCCAACTGGCGGGCCGCACATCGTCATAGCCTACAACTGAAACATCGCCCGGCACGTCGATACCCAGCTCGAACCGCAGGACGTCCATCACCGCAAAGGCCATGTGATCATTGGCCACGAAAACCGCATCGGGCGGATCGTCCCGGTCGAACATCTCCCGCGCGGCCTCCTGCGCGCGGGCGAAGTTGAAATCCCCAACGCCCCGCGCCACCAGCCTGAACCCTGCCGCCATAAGACCCGCCTTGAATCCCGCCTCCCGGTCGATCTGAGTAGAGGCGCCTTCCCAGCCTGCGATATGGGCGATCCGGCTGTGTCCCCCTGCAATGAGGAAATCAGCGAGCTTGCGGCCCCCTGCCATATTGTCGGAGGTGACACTGGAAAGGCGGTCGTCGAACTGGTCCCGGTTGAAGAGCACAATGGGAATGCCCGCCTCCTCGCAGCGGCGGGTCAGATCGTTGGAAAGACCGACCGACGCGGCGATGATCCCGTCCACCTGGTAGTCCAGCAACTCGTCGATCACCTGCTGTGTGGCCGCACTGTCGTTGGACGCCATGAAGACCAGCACGTGATAGCCATTGGCCTGAAGCGCCTTCGACAGCCGCTCGATCGCCTCCGGATAGAACTGGTTTTCAAGGTAGGCCACCACCAGTCCGATGATCCGGCTGCGCCCCGTGATCAGGCTGCGCGCCAGGACGTTGGGCCGATATCCCAGCTCCCGCGCGGCCGAGCGGACCTTGGCCGCCGTCGACTTGCTGACCGAGGCACCGGGCGTGAAGACCCGGCTGACCGCAGAACGGCTGACCCCGGCCCGCTCCGCCACGTCCAGCGATGTAACCTTGCCCCCCATCAGTCCGCCGTCCAGCCGCCATCGATCATCAAGGCAGAGCCGGTGACCATGGCCGAGGCATCCGAGGCGAGATAGACCGCAGCGCCCGAAATATCGTCCACCTCCGCCACCCGGGGCAGCTTGATCTTCTCCATGATCCAGGCAAACCGCGCCGGATCATCGAAGGTGGCCTGCGTCAGCGCCGTGCGCACGAAGGTCGGGCAGATGGTGTTGATCCGGATGCCCGCCTTGCCCCACTCCACGGCCATGGCCTTGACCATCCCTTCCAACCCGTGTTTCGAGGCGCAGTAAAGCGCCCGGTCGGTCCCGCCAACGTGGCCCATCTGGCTGGAAATATGGATGATCGAACCGCCGCGCCCCGCCGCCATAAGCGCCTTTGCTGCCTCGGCAGACAGGAAATAGGCCCCCCGCAGGTTGATCCCCATGACCGCGTCGAAGTCGGTGGCGCTCGTTTCCACTGCCGCCGAATGGCGCGCCATCCCGGCGGAATTCAGCACCACGTCGAAAGGCTCGGCAAAGGCCTCCCCGATCGCCTCAAGATCCGTTTGATCCAGCGCCATCGCCTCGGCAGACCAGCCCTTCCCGGCCATCGCATTCACCGCCTCCTGCAGCGCCTCGACCCGCCGCGCGGCACAGACCACGTGCGCCCCCGCCGCGGCCAGGGCAACCGCGCAGCCCAGACCGATACCCGAGGATGCCCCGGTCACCAGGGCCCGCTTGCCGGTCAGATCGAAGGAGGGAGGATTGGGTAAGCTGCTCACAGCGCCACCCCTGTCACAGGATCGAAACCGGACCGGACCTTGTTGAATTCCCGCATCCGGGCAAAGACATCGACCCCGATCTGATCGTACATGTGCAGAAGGTCCACCAGAACCCAGTTCTCCCTGATGAGATCCTTTTCCACCCGCCAGAAATCCAGCGACCGCATCTCGATCTTCTTGCCCACTGGCGCAATCCCCAGCCAGCCATCGTGGGTGATGGTCTGGTACATGTCCGGCCAGCCGGTCACTGCCGCATAGTTGCGGTCGCCGAAGAAATGATAGGTGATCTCATCCACATACTGACCCCGGTCGGGCATGCCATTGAGGAAAGGGATCTGATGCCACTTGCGAAAACCTTCGATCCCCCGGCCCGTCCCGATGCCCGAAGGCCCGTACCAGTTCATCCGTGGATGCCAGAAACGCGCCATCTCCATCACCTCCGGCCCGCCCTGACTTGGATGCTTCTTGAGGTGGTCCAGCATGTCGATGATGTGCTGGCAGGTGGTCGTCCCACTGGCAGCTTCGTAGGGTCCCGGCACGATCCCATCGTTGCTTGCGGGGGCAGGCACATGCCACTCCCGCCCGAGCGAGGGAACCATAGGCCACGCCCCGGCCTGCATCATCACTTCCGGAATGTCCCAGAGGGCCTGCATCTCAACGATCCTACCCTCAACGATGCGGTAGAATTCGTGAAAGCGCATGTGCATCAGGTGGCCCGTGGGCGGAATGTCCAGCCAGGGCGCCTGGAAGGTCCCGCAGTAATAGCCCCCGCAGCCAACCCAGTCGTGCCCCTCGGGCGTGGGTCCCGCCATCACGATATGATCGCGCCGCTCCAGATCGGGGATTGCCCGCAGGAGCGGTGCATAGGCCTTGTCATAATAGGCCCCGACCCCTTCGGTTGTCTCGAAGGGAAAGGCGAGTCGGAAGACGGCATCCTGAGCACAGACCTCCACCAGCGCCTCTCGCACGGCTGATTGCTCAAAATCGTACATCGCCGCCCTTAGCGGGGCGATCCGTTCTTTATTCTGGGTGTGCCTGTCCATAACTTCCAAATGGTTCCAAATCCCGCGATCTTTCTACTCTGCCGCTTTCCGCGCGGGCGCACCCGCGCCGTAGGGGACATTAATGCCTCCGTAGCGACGCACGCGTACGTTGCACTGTTCGGCGTGCCCCACGAAGCCTTCCAACATACAGAGCCGTGATCCGTAGGCACCTACCTCCGCGGCCGCCTCATCCGTGGTGATCTTCTGGTAAGAGTGAGTCTTGAGATATTTGCCAACCCAGAGACCGCCCGTATAGCGGCCCGCCTTCTTGGTCGGCAGCGTATGGTTGGTCCCGATTACCTTGTCCCCGTTGGCCACGTTGGTGCGCGGGCCAAGGAACAGCGCGCCATAGCAGGTCATCTTCTCAAGGAACCAGTCATCCCGGTCGGTCATCACCTGCACATGTTCCGAGGCGATTTCGTCCGCCATCTGCAGCATTTCCTCGTAGGTGTCGCAGAGGATCACCTCACCGTAGTTCTCCCAGGAGGCGCGGGCCGTGTCCGCCGTTGGCAGGATACCGAGGAGGCGCTCGATTTCCGCCATCGTCTCCCGTGCCAGCTTCTCTGAGTTGGTCAGCAGCACGCAGGGAGAGTTGTAGCCGTGTTCGGCCTGCCCCAGCAGGTCCGTTGCGCAAATCTCAGCATCGACCGTCTCATCGGCGATCACCATGGTCTCGGTCGGTCCGGCGAAGAGGTCGATGCCCACCCGACCGAAGAGCTGGCGCTTGGCCTCTGCGACGAAAGCATTCCCGGGGCCCACCAGAAGGTGCACGGGGTTGATGGTCTCGGTCCCCAGCGCCATGGCCCCGACCGCCTGGATGCCTCCCAGCACGTAGATCTCGTGTGCGCCGCCCAGGTGCATTGCGGCGATGACGGCGGGGTTCGGCGCGCCCTTGAAGGGCGGCGTGCAGGCGATGATGCGCGGCACGCCTGCGACGGAGGCGGTGGCGACCGACATGTGGGCCGAAGCGACCATCGGAAACTTGCCGCCCGGGACATAGCAGCCGACGGACTGTACCGGGATGTTCTTGTGTCCGAGGATCACACCCGGTTGCATCTCCACCTCGATATCCAGCATGGAATCGCGCTGCGCCTGGGCAAAGCGGCGGACATTCTCCTGCGCGTACTTCAGGTCTGCCATTTCGCGTGGGGTGACCTTGGCAATGAGCGCGTCGATCTCCGACGGGCTGAGCCGGAAGGCGGGCGGGCTGTAGCTGTCGAACTTCTCCGACAGCTCCCGCACGGCGGCATCGCCGCGCGCTTCGATGTCCTTTAGGGTTGCCTCCACGGCCTCACGCGTGCGGGCGTCCTCGTCACTCCGCTCCGCGTCCGACTTGCCACGCTTCAGATATGTGATGGTCATTTCTACCTCATTGCCTCTCTGGGCGCGGCGGGGTCCGCTCGCCGCGATCGAAGGCCTCCCAGCCTTCGCCCTTGAAAACGTCGATACCAAGCTGGGCCAGGACATGGGGGAAATCGACCATCACCCAGTTGTCCTCGATCTTGCCCTCGCTCACCTTCCAGAAATCCATATACCGGATCTCGATCCGCTTTCCGGTCGGGGCCACTCCCATGAAGGTGCCCGAGTGCGTGGCCTCCTGCCGACCGAAGGCCGCGGCCCATTCGCCCATGAAAAGCCGTGCCTCGTCGATACAGACCTTATCGGAGAAGGCGGCCTGAAATGGCCTCTGCCAGTTGTCCTGAAATTCCTGCAGCCCCTGCTTGGTGCCGCAGCCCTGGTTGCCCATCCAGCGGAAGCTTTCATGGAAAAAGGTGCCGATACCGTCGATGGTATGGTCGTTCAAACCGTCGACCATGCCTTCGATGACACGGCGGGTCGCTTCGGTCTGCGCCATATCCGTATCACGGGTCAGCACGGCCTGCTCGGGGCGCGATCCTTTCATGCCGTCCCCCAAGACCTTTGCAGAAGTCTTGCCAGATTTCTTGCGAGAAATCTGCTCATCCCTTTACGGCTCCGGCGGTCAGGCCGCTCACGATCTGCCGCTGGAACACCATCACCAGCAGGAAGAGCGGCGCCGTGATAGACACCGCCGCCGCCACCGCCTCGACCTGATCGGTCGTCGTCGTCTCGCGGTTGAAGTAGCCCGCGATGGCCGGCACCATGGTCTGGTTCTGTGCGTCCAGCAAAAGCGAGGTGACGAGGAAATCGTTGTACCCGAGCAGGAAGCTGAAAAGCCCGGTGGTGATTACCCCCGGCCACATCACCGGCATAATCACCCGCCGGAAGGCCTGGAAGTGTGAACACCCGTCGACCCGCGCGGCCTCGTCCAGTTCTGACGGGATGTTCTGAAAGAAGGAACGAAGCATCCATATCGTGAAGGGCTGGTTGATCGACACCAGCACCGCGATCACCGCCCAGGGCTGACCATAAAGGGTCGGTGACAGATCCCCGAAGATCGGGCGCAGGATCTCGGCCGAGTTGATGAACCAGGGCAGGTAACCCGCGACCAGGACCGAGTGTGGCAGCGCGCGGAAGATCAGCGCCAAAATCAGCAGCCAGAAGGCCAGGTTGGAGCCCGAGCGCGCCAAGCCATAGCCCGCCAGCGTGCCAACGGTGAGCGAGATCGTCACCACACCTGCCGTGACCAGCATGGAGTTGAGAAAGTTGCGATAGAACTCATTCTCTCCCCATACCGCGACGTAGTGCTGTGTCGTCAGGCCCAGCACCGGCTCACCCAGCGGTCCAAGAAGGCCGTTGAGCGGATCGAGGATCAACGGCAGAAGCCCGAAAAAGACCAACAAGAAGACGAGCGCGTAGATTAGCGCGCCGACAATCCAACCCAGCACGGTAAAAGGCCCGTTGGCGTACCGGGTCACCAATCCCGGCAGCCGGGTAAAGGCCCAGCGGATCGCAAAGTAGAGCACCGCCAGCCCGACCAGAATATCGAGGATCGATAGCCCGTCGCCACGCGCCAGGGTGTTCGGTCCAAAGATCACATCCCATGGACTGTCCGCGAAGGCGTCGCGCGGGGCCTTGAAGCTCATCACGGCGATCCAGAAGATCGGGAAGGCGGCGATCACGCACCAGAAGACCAGAAAGGCGGCCGAGGAGAAGCGCAGCGCGAGGGACTGCTGCATGGCCTTCGAGGTTGCCATCAGTGCGCCCCTCCCTTGTGGTCGCGCCAGGTACGGCGCAGCGGCAGGATCAGCAGGAACACGATCCCGATCATTGTCAGCATGGCGCTGGCAGATGCCCGTGCAATCGCCCGGTTGCCCGCATCGTCTGGCGTGAGGAAATCATAAGTGAGCCACTGGAGCGAGATCACATAGGCCTCCGAGCGGAAGCCCACGATCTCTTCGAAGACCCGGTAGCAGTCCATCAGGTGGATCAGTGCAATGAAGATAATGAGCGGCATGAGGTGCGGGATGATCACGTGGCGCAGACGCTCCCAGCGGTTTGCCCCATCGATGACGGCCGATTCCAGCGTGTCCATGTTCACGGTCTGCAGGCCTGCATAGAAGATCACGAAGGCAAAGGGCGCCACGTGCCAGACCCGGTAGAAATACATCAAAAGCTCAATCGTCCAGGCCTGCGCGAACATGGAGATGTTGGTACCCGACCATTGCTCCATCAGCGCGGTCAGGATGCCGTCCCCGACAAAAAGCCAGTAGATCGACAGCGCCCCGACGACCGGTGTGATGATGAAAGGCAGCAGCGAAATGAAGATCACCGGCCCGCGCAACGACTTGGCCGCATTATTTACCGTCAGCGCGATCAGGAGCCCCACACCAATCACGAGCGGCAAAGTGAGCAGCGTGTACATCAGCGTGAAGCGCAAGGCCTTCCAGAAGTCGATCTGCAGGATCTCGGACCAACTGTTCGAGCCGATGGCGGCCCATACCTTATCCATCTGCAGCACGTTCCGGTAGCTTTGCAGACCAACCCATTCTGTCGTGGTGATGGTCTTTCCGTTCTCATCCAGTACCGGCACGGTCTTGAGCTCGGTCGTACAGGTCTGCGTCAGGAACCCGGGCGTGCAGGTCTCGACCTCGGACTGGGTCATCACCGGCTGAGTGATCTGGAAGCTCTGGATCAGCACTGACACCAGGGGCAGGGCAATGAAGAGGATCATCATGAACAGCGACGGGGCCACGAAGGCGAAGAAGGTCTTGAATTTCATCGTATCCCCCTTGGTCACTTGCCAGCCGGACCGGCGTTCGAAAGCGCAACATCAGCGGTTTTGGCAAAAGACCGGAACAGGTCTTCGACGAAATCCGCCTGGTGGTGCGCTGGCCGGGTCTGTCCCGGCCAGCGGCATTTTCTCAGTTCAGGATGCCTGCTTCCTTCGCAGCCGTGGTGTAGGATTCCTCGATCGCCACGAGCGTTGCCTGGGCATCGCGCTCACCCGTCAGGAAGGCGGGCAGCTCGTTGCCGAGGGCGGTGTGCATCAGACCCATGCGCGTGGTCGAAGGATAGGCGGGCGGCGCGGGGTTCGCCGTCGCCGTGGCAATGGCACCTTCGGCCAGCGGGCCGGGCGCATAGCCTTTGATCAGCCAGATCGCCGCCCCGTTGTTGGCCTTGACCATTTCCTCGTCCAAGCCTTCCATCGCCACACGGAAGGCCGCATCGGCTTCCTCATCCGTGATGTTCTTGGCCACGACGATGCCGTCCCACCACAGCGTGGTTGCGGGCGCGCCGCCTTCCATCGCCATGGGGGCCGCGGCCATTTTGACCTTGCCCACCACCGCGCTTTCGGCCTCATCGTTCATCGCACCGGCGCGGCTTGCCCAGAGGTTCGCAATGGCGATCTTTTCCTGCTGGAACTGCTGCTGCACGTAAGTGGAATCGCTGACCAGCACTTCGGGATCGGTATATTCAAGCGCCGCCTTCAAGGTTTCGAGTGCCGCGACACCTTCGGCCGAATTGACAGCTGGCGTGTTGTCATCGTTGAAGAACTTGCCACCATGACCGGGCAGCATGTTGACCATCTCCTGCGCGAGGTTCCAGCCGGACTTCATCGTCGCACCGAGCGGCGTGTCCATCTTACCGCTTTCCTTGATCTTGGCGGCGGCCGCATAGACATCGTCCCAGGTCTTCGGCTCATCGATGCCCAGCTCCTCGAACACGTCCTGGCGGTACATCAGGTGCTGGGTGTTCACCATCATGGCAATCGCCATGATCTGACCGTTTACGCGGATCAGCTGGTTGGGCTGCAGGTTCTGGCCGTACTTTTCGACCAGATCGTCCAGGGGCCGGATCGTTCCCGCGTTCAGCAGCGGGGTGACCGTCCCGTTCGACACGCCACCAAGGTGATAAAGCGAGGGGTTCGCCTCGAAGGCGGCGGGCTGCTTGGTGCGGAACTCCTGGTCCAGCTCGGCCTGCACGTTGCCGCACTCTGCCATGGCGTCAGTCACCGCTTTCCAGGCCTCGAACCCGGCTGAGAGGATCTTGACCTCAGTTTCGTTTTCAAAGGCACAGGCGGACCAGGCCGTCGTGCCCATCAGGCTGATCGCCCCCGCGAGGGCCAGTTTCTTCAACATCATCATGCAAACTCCCTTATGCATATCGTTAGGGTGCACCTTGCAAGCCTGCACCCGTTAGACCCCCGGTTCGGCGGGGGCATTCAATTACATCAGCCGCCGCGCAAACGTTCGCCCGATGCCCTGTCAAAGAGGTGACAGATCCCGTTTGGGACGCCGAACGAGACTTCGTCCCCGATCTCCGCCCGAAATTCCTTGTGCGCCTTGACCGAGACCAGCTGCCCCCCGGCGCGGACCGCCAGCATGACAGCATCTCCCAAAAGCTCTACCGTGTAGATCGGCGCGGTAATCTGGCCCCCGCCGCCCTCGGCCACCGTCGCATCTTCGGCCCGGAAGCCCAGAGTGACCTCAGCGTCTGGCGCATCAATCCCTTCGATCCGCACGTTCTTACCTTCGAAAACACCGCCCCTGAGAGTTCCATCCATCAGGTTCATCGCAGGTGAGCCGATGAACGAGGCCACGAAGGTATTTGACGGATTATCGTAGATGTCCGTGGGCGTGCCCACCTGCTGGACCTTGCCCTGCTTCATGACCACAACGCGGTCGGCCAGCGTCATCGCCTCGATCTGGTCATGGGTGACATAGACCGTGGTTACCTTCAGCTCATGACTGAGATTCTTGATCTGAGCGCGCGTGCTGACCCGCAGCTTGGCATCCAGGTTCGACAGCGGCTCATCCATCAGGAACACATTCGGCTCCCGCACGATGGCACGTGCCAGCGCCACCCGTTGCCGCTGCCCACCCGACAGTTCCGCAGGTTTGCGGTGCAGGAAGTCGTCCAGTTCAACCATGGCCGAGGCGCGCCGGACCCTTTCGTCGTGGGTCCCGGGGTCCACCTTGCGTACCTTCAGGGGAAAGCGAATATTTTCGTAGACATTCAGATGCGGGTAAAGCCCGTAGGACTGGAACACCATCGCCACATCGCGGTCTTTGGGGTCCAGATCGTTGATAACCCGGCCATCAATGGCGATCTCCCCTTCGGTGATATCTTCAAGCCCCGCGATCATCCGCATGGTTGTGGTCTTGCCACAGCCCGAGGGCCCCAGCAGCACCAGAAACTCCTGATCGGCAATGGTGAGATTGAAATTTTCGACGCCGACAAAACTGCCCCACCGCTTGTTCACGTTGCGCAGTTCAATCTCGGCCATGCCATCCCCCCGGTGCGCCGAAAGATCGGCTTCCTCTACGGTCGGCGATGTGGCGCACCATTTCAAGATATTTTTGCACACGTGTGCAAAAAGACCGCCCGAGAAGCTTCCCAGCGCCCGGAATGGAGGCGAAAACAGTCCGTTACAAGAAACAGAGGCGGCACCTCGGCTCCTGCACTTTACCCCTCAAGTCCTCAGTAAAAAGTGCGAAAGAAGACTGACAAACGATTCGCCACCCTCTCAGTTCAGTCGCTCAGCAGAGCCTCCGCTGCGGCCACGATTCCCTCCCTTGACGGCAGGGTCGCCCCGTAGGCGGGGCCGGTCGCAATGAAGCTGTCCTCCGCGGTAAGCCGCGCAAGACGGTCCTTTCCGGCCTCCGTAAACAGGGCCATCAGTGCCTCCGCCTGCCCGCCCGTGCGGCGGCATTCGTCCACGATCAGAACGGGGCGCTCCCCTACCGCGTCGCGCAGCGCCTCTTCGGGCACCGGCGCAATCCAGCGCAGGTCTATCACCCGCGCGTTAATCCCCCGCGCTGCCAGATCCACCTGCGCCTGACGCGACAGGTAGTGGCCGTTTCCGTAGGACACAATGGCCAGATCCTGCCCCGCGCCGTGCACGCCAATCTCACCCAGACCAATCCGCGCAGCCGGATCAGGGTAAAGATCCATCCAGGCCCCGTCCCCCGCCGCCACCAGATCACGCATCGGATAAAGGGCGATGGGCTCCAGAAAGACCACTACACGTTGCTCTTCCCGGGCCAGCCGATGACACTCCCGCAGCATCATCGCCGCATCGGCTCCGGTGGAAGGACAGGCGATGATCACGCCCGGAATGTCCCGCAGCACAGCTATAGAATTGTCATTGTGGAAATGCCCGCCGAACCCCTTTTGATAGCCGAGGGCGGAGATCCGGATGACCATCGGATTGGACCATTGCCCCCGGCTGAAGAAGGGCAGCGTGGCCGCCTCTCCGCGCAGTTGGTCCTCAGCATTGTGCAGATAAGCCAGGAACTGGATCTCAGGCAGGGGCACAAAACCGTTATGCGCCACACCAATCGCCAGCCCCAGGATGGATTGCTCATCCAGCAGCGTATCGATCACCCGCGCTGGGCCGAAACGCGCGTGCAGCTTCTGCGTGACACCGTAGTTGCCCCCCTTGCGGCCCACGTCCTCCCCCATCAGCAAGGTTTCTGGATGGGTCAGCATCAGATCGTGAAGCGCCCAGTTAATCAGGCGCGACATGGGCTGCGGCTGATCCATCTGGGCGATGTCGTTGCCAAATACCGTGGCCCGCGCCTCCGGGCTGGGTCCGTTGGTCGGGGCGTACTCCCGCTTTGGCGGAATGAGAGTGGACATGACCTCCGTTGCCGTCTTGAGCCTTGGCACGGTGGCCATCTCACGTGCGGCCCCGGCCACCTCCGCGAGGGTTCCTTGGTAGATCTCCAACAGCGTGTCGGCCTTTGCGGCACCCATTCCTACAAGTCCCCGCGCCGAATAGAGCAAGGGATCATGCGCCTCCTCCGCCTCCACCTCGGCCTTGGGCAGGTAGGAGGTCACCACATCAGGGCCCGCATGGCCGTAAAGGCGCACCGTCTGCAAGTGCAGAAAGGCGGGCTTCCGATGGGTCCGCACCCAATGAGCCGCCTCCTCCGCCGCCGCGACAGCCGCAAAGAGGTCCCGCCCGTCGGCCGCAAAATACTTCAGTCCCGGACGGTGCGCGACGGAGGCCCTGACCCAGCCCGTCGGTGTCTTGGTTGAGATCCCGATCCCGTTGTCCTCGCAAACCAACAAGAGCGGCAAGGGAACCCCCTGAACGGCGGTCCAGCCAGCGGCATTGATGGCCCCTTGCGCGGTCGAATGATTGAGCGAGGCATCCCCGAAAGAACACATTGCAATCCCGTCCCGAGGCAGGATCGCATGCTCGGGCCGCGTACGGCGCGCCAGTCCGATGGAATGGGCCGCCCCCACCGCCTTGGGCAGATGGGAGGCGATGGTCGAAGTCTGGGGCGGGATCATCAGCGTCCGCGATCCCAGCACCTTGTGCCGCCCGCCACTTGTCGGATCTTCGGCGGCACAGGCAAAACTCAGAAGCATGTCCCGCATCATGCCGCTCTGACCCGCCTTGGACGCCCGCGCAATCTGAAAGGCGGCGTCGCGGTAGTGCAAAAAGGCGATGTCATCGACGCGCAAGGCGTGGGCCAGCGCCGCCATACCCTCGTGCCCGGAAGACCCGATGGTGTAGAACCCTTCGCCACGCTTCTGCATCGCACGGCTCTCGATATCGAGCGCGCGGCTCAGCACCTGGGCGCGGAACAGGTCCAGGGCGTCTTCGGAGGTCAGGTTTCCGACAGAAACTTCCCCCACCGGAAAGTCACCTGCCGCCACCCTGCGCAGAAAATTCTCGTGAACGATAGCAACGCGGTCCATGGCGCCCCCTTTTTGACCGGCCCTACCATTGGACAATAGACACCCCAAGGGCAACCGCAGCCCTGCGTTCCTTTTCGCCAGAAATAATCGGAAGGGGGGTCTGAAGGGGAGGATATCCCCCTCATGGCAGATATAGCGAAGGGCAGCCGAAGCTGCCCCTCACCTTTGGATCAGAAGAAGGCCTGCAGGCCGGTCTGAGCGCGACCCAGGATCAAGGCGTGCACGTCGTGAGTGCCCTCGTAGGTGTTCACCGTCTCCAGGTTCACCATGTGGCGGATCACCTGGAATTCACCGGAGATACCGTTGCCGCCGTGCATGTCACGGGACATGCGCGCGACGTCCAGCGCTTTGCCGCAGTTGTTGCGCTTAACGATTGAGATCATCTCGGGCGCGGCGTTGGCCTCGTCCATAAGACGGCCCACCTGCAGTGAGCCTTGCAGCCCCAACGAAATCTCAGTCATCATGTCTGCCAGCTTTTTCTGGAAAAGCTGCGTCTGAGCGAGCGGCTTGCCGAATTGCTTGCGATCAAGACCGTACTGGCGTGCCGCGTGCCAGCAGAATTCGGCCGAGCCCATGGCGCCCCAGGAAATCCCGTAGCGGGCACGGTTCAGACAGCCAAAGGGCCCCTTGAGACCCTGCACGTGGGGCAGCAGAGCGTCTTCGCCCACTTCAACACCGTCCATGACGATCTCACCAGTAATCGAGGCACGCAGGGAGAGCTTGTTGCCGACCTTCGGCGCGCTCAGACCCTTCATGCCCTTTTCCAGAACGAAACCGCGGATCTTGCCGCCATGTTCTTCGGACTTGGCCCAAACGACAAAGACGTCCGCGATAGGCGCGTTTGAAATCCACATCTTGGACCCGGTCAGCTTGTAGCCATTGGCGGTCTTCTCGGCCCGGGTCTTCATGCCTGCAGGGTCAGAGCCTGCGTCGGGCTCGGTCAGACCAAAACAGCCGATCCACTCACCGGAAGCCAGCTTGGGCAGAAACTTTTTGCGCTGGGCTTCGGATCCGTAGGCGTAGATCGGGTACATCACCAGGCTCGACTGCACGGACATCATGGAGCGATAGCCAGAATCCACCCGCTCCACTTCACGCGCCACCAGACCGTAGGACACATAGTTACCGCCCAGGCCGCCGTACTCTTCCGGAGTGGTCACGCCCAGCAGACCCATCTCTCCCATTTCTCGGAAGATGGAAGGATCCGTCTCTTCGTTTTCAAACGCCTTGATTACCCGCGGTTGCAACTTTTCCTGCGCATAGGCCTTGGCGCTGTCGCGGATCATGCGTTCGTCTTCCGTCAGTTGGGTATCTAGGCGGAAGGGATCGGACCATTCGAAGGTGCCCATGTCGGGCGCGTCTTTGGCTTTGAGGATAGGAGCTTCGACGTTCATAGCGGTTCCTTCTCTGTCATAACGTTCATTTGACGCTCTTATTGCAAAATTGGGCCCGAAATACTATCGCTGCTTTTTTCTGTACCTATGAGAAAAAGTCATATGATCGCCCCCCGCCGCTTCCTGCCGTCCATCTCCGCGCTGCTCGCCTTCGAGGCGGTGGCCCGGCTTGGCAGCGCCACCAATGCCGCCACAGAACTGTCGCTGACCCAGTCGGCCATCAGCCGTCAGCTCAAGACCCTTGAGGAACAGCTTGGCGTGGTCCTGCTTACCCGGCAGGGACGGCAACTGAGCCTTACGGAGGCCGGTCAGGCCTATGTCGTTCAGGTGCGAGATGTGCTGAACCGGTTGGCCCAGGCCTCCGTCTCGCTGCGCACCAACCCCGCGGGCGGCACACTCAACCTGTCGATCCTGCCCGCCTTCGGCATGCATTGGCTGGCCCCGCGGCTCAGCGATTTTGCCCGAACACATCCTGAGGTTACGGTGAATCTGAGCACGAGGCTCAGACCCTACGCCATTACGGAAAGCCGCTTCGACGCGGCCATTCATTTTGGCCATGAAGACTGGCCTGGCGTCAATTACCTGCCGCTGATGCCTGAAACGGTGGTCCCCGTCTGCGCGCCTGACCTGCTGGAGGCCCCGCTTGAGGAAGCGCGCGACATCCTCAACTACCCGCTCCTGCACCTCGAAACCCGGCCCAGGGGATGGGCGCGCTGGCTTTCCGCCCTTGGGGTGGAGGCGGATCCGCCGGGCGGCATGGTCTTCGATCAGTTCTCCACCATGGCCCAGGCCGCCATTCACGGCCTTGGCGTCGCACTTTTGCCAACTTTTTTTGCTGATCCTTATCTACGCGACGGACAGCTGGCCCTTGCCTCCCAGCAAACAACGCAAAGTATCGGCAGCTATTACCTGGTCTGGCCGGGTGAACGGGCCGAAAGCGCCGCCTTGCTGTCCTTCCGCAACTGGCTGGAGATGCAGGCTCACTTAGAGAAGTGAGGAGTTTATTATTCAAATGCCAAATTCATGCCACATTTGAAGGGTAACTCTCGATGAAACGGAATCGGTGGGGGCCATTTCGAAGGAGCATTCAATGCTGACGCACATTCGCAAAGGCGCTGCCACGGTCGTTGGTCTCGCTCTTCTTGCCGGTCCGGCACTGGCCGTTGACCACGAGGTTCTTATCGTTGACGGTGCCTATTTCCCGCCGCTCATTTACGCTGACATCGGCGACCATCTGATGTTCGTGAACAGTTCCAGCGATGCCCACGAAGTTCAGGCCGTTGATGCTTCATGGACCTCCGGTACGATCCCGGTCGACGGTTCCTTTTCGCTTGAAATCACCGACGAGACCGTTCTGACCTTCAATGCCACTGCGGACACAGAGGGTAACAGCGCCGAGCAAGGCGACGTTTTGCTGGAACAGGTCGGTGAGGTTGTCATTGCACCGATGGTGGAAGTCCTAACCACATCTGAATGATCGGCTGGCATTCACCCACAGATCATTCATCCGATAACTGAAGGGGCTCGATCAACTCGGGCCCCTTGGCGCGGTTAGAATTGACGGTTCGGGCCACCCGGTACCATTCCAGCGCATCCTCAGGGGCGGCCTTCATCAGCGAGGCTGCCCCTTTCCCCTCTTCCCCCAGCCAAAGCGGCCAGTCCTTCTGTTCCAGAACGACGGGCATCCGGTCATGGATCGCCGCCATCGCCTTGTTCGCGGCACAGGTTACGACCGCGCAGGTGGGATTGCGGTGCCCTTCGGCATCCCTCCAGTCCTGCCAGATCGCGGCGAAAGCCAGCGGCGCACCGTCACTGCGGTAGATGTACCAAGGGTCGCGCCCACCTTCCTCATCCTTGGTCCATTCATAAAACCCACTGGCCACGATCAGCCCGCGCCTTTCCCGCGCGGCGGAGCGGAAGGCAGGCTTTTCCGCCACCGTCTCGGCCCGCGCATTGATCAGCAGGGGGCCGTCGTTTTCCTTTTTGTACCAGTGCGGAATGAAACCCCAGCGCATAGAGCTCAGCCGCCGCTGGTCTTCCCCGTCGCCAGTCACGATATGGACCTGGTTGGTCGGGCAGACATTATAGTTGGGCACGGGTGGCAAATCGTTGGCGGGCGCGGCCGCGAAAAGCTGCGCCATGGCGTCGGGGGGAAGGGTCACGGCCATGCGTCCGCACATCGGCATTTGCCTTTCGATTGATCCGAATACCTTAAAGACTAGCCCGCTCTCATCCCAAGAGCAAAGAAACCAGCCTACTACCCAAGGCTCAGAAATCCTGCAAAGATGCGTGAGGTCTTCAAACCGGAGCGGTGCCATCCGACAGTTTCTGCCCATCTCCGCGCTTCTCCTCGGCTCCGCCTTTCTGCTCTTTGCGGGGGGCATCAATGGCCTGATCCTGCCTGTACGGGGCAACATCGAAGGCTTCTCCAGCATTTCACTCGGCTTGCTGGGTACCGGTTGGGCACTTGGCTACGTTGCTGGCTGTCTTTTGACACCGGGCCTGGTGGCGCGGGTGGGCCACATTCGCGCTTTCGGCGCTTTCTGCGCCTTCGCCGCTGTGACGATCCTGGCCAGCGCCATCGTGATCGAACCCTGGGCCTGGATCACCCTGAGGGGCGTCTGCGGCTTCTGTTTCGCGGGCACCGCGATGGTTGTGGAAAGCTGGCTGAGCGAGCAGACCAAACCCAACCAACGCGGGAGGGTCTTCGGCGTCTACACGATGGTCAACCTCGGCGCCAATACGGCGGGCTACATGATGCTGGTGCTGGGCGATCCGGCAGGGTTCTTCTTTTTCGCGCTGGCAGCCATTTTCTATTGCCTTGCGCTGGTGCCCACCGCACTCAGCTCCACCACGACCCCTGCACCACTGGTGAGCGTCAAGCTCAACCTTCGCGATCTCTGGCGCAACTCGCCCGTGGCCGTCTTCGCCGTCTTCTGGGTCGGGGTCTCCAACGCGGCCTTCGGCACGCTGGCCGCCGTTTACGCGCAGAAGGTGGGGCTGGTCCTTTCGGCCGTGGCCTTCTTCACCGCCATCCCGATCCTGGCAGGGGCCATCATGCAGATACCCGTGGGCATGCTGTCAGACAAGATGGACCGGCGCCGTGTCCTGCTGGGCGTGGCCTCTCTGGCCCTTATCGCAGACTTCGCCTTCATCGTCATCGCGCCCGAGGGTCGCACGCTGAACCTGATCCTCGCCGCCCTTCTAGGCGGCTCGATCTATGCGATGTATCCCATCATCGTGGCCCACGCGAATGACCACGCCGCCCCCGGCACGGCGATCCAGATATCAGGCGGGCTGCTTTTGACCTACGGCATAGGCTCCATTGTCGGGCCAACCGTTGCGGGCTGGGCGATGGAGACGGTGGGCAACCGTGCCCTCTTCTTGACGACCGCCTTGTCGCACGGGGTGGTCATCCTCTACACCCTCTGGCGGATTTCGCGGAAGGCGGCCGTGCCGGAGAGAGAGAAATCCAGTTTCCAGCCCATCAACGTCGGGCGCACCTCCAGCCTCCAGACGGTTGAGTTTAGTCAGAACGAACCGGTGGAGCCCCCCGCTTCGGACAGTCTGGCGGCGCAATCACCAGAAGAGGCGCCAGACAGAACCCCCTGAACGAGAAAGGGGCGCGACCTGCGCCGCGCCCCTGAATTCAATCGTTAAGCCAGCCCTTACTTGGCCACGATACGCCCGTCAGTGTAGGGCGTGAAGGCACCGCTTTCCGCCATATACTCTGCCGTTACATCAGCAAGGTCCGGGCCGAAGTCATAGGCATTGGCCGCATCTCGGAACATCTTGTAGCCGTCCCCGCCGTTGCGGACGTAGTTGTTGCTCACCACTCCATAGACTTTGTCCATGTCGATGGGCGTACCGCCCACCATTACGTCGCTGATCCGGCTGCCCGGTTCGGCATTTGCGTCAAAGGCGTAGGTCATACCCGCCACCTGCGGGAAGCGGCCTGCGCCTTCCTCGATCTGGCTGACGCCATTCTCCAGAGCTTCGACCAGTGTGGCCCCGCTGACCTGGAAGGTGGAGAGGGTATTCTGGAAGGGCAGAACCGTCAGGACCTCGCCCATCGTCACCTCGCCCGCGTCTATTGAAGCACGGATGCCGCCACCGTTCTGGATGGCCACATCGATTCCCTGGTCTTTCACGCGCGCCAGCATGGCATCGGCGATCAGGCTGCCCATGGCACACTCCATCGCCCGGCAGGAGCCACGATCCCCGTCGATGGCTGACGCGGTTTCAGCGACGACACGGTTGCGGATCTCATCCAGCGGGCCTGCCGCCTCGGCAATGCGATCAACGGTGCCGCTGTCCTCGGTCACGGCGGCGTCCATGATCAGGGGCTCGCCCTTGGCCTCTGTGATGACGCCGTTGTCGTCGAAGGTCACGTTCAGCTCACCCAGGAACTTGCCGTAGGCATAGGCCTGCACAATGGCCACATCGCCCACCATGGTTGGGTAGGGTCCCTCCGCGCGGTCTGAGGTGTTGGATAGGAGCGTGTTGGAGTGGCCACCGACGATCACGTCAACGCCCGTGGTCTCCGCCGCGATACGCTGGTCTACCGCGTAGCCAGAGTGGCTGAGAACGATGATCTTGTTCACGCCCATCTCGGTCAGCTTGTCGACCTCACCCTGAACCGCCTGAACCGGGTCTGTGAAGGTAATGTTGGGGCCGGGTGAGGCCAGTTCATCGGTGTCCTGCGGCGTGAGTCCGATAAGACCCAGCTTCTCGCCGCCACGCTCAATCACCACGGATTTCTGAATGGCGTCCGACAGCAGTGGCTCGGCCGAGACATCGGCATTGGACATCAGGACCGGAAAGCCAACCGCGTCCATGAAGCCGCGCAGCACTTCGGGGCCATCGTCGAATTCGTGGTTGCCCACGGTCATCGCGTCATAGCCCATCTTGTTCATCATCTCGGCGGCCAATGCACCCTTGTAATAGGTGTAAAAGAGCGTGCCCTGGAACTGGTCGCCCCCGTCCACGAGGATGGCGTTGTTCGTCCGCCCACGGGCCTCATTGATGGCCGTCACCAGGCGGCCTGAGCCGCCAAAGCACTTGCCTTCGCCGTTATCCTCGGCCGAGCAGGGACCGTCATACTTGCTGATCGGCTCGAAGCGGGCGTGAAAGTCGTTGGTGTGCAGGATCGTCAAGTTATAGTCGGCAGCGGCGGCTCCGGCACTGAGGCCCAACGCGGCAACGCTTATCAGGAATCGTTTCATCGGTTTTTCCCCTGTTGGTGTTATGCCGCCATGGTGGCGCGGGGGCGGTGGGCTGTCAAAGGATGAATGGTGCCCTTGCCGTCCGGTAAGCGGAAGCCTGTACTCCGGTGCTGAACAAGCAGACGCCGGGTCAATTACGGGCCCTGTGGTGACGTCTATTCGGCAAGATGAAGCAGTGAGCCTGTCCTTTCGTCTGAAAGCTGGGACAAGCGGATGGCGGAGGAGCCTTGACCCCGCCGCAACGGGCGGGCATCAGATCTTTCATGCTTATATTCAAGATTTTCCGCCAAGATGAATGGGCCCAGTTGCGCCGCGAAGGGCGCACCAAGGGGGCGCCCATCGATCTTGCCGACGGCTACGTTCATTTCTCCACCGCAGAGCAGGCCGAGGAAACCGCCGCGAAGCATTTCGCGGGGCAGGAAGGCCTGATGCTGCTGGCCGTGGATGCGGAGGCGGCAGGAGAGGCCCTGAAGTGGGAAAAGTCGCGTAACAACGATCTTTTTCCCCATCTTTACCGGGATCTGACCATGGAAGATGTCCTATGGGCCCAGCCCCTGCCGCTTGGCGATGGCAAGCACCTGTTTCCCGTCGGCTTGAAGGAGGCCAGCCAATGACCCTTCACGTCGATCCGGACCGCGACCAGTTCGAAGCCTTCAAAGCGCTGGACCGCGAGATTGAGTTGAACATGCTCAACCTCGTCCGGTTTCGCGATCTCGCCAACTACCCCGGCGATCATGAACTGGCCCGCGACGGGCTGACCGGCGCTGAGGCCTACGCGCTCTATGGCAAGCATGCCGCCCCGTCTTTCAAAAAGGTTGGCGGCAACATCATCTGGCGCGGCACCTTTGAGGTAACTCTCATCGGTCCGGGCGAGGAGAGCTGGGACGCCATGTTCATCGCGCGATATCCCACCGCTCATGCTTTCCTTGCCATGATTTCGGACCCCGATTACCAGCGTGCCGTCGTGCACCGGCAGGCGGCGGTCCTGACCTCACGTCTGATCCGCACCAAGGGTGAACCGCTGACGGATCGCTTCGGATGATCAAGATGGCCGAACGGCTGGGTCTTCTGGCCCTGCGTCGGCTCGACCCCGAGGCGGCGCACGGTCTCGCGCTGAAAGCACTGCAGACCGGGCTGACACCCGCCCCCGGCCCGATCACCTCGGATCGCCTTCGCTCCGAGGTGGCGGGGATCGCTCTGCCCAACCCTGTGGGCCTTGCTGCAGGGTTCGACAAGAACGCCACCGCCATCGCCCCCCTTTCCCGTGCCGGTTTCGGCTTTATCGAGGTGGGGGCCGCCACCCCCCTACCCCAGCCAGGCAACCCGCGCCCCCGGCTTTTCCGGCTGAGCGAGGATGCCGCCGCGATCAACAGGTTCGGTTTCAACAATGATGGCGCCCACGCGATCTGCGGCCGCCTGGCGCGGCGGCGACGGGGCAAGGTGCCCGTGGGGCTGAATCTGGGGGCCAACAAGACCAGCAGCGACCGGGCCGCTGATTTCGCGCGGGTGATGGAGATGGCGCGCGATCACGTTGATTTCGCCACCGTCAACGTCTCCTCTCCTAACACTGAAAAGCTGCGCGATCTGCAGGGCAAGGCGGCTTTGTCCGCCCTGCTGGAGGGCGTCATGGCGGTGCGGGGCGAAACACCCGTCTTCCTTAAGATCGCACCGGATCTGACGGAGGCCGAGATCGGCGATGTGGCCGAGGTGGCGGAAGCCTGCGGCGTCGCCGCAATCATCGCGACCAACACAACGCTTGACCGGACCGGCCTGCGCAGCGTTCACGGGGTGGAAGCAGGCGGGCTTTCGGGCCAGCCGCTTTTCGACAGATCCACCCGTGTCCTCGCCCGTCTGTCAACCATGACTGAGATACCACTGTTGGGCGTCGGTGGTGTCGGATCGGCCCAGCAGGCCTATGACAAGATCTGCGCCGGAGCCTCGGCCGTGCAGCTTTATACCGCGCTGGTCTTTGGCGGGTTGTCCCTTGTGGGCGAGATCGTGCGCGGGCTGGACAGACTGCTGGCCGCTGACGGGTTCGGAAATGTGCAGGATGCCGTCGGCAGCCGAAAGAAGGATTGGCTGTGATCACCCTCTGGCACAATCCGCGTTGCTCCAAATCGCGGCAGGCGCTGGCGCTGATTGAAGCGTCCGGCACCCTGGTCACGGTGCGCCGCTACCTTGAAGACAGTCCCGACGCGGCCGAAATCACGGCGGCACTGGCCGCCCTTGGCATCCCGGCCATCGAAATGATGCGCAGGGGCGAAAAGGCCTTCACCCAAGCGGGGCTTTCGACATCGGATGACGAGGCGACCCTTGTCGCGGCAATGGTGGCGCACCCGATCCTGATTGAGCGGCCCATCGCCTTTGCGGGCGACCGTGCCGTGATCGGGCGGCCGCCCGAGGAGGTGCAGGAGCTGTTCTGAGGAGTGGCCTAATCCGCGGCCCGCTCCAGCGCGGGATATCGCAGACCCAGCGTGACAGTGCGCACCACAAAAGACAGGAGCAGCGCAATCCAGAGCCCGCGATTGCCCAGACCCGGCACCAACAGCAGGACCGCCAACACATAGCAGGCAAAGGAAATGGCCATCATGTTGCGCATATCCCTTGACCGGGTGGCCCCAATAAAGATCCCGTCCAGCATGAAGGCCCCGCAACCCACAAGCGGCGTCAAGAGTACGTAAGGCAGGAAATCGCGGGCCACGCTTCGGACCTCCTCCGCCTTGGCCATCAGGTCGATCAGGGAAGGCCCGGCGAGAAAAAACACGAGCGTCACCAGGGCAGAAATGCCAAAGGCCCAGAGCGTCGTCAGAAGGGCGCTGCGCCGCAGAACCGCCCGCTGTCTCGCGCCCACCGCCTGCCCCACCAGGGCTTCGGCGGCGAAAGCAAAACCGTCAAGCCCGTAGGCCGTGATCATCAGGAATTGCAGGAGCACCTGATTGGCGGCGAGGGTCACATCCCCGAAATCCGCGCCGATGAAGAGAAAGGAAACGAAGATCCCCTCCAGCAAAAGCGACCGGACAAGGATATCGCCGTTCAGCCTGAGCATCCGGAGCCATCGCAGCCCGTCGAAAACCAGCGAAGCCGTGCGCCAGGCCAGCCCGCCAAAGGCCGCGCGGCAGAACCACAGGCCCAGCGCCGCCCCGCTCCATTCCGCGATGAAGGTGGCGAAGGCGACACCGCCCACGCCCCAGCCGAGCCCCAGTACAAACCACAGATCCAGCAGAATATTGAGCCCGTTCATCCAGACCTGCAGGCCCAGCACTGCCCGCGTGCGTTCCTGAGCGATAAGCCATCCAGTAATGGCGTAGATGGAGATGGCCGCGGGCGCGGACCAGACCCTGATGCCCATATACGTATGGGCGAGGCTCTCGACCTCCTCGGAGCCGGGCGACATTGCGAAGGCCGCCCAGAAGAGCGGCACCTGGAGCAGAATCACGGCCAGCCCGGCACCTGCGCCGATCAGCAGACCGCGGCTCAGCAGGGCCGCCACCTCATCCATCTCCCCGTTGCCCAGGGCCTGCGCTGTCAAACCCACGGTTCCCATGCGCAGAAAGCCGAATATCCAGTAGAAGGCCGACAGGATGATGGCTCCAAGGCCCACGGCCCCGATGGGTGCAGCAAGGCCCATCTGGCCCACGACCCCGGTGTCGACCGCCCCCAGGATCGGGACCGTGGCGTTGGAGATGACGATGGGAATTGCGACGTTGAGGACCCGCCGGTGCGTGACCACGTCCCGCGCCGCCAGCGCCCCCTTTTCGACCGCGCGCACCTCGCTGTCGGTCAGCGGTTCGCTCACCTCAGGCCTGCCGGTTGGGCATCACGAAATGTCCGGTGGCCTGGGCATAGAGCTTCTCTCGGTGGTCCTGCCAGGCCTCCACGTGGACAGAGGCGTAGCGGCGGCCCGAGCGGTTGATCCGAGCGCGGGCATAGCCGTCACGCGGCAAACCGGAACGCAGATAGTCGACGGTGAAGTCGATGGTCTTGGGCAGGCGCGGCAGCTTGTCGGGGGTCAGGTTCGTCACGTCGAGCGCGCCACTCTCCATATCCTCCCAGATGAAGGCCCAGCTAAGGGTGATGATCGCCGTTACTTCCAGAAAGGCGGAAGTGGCCCCGCCGTGCAAGGCGGGCAGGAGGGGATTGCCGATCAGCTCATCCTTGAAGGGCAGCACAGCGGTCAATTCATTGCCACGCCGCTCGAACTCAATGCCGAGGAACTGGATATAGGGCACCCCCTCGACCAGCGCGCGCAGCACACCGTCGCGGCGCTGTTTGATCACCTGTACGGGTTCGGGACGGGGGCGGCTCATCGCTGCGCCTCCACCGTGAAGGTACCGGTCGCGGTGGCCACCAGGCTTTCCGCTTCCTCGTCCCGGGCGGTGGCACGGACGAAGGCGACGGAGCGGGTCACGTGATAACAGGTGGCCTTGGTGGTGATCCGCTGACCCGGCGTGGCCGCGCGCAGGTATTCGATACGCAAATCAATAGTGGCTGTGCCGTGGGGATTGCTGGGATGGCTCATCACCGCCGCCCCGCAGCTTGTGTCCATCAAGGCCGACACGGCACCGCCGTGCACCACCCCGGTCTTGGGATCGCCGATCAGCTTTTCGTCGTAAGGAAGCGAAATGACCGCCGTTCCCGCATCCAGCTCCTCCAGCACCATGCCAAGGGCCCGCGAATGGGGCAGCGCCTCGATGAATTGCCGCGCCATTTTGTTCTTGTCGTTCATGCCGGTCCTTCATCCCTCGCGGATCTTCGCCCTTTATCCTGTCGCACCGCGCAAAGGGCAAGCCTATCGGTTGCGCTTGGACAAAGCGCGTCCTAACCTGCCGTCCGGGAGGATCGGCATGGCAGAGGATCGCCTTTCGTTCAAAGAGATGTGCGCGCAGTTCGAGGTCACGCCGCGAACCCTGCGCTATTACGAGTACATCGAGCTGCTTCAGCCCGACAGGGAGGGCCGCGCGCGCTATTACGGCCCCCGGGAACTGGCCCGGATGGAGCTGATCATGCGCGGGCGCAAGTTCGGTTTCGCGCTGGAGGATATCCGCCAGTGGCTTCTGATCTACGAGAACGAAGGCACCGAAGCGCAGATGGCAGTATGGATCGAGGAATCGGCCAAACAGCTGGACCGTCTGAAAGAGGAACGGGCACAGCTGGACGAGGCCATGGACGAGCTTCAAAACCTGCACGACAAGACCGTCCAGCTGCTTGAAGGCATGCGGGCCGGTAAAGCGTAGAAGGCCCCCGGCAACCGCGATTCACTCAAAGATGCCGCGCCGCAGCAAAGTGCCGTTACGGCATTTCCCCGCTTGAGGTGGCCAGGACGCAAAGTGACGTGACGTATCGGTTACGTCAACCTGAGAGCATGTTGTAAGCATCACCCCAAGACCTCATCTGAAGCTCAGCAACAGACACATTCGTGACGAGAAAAGTGATGACAACCGATACAATGACAATCCGGCAGATGTGCGATGCCTTCGACGTGACGCCCCGCACCCTGCGCTTTTACGAGGCCAAGGAACTGCTCTTCCCGATCCGGGAAGGCCAGAAACGCCTCTTCACCAAACGCGATCGCGCCCGGCTCAAACTGATCCTGCGCGGCAAACGTTTCGGCTTCAGCCTTGAGGAAATCCGCCAGCTTCTGGACCTCTACCACATGGGCGACCAGCAGCAGACCCAGATCCAGCGCGCCTATGAGATCGCGCAGGACCGTCTGGCTGACATGGAAACCCAGCGTGAGGAAATGGACCGCGCCATCGACGACCTGCGCGAACAACTCAAGTGGGGCGAAAAGATGATCGCCTCCATGCAGCACAACCGCAGCGCCGCAGAATAAGCGGCGCAGCATCGACCCAATAATTGAGACGACTCCAGGGAGAGCCCCATGCCAACGTACACCGCCCCCACCAAAGACATGCAGTTCATCCTTCACGATGTGCTGAAAGTCTCAGAAGCCCAGATCCCCGGTTACGAGGATCTTGAGGCCGACTTCACCTCCGCCATCCTCGAAGAGGCAGGCAAGCTGACCCAAGAGGTGGTGGCACCTCTCAACATCGTAGGTGACAAGGAAGGCTGCCGCCTCGAGAACGGCATCGTCTACACCCCTACCGGCTTCAAGGAGGCTTTTGACCAAGTCCGCGCGGGCGGCTGGACAGGCCTTGATATGCCCGAGCAGTACGGCGGCCAGGGTATGCCTTACGTGATGGGTACGGCCGTGGGCGAGTACTTCTCCGCCGCCAACCAGGCCTTCACGATGTATCAGGGCCTGACCCACGGTGCGGCCTCTGCGATCCTGGCCCATGGCACGGACGCGCAGAAAGACACCTACCTGCCCAAGATGGTCTCATGCGACTGGACCGGCACCATGAACCTGACCGAACCCCACTGCGGCACCGACCTGGGGCTCATGCGCACCAAGGCCGCCCCGCAGGAGGATGGCACCTACAAGATCACCGGTCAGAAGATCTTCATCTCCGCCGGTGAGCACAACATGGCCGACAATATCATCCATCTGGTACTGGCCAAGATCGAAGGCGGCCCCGAAGGGATCGCTGGTGTCTCCCTCTTCATCGTGCCTAAATTCCTGGTGAACGAAGATGGCTCCTTGGGTGAGCGCAACGGCGTCGCCGTCGGCTCCATCGAGGAAAAGATGGGCATCCACGGGAACTCCACCTGCGTGATGAACTACGACGAAGCGACAGGCTATCTGCTCGGGACTGAGCACAAGGGCATGCGCGCCATGTTCACCATGATGAACGAGGCCCGTCTGGGCGTCGGCATGCAGGGCCTGGCCCAGGCCGATGTGGCCTACCAGAACGCCGTCGCCTACGCAAAGGACCGCCTGCAGGGGCGTGCCGTGACCGGGGCAGAGGCCCCTGACAAGCCCGCCGATCCGCTGATCGTGCACCCCGATATCCGCCGTTCGCTGATGGACCAGAAGTCCTTTGCCGAAGGGGCACGGGCCTTCATCCTCTGGGGCGCCACCATGATCGACGCTGCCCACCGGTCCGAGGACAAGGATGCAGATGGCCTCGTCTCTCTCCTGACCCCCGTCATCAAGGGCTTCCTGACGGATGTGGGCTATGACATGACCATCAAGGCCCAGCAGGTCTACGGCGGCCACGGCTATATCGAAGAGTGGGGCATGTCCCAGTTCTCCCGTGATGCCCGGATCGCGATGATCTACGAGGGTGCGAACGGCGTTCAGGCGCTGGATCTGGTGGGCCGCAAGCTGGCTGCCGACGGCGGCAAGCACGTGGTGGCCTTCTTCGATCTGGTCAAGAGCTTCATCAAGGACCACGCAGGCCAGGACGAGGCCTTCGACAAGGAGTTCCTGGACCCGCTGAAGGCCGCCTCAAAAGATCTGCAGCAGGCGGGCATGTACTTCATGCAGAACGGCATGAAGAACCCCAACCACGCGCTGGCGGGTTCCAACGATTTCATGCACATGTTCGGCCACGTCTGCCTTGGCCTAATGTGGGCCCGCATGGGCTGGACCGCCAAGCAGGCGCTGGACGGCGGGGCCTCCGACAAGGAGTTCTACGAAAGCAAGCTGGCAACGGGCCGCTACTATATGGCCCGCCAGTTGCCCGCCACGGCGCTGCACCTGGCGCGGATTCAGTCTGGTGCGGACACCGTGATGGCGCTGACCGCCGATCAGTTCTAAGGTACTTCAGGAGGCCGGGCATCAGTGTCCGGCCTTCTTACCTTGAAGGAGGAGACAATGCCCAAACGCTTTCGCCTGACCCGCCGCTTCCCGGTCGCCATGACCGAAGACGGTTACCGCGCACTCAAGAATTTCAGCGCCGAGGCGGGACTGGACGAAGGCGAGGCGCTCTCTTTTCTCTTTGAGAACTTCAATTCCGTTATGAACGAGGAAAACCTCACCGCCCGGCTCCGGCTATTCAACGCCGAGCTTGAGGACCGTAAACGCTGACAGGGATGCGCAACATGAAAGATATCGCCACAAACTCATCCCCCTGGATGACCGCCGAGCACCAGATGCTTGCGGAGATGACTACAAATTTCATCAATACCGAATGGGCGCCCAAGTTCGAGAAGTGGCGCAAGCAGTCCGAGATGGACCGCGACACCTGGAACGAGGCCGGTGAGCTGGGCCTGCTCTGCGCATCGGTCCCCGAAGAGTACGGGGGCGCGGGCGGTGATTTCGGTCACGAGGCCGCGATCCTGATCGAAGCGGCCCGTGCCAACCTCGCCTCCTGGGGCAATGGCATCCATTCGGGCATCGTTGCCCACTATATCCTCGCCTATGGCTCTGAAGAGCAGAAAAAGCGCTGGCTGCCCAAGATGGTCTCGGGCGAGATGGTGGGCGCACTTGCCATGACGGAGCCCTCCACCGGCTCGGATGTTCAGGCGATCAAGACCAAGGCCATCCGCGAAGGCAACGCCTACCGTCTCTCGGGCCAGAAGACCTTCATCACCAACGGCCAGCACGCCGGTCTGATCATCGTCGCCGCCAAGACGGACCCAACCCAAGGCTCCAAGGGCGTGAGCCTGGTGGTGGTCGAAACCGAAGGGGCCACAGGCTTCCAGCGCGGCCGAAACCTCGAGAAGATTGGCAAACACGCCTCGGACACCTCCGAGCTTTTCTTCGACAATGTCGAGATCCCACCCGAGAACATCCTCGGCGGGGAAGAGGGCAAGGGCTTCTACCAGATGATGCAGCAACTGCCCCAGGAACGCCTGATCATCGCCTGTGAGGCGGTTGGCGCGATGGAAGGGGCAGTGGAACGCACCATCCAGTACTGCAAAGAGCGTGAAGCCTTCGGCGGCAACCTCCTGCAGTTCCAGAACACCCGTTTCAAGCTGGCCGAATGCAAGACCAAGACGGCCGTCGCCCGTGCCTTCCTGGACCAGTGCATCGCCGAACACCTGCGCGGTGAGCTGACCGTAGAGCGTGCGGCAATGGCGAAATACTGGCTGACGGACACCCAGGGCGAGGTCCTGGACGAGTGCCTGCAACTCCACGGTGGCTATGGCTTCATGCAGGAATACGCCATCGGCGAGATGTGGGCCGACGCCCGTGTCCAGCGGATCTACGGCGGTACCAATGAGATCATGAAGGAACTGATTGCACGGTCACTCTGAAGCGTGCGGCTGCAGCGCAAGGGAAGAGGTTTGGTTTGAGTTTACTTGGCAAGATGAAGCAGAAGACCGAAGCGCCACCCCGCCCCGAACGGTGCATTCCGAAGGCGGGGCTTCACCTTGCACAGGACACAGCTTTCCAGCCTGCCCTGCGACGTTACGTTACGAAGGGCCTGCTTAACGAAAGGTTAAGGGCTGCCAAAGCTTCTTCATCTTGCCAAACAAACCTCTACTGGGGTCCGGGGGTGTGAACTCCCGGTCCAACGGGACCCAAAAAGGGACGGACTTATGACCATCAAACTCTACTGCTTCGGTGAATCTGGCAACGCCTACAAGGCAGCCCTTGCTTTGCAGCTTTCCGGGTTGGACTGGGAGCCGGTCAAGGTCGACTTTTTCGGCGGTGAGACCCGGTCACCCGATTATCGCAAAGAAGTCAATGTGATGGGCGAAGCGCCGGTCATGGTGGACGGCGATATGCGCCTGACCCAGTCGGGCGTCATTCAGGACTACGTCTCGGAGAAGTCCGGCAAGTTCGGCGGCAAGGACGCCGAGGAACGCCGCGAGATCCTGCGCTGGGTGCTTTGGGACAATCACAAGCTCAGCTCGATGGCGGGCATGACACGCTTCCTGATGAATTTCCTGCCCGAAGAAAAACAGCCCAAGGAGGTCATCGCCTTCAACCAGGGCCGCTTGCAGGCTGCCTACAAGGTCCTCGATGATCACTTGGCGGGCCGCGACTGGATCGTCGGTGACAGCGTCACCAACGCGGACCTCTCCTGCTGCGGCTACCTCTATTATCCCGAGCCCTTCGGCTTCAACCGGGCCGAATGGCCCAACATCGACGCCTGGCTCACCCGCCTTTCCGAACAACCGGGCTGGAAAGCCCCATACGATCTGATGCCCGGCAGCCCGGCTGACCGCGCCTGACAAGGAGACCCCGAATGACCGACGCCTATATCTACGACGCCCTGCGTACCCCGCGCGGCAAGGGCCGCAAGGACGGCTCCCTGCATGAGGTGACCGCCGTGCGGCTCTCTGCCCAGACCATGAACGCCCTCAAGGACCGTAACAACCTCGAAGGCCACGCCGTCGAGGACGTGATCTGGGGCAACGTGACCCAGGTGATGGAGCAGGGCGGTTGCCTCGCGCGCTCCGCCGTACTGGCCTCGGATCTGGATGAATCCATCCCGGGGCTCGCCATCAACCGCTTCTGCGCCTCCGGCATGGAGGCCGTGAACCTGGCCGCCAACCAGGTCAAGGGCGGCGCAGGCCAAGCCTATATCGCGGGCGGCGTGGAGATGATGGGCCGCGTGGCCATGGGCTCCGACGGGGCGGCCATCGCGGTGGACCCGTCTCTCGCACTTGACCAGTACTTCGTTCCTCAGGGTATATCCGCGGATATTATCGCGACCGAGTATGGCTATTCCCGCGACGACGCCGACATGCTCGCCGTGGAAAGCCAGAAGCGCGCCAAGGCCGCCTGGGACGACAATCGCTTTGCCAAGTCGGTGATCCAGATCAAGGACCAGAACGGTCTGACGATCCTCGATCACGACGAATATATGCGTCCCGAGACGGACATGCAGTCCCTCGGCTCCCTCAGCCCCGCCTTCCAGCAGATGGGCGAGGTCATGCCGGGCTTCGACAAGGTCGCGATCCTCAAGTACCCTCACCTCGAGCGGATCAATCACATCCACCACGCGGGCAACTCCTCCGGCATCGTGGACGGTGCTGCCGCCGTGCTGATCGGCAACAAGGAATTCGGCGAGCAATATGGCCTCAAGCCCCGCGCCCGCATCCGCGCCACCGCCAAGATCGGCACCGATCCCACCATCATGCTGACCGGCCCCGTTCCCGTGACCGAGAAGATCCTGGCCGAGAACGGTATGACCATCGGCGACATTGACCTCTTTGAGGTGAATGAGGCCTTCGCTTCGGTCGTGATGCGCTTCATGGAGGCGTTCAACGTCGAGCACGACAAGGTCAACGTGAACGGTGGTTCCATTGCCATGGGTCACCCCCTGGGCGCCACCGGTGCGATGATCATCGGCACCCTGCTCGATGAGCTTGAGCGCGCCGACAAGGAGGTGGGTCTCGCCACCCTCTGCATCGCCTCCGGCATGGGTGCCGCCACCATCATCGAACGCGTCTGAGCAGACATCAGGAGAGAGACAAATGACTGATTTCAAAATGCAAAAAGACGCCGATGGCGTCGCCCTGATCACCTGGGACGTTGAAGGCAAATCCATGAATGTCATGTCCTTCGAGGGCATTGAATTGCTGGACCGTCTGATTGACGAAGCGCTCGCGGATGAGGCCGTCAAGGGCATCGTCATTACCTCTGGCAAGGAAGACTCCTTCGCCGGCGGCATGGACCTCAACCTGCTGGGCAAGCTGCGCGCGGAGGCGGGCGACGATCCCGCCAAGGGCCTTTTCGAAGGAACGATGCGGATGCACGGACTGCTGCGCAAGATCGAGCGTGCGGGCATGGACCCCAAGAAGCTCAAGGGCGGCAAGCCGATCGCTTCGGCCCTGCCGGGCACGGCAGCGGGCATCGGGCTGGAACTGCCCCTGGCCACGCACCGCATCTTCTGCGCTGACAACCCCAAGGCCCGCATCGGCCTGCCAGAGATCATGGTCGGCATCTTCCCCGGTGCCGGTGGTACCACGCGCCTTTCCTTCAAGCTGGGCGCGATGAACGCGGCCCCCTTCCTGCTGGAAGGCAAGATGGTCGCCCCCGCCGCCGCCGTGAAGGCGGGCCTCATTGACGAAGTGGTGGATGATCCCGTTGCCGCCGCACGTGAGTGGGTGCTTAACGCAAAGGACGCGGACCTGGTCAAACCCTGGGAC
Source organism: Sulfitobacter sp. (assembly GCA_013002405.1). Classification (GTDB taxonomy): domain Bacteria; phylum Pseudomonadota; class Alphaproteobacteria; order Rhodobacterales; family Rhodobacteraceae; genus Sulfitobacter. The sequence goes on along the minus strand of JABDKA010000135.1, from coordinate 1,204 downwards.
GCCAAGGGGTACAAGATGCCCGGTGGTGCCCCCTATCACCCCGCCGGCTTCATGACATTCGTCGGGGCCAATGCCATGGTGAACGGCAAGACCAAGGGTGCCTTTCCGGCGGCCAAGGCGCTTCTCTCGGCCGTTTACGAAGGCGCGCTCGTACCCTTCGACACGGCCCTCAAGATCGAGGCGCGCTGGTTCACCAACATCCTGATGAACCCCTCATCCTCCGCCATGATCCGCTCGCTCTTCCTCAACAAGGAAGCGCTGGAAAAGGGTGCCGTGCGCCCTGCAGGCATCCCCGATCAGCGAGTCAAGAAGCTGGGCGTACTGGGCGCGGGCATGATGGGTGCAGGCATCGCACTTGTCTCCGCTCAGGCGGGCATCGATGTGGTGCTGATCGACCGTGATCAGGCAGCTGCGGACAAGGGCAAGGCCTATTCGGAAGCCTATATGGACAAGGGCATCGCCCGTCGGAAAGCCACGCCGGAGAAGAAGGAGCAGTTGCTCAGCCTCATCACCGCGACGGCCGATCTGGACGCGCTCAGGGACTGCGACTTGATCATCGAAGCCGTCTTTGAGGACACGGAAGTGAAGGCCGAGATGACCAAGAAGGTTGAGGCCATCATCTCTGACGACTGCATCTTTGCTTCCAACACCTCCACCCTGCCGATCACTGATCTGGCCAAGGCGAGTGTGCGCCCCGAGCAGTTCATCGGCATCCACTTCTTCTCCCCCGTTGAGAGGATGCTGCTGGTGGAGATCATCAAGGGTGCCGAAACGGGCGACCGGGCCGTGGCAAAGGCGCTGGACTATGTCCGCCAGATCCGCAAGACGCCCATCGTAGTCAACGACGCGCGCTTCTTCTACGCCAACCGCTGCATCATTCCTTACGGTGGTGAGGCGACGCGCATGGTGACCGAGGGCGTGGCCCCGGCGCTGATCGACAACGCCGCGCAGATGATGGGTTTTCCCGTAGGGCCGATCCAGTTGGGGGACGAAACCTCCATCGATCTGGCGACCAAGATCATGCGGGCATCGAAAAAGGCGATGGGCAATGAGTACCCTGCATCCGAGGCTGACGACCTGATCGTCTGGATGGAGGACATCGGGCGTCTGGGCCGCAAGGCCAAGGCCGGCTATTTCGAGTACGACGAGAAGGGCAAGCGCCTGGGCTATTGGAAGGGCATTCACGACAAGTATCCACTCTCCG
>JABDKA010000129.1 GCA_013002405.1 Sulfitobacter sp. | reverse complement strand
CAAATTCTGGCAGCGGGCCTGAAACACGGATCTCAGTGCTCTCTCTCAGAGCCGTTCGGCCAGCCGCGCGCGCAGTAGCTCTTGCTCGGTTGTAATTCCAGCCAGACTTCGGCGTGCACTTCTTGCCATGAGGGCGGCACCGGCATCCACAGAAAACCGTTCCGCCACATGGGCCACACCCTTCGCATAGAGGGCCGGTGTATGGCGCTCTTCCAGCCGGGTCCGCCCCACTGCGCCGATCTGCGCTCCGATGCTGCGGTCGGTAGCCACCCGGCGTACTAGGGCTTGCAGAGCGTCTGTCTCTCCCTGCAGGGGGATCTTGAAGACCGTGTCATCGGGCAGGCTACCGTACCAGCCCAAATCCGTGACAACCGAGGCCGCGGAAGCATTCCAGATGCGCAACTGGCTGCCCGAGGCCTCTCCCATGGTAGGATAACGCAAATTGAAGACCAGGTGCGCTGCCGCCAGCTTGGCGTCCAGCTCGGGTTCCGGCACGAATCCGTGGATCTCAACCCGCCCCGTGAGGCCCAGCTTATCGATGCGACCGTTCAGATAGCCTGAGTCCCAGACATTCCCCATGATGTCGAAGCGGAAGTCGATCTCGTCCCGGAGCGGTGCAAGGGCCTCCAGCACCTGTTCGAGCCGACGGTTGGGGCCGATATAGCCGAACTGGACAAAGTTGAGTGGACCCTCGGCCGATCGCCGGGACGAAATGGGGGTCTCGGACGGTCGAAACGGCAGGTCCAGCTGGTAGGCCGGGACCATGCCTGTCGCAGCGGTCGCATCAAAAGCAGCGGGGGTGTGCGCCAGCACCGAGACGGCGCGATCCAGCGTAAGCTCGAATCCGGGTATGTCGCGTGACAACTCTAACGGACGCATCCTACCCTGAAATACCTTCTGCACCTTTTCCAGCCCTTCCGGCCCGTGCCAGCGAGCCATCTCGGCCTCGTAGATCGATTGGTCAAAGCGCCGGTTGTGCATGGCATCAAAACAGAGTTCCTGGATGGCCAGATCGTGCAGCACGATCACCGAAGGAATGCGCCGAACCAGTCGCAGAAGCCCGGAATGAAACACCCAGGAATTGCCAATATGGACAAAGATGGCGTCAGGCCCTTCCCCCTGCCCCGCGCTTGCAAAATCGCCTGGCGTGACACGGTCGGGGTCGAGATGGCGGACCGGGCCAATCCGTTCCAGCGATGCTTCCCAGTTCGGCGCATCCGTCCAAAGTACAAGATTGGTCGCCTCAGCCAGTTCTGGCAGGATGCGGTGCGTGTAGTGCGCGATATCGGTCTGGGCGTCGGGAATGGGCGAGACCCAGTGCACCCGGGGTTTGGAAGAGACGCTCACCCGCCCTGCCCCGGCAGTGGTGCAGAGCGTACCAGACGCAGGAAGGCCGCCTCGGAACAGGGCAAGGTACAGGCAGGCGCACGGCCAGAACCCGTCATCACGCCAACACCGGCCTGGTAGAGGTGCAATCGCAGTACCCCCTGCCCTTCTCCGGCCTCCGCGGCACTATCGAGCCGAAGGGTGATCTCGCCGACAGCCCCCGGTCCGACAGGCGCCGTAAGCGGCTGCATGAGATGCTGATGGCGCAGATCTCCGTCAGGATCGACCCATTCGGCCAGAAGGCAGGTTGCCAGGTCGCCACCCGTGGTCCACCAGGCTGGAGATTGGTTCTCCAGCCCCAGGCGGACCAGACCAGTAGCGCTCTCCCGGGAAATGACCTGGAAGGTCCCACTCATCCGGACAGGGTCACCGTGGTAGAAGCGCCGCGGGGCCCCCTGCACTTGACCCGCCTTGCGCGCCAGGTAGAAAATCGTCTCGCCACGCAGGGAAAGATCGTCGCCGCGATTCACCAGGAGTTCGGCCGTGCCCGGGTCAATCTTGCGGTCGTAGACATCAATGGTTCGGAGCGTCACCGTTTCAAACCCAGCCGCCTCTCCGATCTCGGCAAGCTCGGGCGGGGCGTATTCGCGGTTGTGGCGCCCGTAGACGCCGCCTGAAGGCACAAAGATACCGAAGGAATAGGGTGCGATCCCGTTGAGCATCTTCCAGACACCGCGATGGCTGGTGACGTTGGGTGTGGTGAGCAGCATATGCCCCCCAGGTTTCAGAACCCGGTTTGCTTCGGCAAAGAAGAAGTAAGGGTCGAGGGCGAGGTGCTCGAGGATTTCCATCCCCGTAACCAAATCGAAACTCTCATCCGCGTAGGGCCAGGGATCCCGCTCACTGTTGGCGGGCTCCAGGCGGATGTCGAAGGCGGGCAGCCCCTCCCGGCGGGGGTGAATGGCCTGGCGGTAGGGGTCGGGCCCTTCCCAGAGACCCGCCATCTCAACATCCGGGTGGGTGTTGGCCAGGAGCGCCTGGAACACCAGGGGCGGGAATACACCGACATCGAGCGCGCTGGAGATCTCCAGCCCCTCCAGATGGTGCAACGTGGTCATGTACCGCGTCCAATGGGTGCCAAGATAGCTGGCCAGCCCCCTATCAATGGGAGGTTCCTCCTGCCCCAGTGCGGCGGGCAGCTCATCAAAGGCGTAGGCCTCCAGAACCTCTTCAATCGTGATAAAGGGCAGTCCTTCCGGGGACCTCGGCGGTGCAATCGCCTCGGAGAGGGCCGTAACGGCAGCCTCCTGTGGTGTCGGCCCCGCAGCCTCCTTTTCCTGCTGGGGTGGTGCGACATCGGGCGTCTGTGGCCTGTCAGCCTGCCCGGTGAAGGTCTCAACGACATGCTCCCAGGAGATATTCATGGCCTTGTAGCGGTCGAACCCCGCCTGCCCCATGCGCTCGGCAAGTGCGGCATCCCCCATGATCCTGTCAAAGGCCACCCCCAGCGCACGCCGCTTCGGCGCGGTGATCAGCCCTTCGGCGCCATCGGTGATGAACTCCAGCGGGCCACCCGCATCGGTCACGGTAATAACCGGCTTGCCCGCCAGCATCGCCTCAAGCGTGATGTAGCCGTAGTCCTCGTCCTGCGGCACGAAGACCACCGCACGGGCCTCGGCGTAGTGGCGCAAAAGCGTGTCATCATCCACCGGGCCAAGCCAGGTCACCTGGTTCGCTACACCCAGTTCAAGTGCCAGTTTGTGAAGCCTATCCTGGTAAGCCGGGTTTTCCGCCACTCCGGCAATCATCAGCTTCAGCTTAGATTTGGCCGCGGCCACCCCCTTGAGGACAAGTTCCAGCCGCTTCGACGGGTTGATGCGCCCAGGTGCAAAGAGATAGTCGCCGTAGGCGCCCTGCCGCATCGCTTGCGCATTGGGCGGCGGGTGATAGAGCGGCTTTGCCTCGACCCCAAGAAACCTGGTCAGGCGGTGGGCCACATTGCCCGAATTGGCGTAGATCGGGTGGGGGCTGTCCGCAAAGGCCGCACGGTCTTCCTGCATGATGAGATCACGCAGAGCACCTCCGTCGGGATCGTGCAGCAGATCGGAATTGCCCAGCTCCCACATATCGTAGGCTTGCCGGTGCTGGTGAATGATCCAGAAGAGCTTGTTGGGGTGCGGCGCCAGGTAGGCCGGAAACTTCAGCCCGATCACCATGTCCACGGGCACCCCTTCGACCTCCGAGAGATCCAGCATCCGGGCCGCCAGGATGTGGTCCGCCAGCACCTCGCCGGGATACCATTTGAAGGGCAGCGTGATTTCCACGGCCTCATGACCGTACTGGTTCAGGGCCGAGACCAGGTTGGCTGCGTGCCGTTCGGCACCGCCTGTGACAAACGGAACCTGGGTGCGAAGAACGCCGATGCGCATGAGGATTTACTCTCCGGTAGGCTTCATCCCGAGCACGGCCAGATCCTGCGGACCGAACATCAGGAAAGCCAGTTCGTCATTGAAATCGGGCTTGGCAAGAAACTCATCGAAACGCTCGTGCGGGTGCAAGGCGCGTATCTCGACCGGGTGGAACCCCGCGGTTTCAAACAAGACCCCCAGCACCTGTTCCGGCATCGGCTTGAGATGGGTCGGATCGGTGTGGAATGTGGTCGCCCCTACGAGCACGTTGCGGGTGTGCGGTGTCTCGAAGAGCAAGAGCCCGCCCGGCGCCAGCACCCGCATCGCCTCCCGCGCAATCCAGGCCACGGTATCGAAGGGCAGGTGTTCGACGACATGATGCGCCGTGATGACCGAGAGGCTTCCCGACTCGGCCCCGGCCAGGGCCGTCACGGCATCCCCCAATCGCACATCAAGCCCGTTTTCCTTGGCGGCGGCGATCTGGACAGGGTTCGTGTCGATGCCAAAGGCCGTCACGCCGACGCCAGACAAAAGGCCCAGCCATTCCCCTCGCCCGCAGCCAATATCCATCACGGGGAGCTGACCACTGCGCAAAATTGCGGCCTCCACATCGGGCAGATAGATGCGCAGGCGGTTCGAGATTTCGTCCACGGAACCGCGATACCGGTTCTCAAGGCGGTGGTAGAAACTGTCCTTGAAGACATCGAACCCCTCTGAATGGGGTAAGACTGCGGGCTCTGCCTCGGAGGATGACGGCACTGGCAGGCGGTCACGATTGAGCAGCAGATCATCCATGCGGCGGGTGAGGTCGCTCAAGGTGCGGGCAAGCGCTGCATCTCCCGCTTTGGTGCTCTCGGCCTCGCGTTCGAAGCGATGGTCGTGATCGTCATGCGCCCGCTCAAGCTGGCCAATCGACTCCCATATGCGGGTGACATCCCGGGACAGTCGTCCAAAACTGCCCAAGGCTTCATCGAGCCGGGGTTCCATCTGGTCAAGCCGTCGCCGCGCCTCCTTGGCAAATCTCTCTGTACGGCCCAGCTTGAAGATCGCCAGAATATACCGCTCAAGACGTTTCAGAGGGGACAATTTGGGCCTCCTTTGCCGCGGCGACGCGCCCGTGGGGATCTGGGGGTCGGAGGCAGACTCTGCGCGGCGATGCCTGTTCTGCCCCGCTTTTAGCGGTGTCGAGGGAACCTGCAAGCGCGCTGTTGCAGAGGGACGGGCCTCGGCAACGATGGCCCCGTCAGCGGGGTCGCCCGCGCTCACGGCCGTCCCCGCTTTTCAAACCACTTGCGACAGAAGCCCAGAAAGGCGCGATCCGCGTCCTTGGGGGCATCAAGACCGCCATCGCTCATCCAGCTG
>JABDKA010000054.1 GCA_013002405.1 Sulfitobacter sp. | reverse complement strand
TCCTTGATCCCGCGAAAGTTCATCCGGGTCTTGGAGACAAGAGCCTTGGGGTTCTCGATATAAGCGTGCAGCGTGTCGATGTGCCATTCCAGCCCGTCTGAGCCCATGCGGGCCATGCTCTTGGAATACTTGAAGCCCTTGATAGAGCCCGCCGTACGCCCAAAGACGCCGTTCAAATGCGGCCCCACACGGTTCACGGCCCCCGCGCCGACCTGGTGACAGGACTGGCACTGACGAAAAATCTTCTCACCACGCTCGGCATCGCCAAGAGGGTCGGCCAGGGCGCCGCCGGTAACCAACAGCGCCCCAAGAGCAAGGGGGGTGAGAGACCTGAACACCGGCCCTTACTCGAAGCTGTTCAGATAGGCAATCACGGCGGCGCGGTCCTCTTCGTCATCCAGACCCTTGAAGGACATCTTGGTCTTTTTCAGATAGCCCTTCGGATCAGCAAGGAAGGCGTCAAGCTCGGACGTCTCCCAGACCAGTCCCGCATCGCCGGCCGAGGCCATCGCCTTGGAATATTTGAAGCCATCCACGGACCCGGCCGGTGCCCCGACGATTCCCGTGAGGACGGGACCCGAGCGGTTCTTGGCACCTGACCCGACCTGGTGACAGGACTTACACTTGCGGAAAACCTTCTCACCTGCCGCGACCAGATCAACTCCTTCGGTGGGTTGAACCGCCGCCGGTGTGGCCTCTGGCTCCGCTTCCTCGGCAACGGCGGGCTTGGGTGCTGCCTCCGGAATGAAGGAGGGGCCTGCGGCAGTGAAGGTGGGCAAAGCCTCGAGCGTGGCCTGGTTCATCTCCGACTTCGAACCGCCCTCGGGCGGTGTCTCAACCAGGAAGACCGACCGCATGGTTACCTCGACCTCTTCCTTGCAGTTCTCCATGCAAGGCTCGGTACGCCATTTGGTGTATTCAAGCTCGGGACGGTCATCGACGACGAAACCATCCTTGTTGTACATCTCGAACTCGCCCAGGTTCTCGTGGGACAGCTCGTACTCGTCGTCGATCAAATCGTTCGAATAGAGAATATAGGCCACGATGGCATAGGTCTCATCGGCGGTCAGCGTGCCCGCTTCACCGAACGGCATGGAGCGGTGGATATAGTCCCAGGCGGTCGACAGATGGGGCCAGTAGGAACCCACCGTCTTGACCGGATCCTCGTCGCCGAGGGTATCGAAGCCGCCCGCCAGCACGGGCCAATTATCCACCCCTTCGGCGAAATCGCCGTGGCAGGAGGCGCACTTCGCGGCAAAGACTTCTTCCCCGTCAAAGGCGTTACCGGATCCCTCGGGCAGGCCGCGCCCGTCGGGCAGGACGTCCACATCCCAGGCGGCAATTTCCTCGGTCAGGGCCGGACGCCCAATTCCGTAGGGTTCGTCGGTCTCCGGTGCGGGCGCAGTCAGGACAGCCGTCTGCGCCATGCGCTCCTGCGCAGCGGCCTGAACCTCGGCGATCTCCGCTTGCAGTTCTTCAGCGCGGGAGGCGGCCATCTTAACCTTCTCTCCGGCGTTTTTTGCGTGAGCCTCAACTTCGGCCACACGGTCGCGCAGCAGTGCTATCTGGGCCTCACCGGAATTGCGGTGCATCGAGGCGATGGCGATGCCGCCCAGCAGGGCGATGCCACCCACTGTGGGGAGGAGGAAATTAAGAGACTTCGACATTCTCGGCGATCCCTTCTGCGTTCACGTACCAGGTCTGGATACAGTTATTATGATAGACGGAGTTCTCGCCCCGCGCCTCGCGCAACTCGTCCTTGGTTGGCTGGACGTATCCCGTTTCATCCATCGCGCGGGCCTGCAGCAGCATCGGCGCGCCGTCCCAGTCGATGTCGAGGTAGAAGCGCGTGAGCGCCTTGGTATCGCCCTGCTTGCCCAGACGCGCGGTCTCCCAGGTGATCCCGCCATCGCGGCTCACATCAACCCGGGTGATCTGCCCGTGGCCAGACCAGGCGAGGCCCGAGACGACCAGCGGACCGGGGCCGTGCTTGATTGGCATCTGGGGGCTGGGGGAAGTGATGACTGATTTGGCATCCATTACCCAGGTCCACTTGCGGGCGGTACCGTCCTCGTAGACATCGGTGTATTTGGAGGTCTCTTCGCGGCTCTCTACCGCGCGGTCGACAACCTCGATCCGGCGCAGCCACTTGACCCACATGTTACCTTCCCAACCTGGCACGACAAGGCGAACGGGATAGCCATGCTCCAACCTAAGTGCCTCCCCGTTGGCCTTGAAGGCGACAAGCACATCGTCAAGCGCCTTTTCCATCGGGATCGAGCGGCCGTTGGAGGAGGCATCGGCTCCTTCCACATAGACCCACTTGTCGGGCGAGATATCGGCACCCGCCTCTTTCAGCAGGGTGCGCAGGGGAACACCGGTATATTCCATGTTGTGGACCATGCCGTGGGTGAACTGCACGCCGTTAAGCTGCGCGCCAGCCCATTCCATCCCGGTGTTGGCCGCGCATTCGCAGAAATAGACGTGGTTTTCACGCGGGAAGCGTTCGATGTCATCGTAGGTGAAGACCAGCGGACGATCGACAAGACCGTTGATCATCAGCCGGAAGTCCTCCTTGCGCAGTTCGATCGCGCCTGAGTGGTGCCGCTCAAAGGCACAGCCCTGAGGCGTGATCGTCCCCTCAAGCGCGTGAATCGGCGTGAAGTTGATCGAAGAGATGGGCGAGGCGGTCAGCCACTCGACGTTGCGGCGCACCACGTGGCTTTCGTACTCGATCGGCAGACCATAGGGCACCTCGTCCACACCGATGCCGGTGTAGGAGGCCCAGTCCTGCAATTCTGTAATGAGGGGATCGGGTGTACCCGCAGCCGCCTGGGTCGCGGCAAGCCCCGCGCCTGTTGCGGCGGCCCCCTTCAAGAATGCGCGGCGCGAAGTTTTGATGCTCACGTCGTTCTCCTTAATGCTATATGTTTTTGTCTGGGCCCTGCCCCTTCGTCACGGACGGACGTAGGCGTAGCCGTTTTCCTGCAATTCAATCAGGCGCACCACGCCGGAAGTGACCATGTTGGCTTCCTCAAGGAGAACAATCTCCTTGCCTGCCTTCTCACTCATCTTGCGGTGGGTGTTGCCGCAGGCGGCAAAGGTCAGGTTCTCCATCTCAAGCGACATGGCCGAGATGCGCTGTGCTACAGGGCTCTTGCCCTCGACCAGCATGTTCAGGCCGGGGCCGTAGGCCACCATTTCGACAATTACCGTGTCTCCGACGCTTTCGTAGTACTTGGTAACGTTGGCCGCGTTGTTCAGCGCCATGTTCATCACCTGCGGGTCGTTCTCATCCACATGGATGGCGACCTTGTGGGTCACGCCTTCGGCGAGGGCACCCGTTGCAAGGGCGGCGCTGAGTGCTGCGGCGGTTGCGATTTTCTTGAACATGGGTGGTCCTCCTTGAGAGTAGGGTCAGGCGCCGACGACCTCGACGCTGTTATTGGGATCGAGCGTGACAGTACCGAGCTTGGCGATGTGGTTTTCGACCACCTCCCAGATCGGCGGGCCTTCGGTGCCTTCGTTGACGCTCGCCCAGCCTGCCACCTGATAGGATTTTGTAGGATCGATGGCCTCACCGGTCTTGAGCAATGTCAAATCCGTGATCCGTTCGCCCTGCGCCTTGGTCACGTCGATGCGGTAGCCAAGGCCACCGGTGCGCACCATGTCGCCACCCTGCTGGTAGTAGGGGTCGGGGTTGAAGAGGTTGTCGGCCACGTCTTCCAGCACCACGTGCAGAAACTCGCCCGTCATTTCCGTGCGGTAAGCCTCCGGATAGGTCATGGAGGTGACGTTCCAGATATCCTCGCGCGTGATGTCCTGCCCCGGGATCAGCGATGGGCCCCAGCGCACCCCGGGCGACAGGGCGATTTCGGCGTCCCGTTCGCTGAGCAGAGCGTTGCAGATCAGGTCATCCCACGAGCCGTTGAAGTTGCCGCGCCGGTAAAGCGTCTGCGCCTCCCCCGTCCGTCCGATGACGGCGCTCAAGTCGTCCATGTAGGGCGCGCGCTGTTCGTCGATCAGCTTGGTTATCATCGGATCGGGCGTGATCACGTCAGAGAAGATCGGGATCAGCTTGTGACGGAACCCCATCATCTTGCCATCCTGCACGTTCAGATCCACGCGGCTGACAAATTTTCCGTTGGAGCCGGAGGCGACGATGATCGTATCGCCCACCAGCACCGGTTCGGGCAGCGCATCGTGGGTGTGGCCCGACAGGATCACGTCGATGCCGGTCACAACGCCCGCCATCTTCTTATCCACGTCAAATCCGTTGTGGCTAAGGACAACCACAAGGTCGGCCCCCTCGGCGCGCACCTCATCCACAATCTCCTGCATCCGCTCGTCGCGGATACCGAAGGAATACTCGGGGAACATCCAGACGGGGTTCGCGATTGGCATGTAGGGGAAGGCCTGACCGATCACGGCGATCTTGGCACCGCCCCGCTCAAAGAACTGGTAGGGCGGGAAAAGCTCGGCCGGTTCGTCCCATTCCGCGTCAAAGATGTTTTGACCGAGGGCCGCAAAGGGCAGCCCCTCAACGATCTCGTTCACGCGTTCGGAGCCGAGGGTGAATTCCCAGTGGAAGGTCATGGCGTCAGGCTTCAGCCCGTTCATCACGTTGACCATGTCCTGACCTTGGGTGTGGTAGCAGGTGTAGCTGCCATGCCAGGTATCGCCCCCGTCCAGCAGCAGCGCATCGGGCCGGTCGGCGCGGATGGCGTTGATCACGGTGGACACACGGTCCAGCCCGCCGACGCGGCCGTAGGCCCGACCCAGGGCCGCGAAGTCATTGTAAGTCAATGCGTAGGCCGAGGGGCTGCCATCGTCGACACCGTAAAGCTTGCGGAACTCGGCACCCGTGACGTGAGGCACCTCGCCCCGATTGCCACCCACACCGATATTGATTTCAGGCTCGCGGAAGAAGATTGGCTTGAGCTGGGCGTGAATGTCGGTGACGTGGATCAGTGTCACGTTGCCGAAGGTGTCGAACTCCAGCAACTGGTCCTGGGTGAGCGCCTGCTGGGCCGCCAGCCGGGCCCAATTGCCAAATCCGGAGGATCCGTAAAGTGCTGCAGCAGCCATGCTGGTTTGCAGAAAATCTCGGCGAGAAATCATTCAAATGCCCCCGGTGCAGAACATGCCACTCTAATAACGTATGCGCATGTTTGAATTAGTTCGGTAAGACAAAGCCCCGCAGCGCATTCGCTGCGGGGCCTCAGGTGTTCTAATCAGTTACGGACCGAAGGTGTTTCGACCGCCAGGCCCGAGCCGCGCGAAGCAAGATAAAGCTCAAGCGCCTTGAACTCGTCCCCGCCCTCCTTGAAGGGCTCGGCACGGATGTTCTTCATGCAGCCCTTGAAGCGGCCATGGGTGGAGTTCAACTTCGCGTTCTTCAGACGGTAAGTCGGGAAGCCGTTGATCTGACCCTGGCTGAGGTGATCGGCACGGATCATCACGCCATAGTTGTCCTCGTGACAGTTGGAGCAGGACATGTCGAGCTGGCCGACACGGGTGTAATAAAGCTCCTTGCCCTTCTCCCAAAAGGGAGCCGCGTCACCGTCGATGGCAACATCGACCGGCATTCCACGAGACTGCAGACCGATCAGAGCGGTCATGGCGGTCATCTGGCCACCCGACCACTTCCAGGGCTCGGCGCCCATACGTTCCGTCCGGCATTCATTGACCAGGTTTTCCATCGACACCAATTGTCCGTCGTCGACACGCGGCAACTTGGTGCGCAAACCAGCGAAGTCTTCAACATCCTCATGGCAAGAGGAACAGGCCTTGCCCTCACTTCCGTCAACCTTGTCCCAAAGATCAATCGCCTGATCCACGAAAACGAAGGCCGGGTTGTCGAAATCATCCAACTGCAACGCCTGGGTCTCGACCGAGCGGAAGACCCAGCCGGACATGATCTCGTCCACGTTCTCCATATGCGCGGGGGCATCGGCACGGATCTTCATTTCCGTCCCGTCGATCACCATGTTCGCATTTTCATCGGCCTGCGCGCCCGTTGCGAGCAGCGCGGCACAGGCCGCGCTCAGAAGCATTCTTGTTCTTGTCATCCGGTCTTCCTCCCTTTTCAGACCCACTCAGCCGATCGCGATCTTTTTCGAAGTCTCGTAAACGGACCCATCGTCGTCGTACCAGGTGAAGGTGAACTCGCCTGCTTCGGGGACCATCGCTTCAAATTCGAAGTACGGGTTGGTCGACACCGCAGGCTCGACCGTGACGTCGATCACGTTCTGGCCGTTGAAGTCGCAGACGAAGCGGTTGATGATCGAACGCGGAATGGTATTCCCATCGCTATCCTTACGCTGACCGCTTTCCATTTTGTGGCTAATCAGGGTCTTGATCGTGATCGCCTCACCGGCCGCCGCCTTCTTGGGGACTTTAACCCGTGGTTTTACACCAGAAGCCATCTTGTCTCTCCTCTATCTCTGGTTCAGCCGCCGCAGCCGCCGATGGTGACTTTGACCGTCGCGCTGGCACGGCGGTAAGAGCCATCCTTCATCTTTGCAACGGCGATGACGTCCTGGGTCTTTGCCAGGCGGATGCGGGTTGATCCGCTGCTCGACCCGGCAAGTGGGCCGAAATTGAAAGTCGCCACTGCGGGTGTCGGGTTACCGGCGGCAAAAAGCGCAATCGCTTCCGCCCCTTCAGCCGACACCTCAATTGGCACCGTATTCCCATTCTCGGCAATCTCGGGCGCGGTCAGGTCGATCCCGCCGTCCATCACCTCAGCACCACCGGTCATCGCTGCAATCGCGTCATCAGTGAGCGATGCATAGGCGGGCATGGCACCCAAGGATAGCGCGGCGGCAGCGCCTGCGCCCAGCACCATCGTCTCTCTACGTGTTAGTTTCATCTCAATCTCCCGGATATCTTGGAGTTTAGTCTTCCTTGAGGGTCATCAGATAGGCGACGACGTCCTCAACCTGCTGTGCGGTCAGAATGCTTTGGCCCGCGAAGTCTTCGAGCGGACGGGCATAGCCTTCCTCTATGTAAAAGGCCGGCATGATCGTTCCTTCGAACATCATTTTGGAGTTTGCAACGATACCGCGCAGCTCGGCCTCTTCCCAACGGTCGGCCACCCCGGTCATCTCGGGGCCCACCTCACCGTGGAATGATTCCTCCGGCATATCGGCGTTAACGTGGCAGGCCAGGCAGTTGCCCAGCTTGCGGTTCTTAAAGACATCGCGCCCATTCACCGGATCTCCCGGGACGCCGGTCAGTGATGCGCTGACAAGGCCGTCGTCAAAGCTGACCTTCGAAGGCGCGATGCCCTCCGCCCACGAGGCGCCTGAAACCAGGACCGCCAGGACCGCTGCTGTTGTGATCGTTTTCATGTATCCTCCCTTGCCTTTCCGGCTTTCCGTATACCGTAGCGCACAGTCTTGACGTGACGCAACAACAAATTCAGTTACGTGAATTTTTGTATTTCTTGAGTGAAACGAGGGGCCCGACCAATCCTACTCTGACTGCTCGGCGAACTTACGGGCATGATATTTCTGGAAACTTTCGTCGCCCTCATAGCCCTTCTCGATCACCCAGTTGAACATGTTGAAGGTCGTATGCCGCCCAAAAGCGCCCGGCATGGTGGCCACGGCCGCCGTCCCGCCGGTTGCATCCTCGCCCACCTCTTCGGGAAAAAACAGAATCGTCGGCGTGAAAAGCGCACCCCAGCGTTTGACCATGTCCTTCTCCGGCAGAGCCGTGCCGTCAAAGTCCGTCACCTCCACATCGCCGAACATGTTCATCTGCACGACAAAGAAGTTCTCCTCGATGTATTCCGCGATCTTGGGGATCGGGAATACCTCTTCGTGCATCTTCTTGCAGTAGATGCATCCGCGCTGCTCGATGATCACCATCAGCCGTTTTCCTTCGGCATTGGCCTCTTCCAGATCCTCGCTCAGATCCTTGAAGGTATCACGCATCCAGGGCGTCTTGTGCAGGCCGTCGTCCCCCATTTCCGCCGCGCTCACGGGTATCGCGAGGGTCAGAAGCGCGGCCAGTGTGATCAAGAGATGTCGCATGTGAAGTCCTTTCTTTAACGAAGAACGCCAATGTCGGGTGCGATGGAGAGCATCCATTGGGCGATGTAGTTGATGGAATTGGTGGCGATGAGAACCCCGAAGAGGATCAGCAGAAGGCCCATGATCTTCTCCACAGTGCCAAGATGGCGGCGGAAACGCGCCATGAAGCGCATGAAAGGGCCGACGAAAAGCGCCGCCAGGATAAAGGGAAAGGTCATCCCGACGCCGTAAACCAATAGGAGCGCCGCGCCGGTCCCCGCCGTCTCTGCCCCTGCAGCGGTAAAGAGGATCGCGGCCAGCACCGGGCCCACGCAGGGCGTCCATCCGAAGGCGAAGGCCATGCCGATGACGTAAGCGCCCAGCAGGCTCACGTTGGAGGTGCTGCCCGCATCCGCGCGGAACTGCCGATAAAGAAAACCGATGCGGATCACGCCGATGAAGTGCAGACCCATGGCGATGATGATCCCTGCCGCGATCCAGCGCAGGATGTCGAAATACTCGCGCACAGCCTGGCCGAAGGTGGTCGCCGCCGCGCCGAGACCCATGAAAATGGTGATCACCCCGGCCGCGAAAAATGTGGCCGCCAGCACCGCCCGTACCCGTACGCGTCTGTCGATGGGGGCATCCGCGCTGATCTGATTCATGCCCACCCCCGCAAGGTAGCTGAGGTAGAATGGCACGATCGGCAGGATGCAGGGCGACAGGAAGGACAAAAGGCCCGCAATAAGCGCACCTGCGAAAGTTATGTCCATCATTTTGGTCGCCCCAGCTTGAGTAATTCACATATTCATATTAAGGAGTGTATTAGACAAAAGGTCAATTTGGTATGTTATACCGTCTAGCAGCTTTCGTTTTGGTCGGCTTCACAGCCTTCGCTCCGGCAGCCTGGGCTGAGTTGTCACTTGTCATGGTCGAAGAACAGGGCTGCGTCTGGTGCCAGCGCTGGAACGAAGAGATCGCGGACATCTACCCCAAGACGGAAGAGGGCCAGGCCGCCCCGCTGCGGCGGATGGATATCCACGCCACACGCCCCGATGATCTGACCTTCGACCGTCGCCTCAACTTCACGCCCACCTTCGTGCTGATGCGCGACGGGGCCGAGGTTTCCCGAATCGAAGGCTATCCGGGCGAAGATTTCTTCTGGGGTCTCCTGGGAATGATGCTGGCCGATGCCGCTGTCGAGACTGCCACCGGGAATGCGACCAACTAGGCCCTTCGTCCCGAACGATTGGAAAGACTATGGAACAGATCAAAGCAAACGGCCAGACTGGCACGGACAAGGGACAGGTCTCCGCCCTCCCCGTCTTTGATCCCGACATGTGCGCTGAGGACATGGACCGCATGGCCGACAATGCCGTGCGCGCCTCCAACTTTCTCAAAGCGATCAGCCACGAGGGGCGGCTCATGATCCTCTGCCACCTCGCCTCGGGCGAGAAATCGGTGACCGAACTGGAAACCCTGCTTTCCGCCCGCCAGGCCGCCGTGTCGCAACAACTCTCCCGGCTCCGGCTCGAAGGGCTGGTCACGCCCCGCCGAGACGGCAAGACGATCTACTACAGCTTGACCGATGACCGTCCAAAAAGAATAATGGAAGTCGTCTACGACCTATTCTGCCGCCAGGACTAGGAGGCCGTCTCGCCAACGGTCCGTGGGCCGCTGAGGGACCTGAAATGCTTGAGCTCTTTTCCGAACCGATGCTGGTTGCCCTCTGCGGGTTGGTCGGCGGTGTGGCCCTTGGCCTGGCCGCGCGTATCGGTCGCTTTTGCACGCTGGGCGCCATCGAAGATCTTTACTACGGCGAGAGCACCCTGCGCCTGCGGATGTGGGGCATCGCCATCGGCGTGGCCATCATTGGAACCTTCCAACTTTCGGCACTGGGTCTACTGCATCTTGATCAGACACTTTTCCTGAGCCGCGGCTGGAACCCTGTGGGGACCATCTTCGGCGGCCTGATGTTTGGCTACGGCATGGCCCTCGCGGGCAACTGCGGCTATGGCGCGCTGGCAAGGCTGGGGGGCGGCGATATGCGCTCACTGGTGATCGTGCTGGTAATGGGGCTGGCCGCCTACGTGGCCTTGGGCGGGCCGCTGTCCGGTCTGCGCCTCTGGGCCTTCGGCGTGCCGGACACGGCCCCTGTCGGATCCAGCTATGCAACCTCCCTTGCAGGTGCCACGGGTCTTTCCGTCGAACTGGCGGGCATGATCATCGGCGCGCTGATCATCGCCTTCACCCTCGCCAACAAAGAGATGCGCCATTCCTTTTCTCACATTTTCTGGGGGGCCGTCGTGGGCTTCGCCATCGTCTCGGGCTGGGCGGGCACACAGTGGGTCGCTGACAACGGCTTCGACGCCACCCCGGTACTGAGCCACACCTTCTCCGCCCCGATCGGCGAGACGATGCTCTACGCCATGACCTCCTCAGGCAACACCATCTCCTTCGGCACCGGCTCCGTCCTCGGCGTGCTTCTGGGGGCCTTCATCGGCTCGCTCTTCAAGGGGCACTTCCGTTGGGAGGCCTGTGATGATCCCCGCGAGCTGGGCCGCCAGATGCTGGGGGCAAGCCTGATGGGCTTCGGCGCGATCATCACGGTGGGATGCTCCGTCGGGCAGGGATTGTCCGCCTTTTCCGTACTCGCCTACAGCGCACCTCTGACACTGCTCTTCATCCTCATCGGAGCGGCCATTGGGCTGAAGCAGTTGATGCTGGGCATCCGTCCCGCCTTCTGGCCCCTCACGGGCCGCTGAGAGAGACCTTGCCTGCCGCCCATTCCCGCTACATCTGCGGCAGGAGGTGTCCCGATGATCCGTTTTCTCTTTCCCTTGATGCTGGCACTGACCAGCGCCGCCCAGGCCGCTGATCTGACGCGGGCGGAGCGGGACCGCATGCTGGCAGCTGACATCGTTCTGCTTGGCGAAATCCACGACAACCCCGCGCACCACCTGATCCAGGCAGAGATGATCGAAGCGCTTGAGCCGACAGCAGTGGTCTTCGAGATGCTCTCCCCCGCGCAGGCAGCAGAGGTCAATGCGGACGACAAGTCGAACCTCACCGCCTTGGGAGCAAAGATCGGCTGGGAGGCGGCAGGCTGGCCGCCCTTCTCGCTCTACGTCCCAATATTTGCGGCCCTGGGCGACACGCCCGTCATCGGTGCAGCCTCCCCCCGCGCGGAAATTCGCGCCGCGTTTCAGGGGGGTGCGGCGGCGGTCTTCGGCCTGGATGCCGCGACCTTCGGCCTCCATACCCCCCTACCCGACCCCGAGCGCGAAGCCCGCGCCGAGATGCAGTTCGAAGCCCACTGCCGCGCCATGCCGCGCGATATGATGGGCGGCATGATAGAGGCCCAACGCCTGCGTGACGCCCGTTTCTCCGCCGCTACACTGGAGGCGCTGGCGCGCTTTGGCCCACCCGTCGCGGTGATCACCGGCAATGGCCACGCCCGCCGCGACTGGGGCATGCCAGCGCTCATTGCAACAGCCGCACCTGAAGTGACCGTCTTCGCGCTCGGCCTGCTTGAAGCCCCCGCAGCGCCGGACGATGACCGTTTCGACGCCACGCTCATCACACCACCGGCAGAGCGGGACGACCCCTGTGCTGCCTTTTCCAACTGACCGGAGCCCCCGATGTACCTTGCCATGAACCGATTTACCGTCAGAGCCGAGAATGCCCAGGCCTTCGAGGATCTCTGGCTCAACCGCGATAGCCATCTTAAGGAGATGGAGGGCTTCGTGGCCTTTCACATGCTCAAGGGACCGGAGGCGGAGGGGAAGATACTCTACGCCTCGCACACCGTCTGGGCCTCGGAAGAGGCCTTCCGCAATTGGACCCGCAGCGATGCCTTCCGTGCCGCCCACAGGGGTGCGGGCGAGACATCGAAGCTGCACGAGGGGGCGCCCACATTCGAAGGTTTCACGGCGATCCAGGAGATTTCCTGAGCCGCTGGTTCTACATCTGACATCGAAGAACCAAGGGCGGCACCGTCCCCGGGGGGCGGGACGGCGCTGCCCGGCATGCCGCCGGGCGGTTCATAGCTGCTCAGCTGTCCGCCTACCCGCATCCAAATACCCGCGCCAGCCCTTCCCGGTCCAACTGCCCCTTCAACCCGATACAGACCACCGCCGGGTCGGCCCCCTGATCGGGAAAGCTCACCTCAGCCCGTTGCCCTACCACCTGCACCAACGCCCGGCGACCCGAGAGGTCATCGACGAACCCCTTGGCCCGGAGAATTCCGTGCCCGCCCGTGGCAAGGGCCTGCGCCAACCCCTCCGCATCAACGGCCCGCGCAGGCACGTAGACCTCACTCGCGTAATCCGCGTCGCCATGCGCACCCCCGCTCGAAACCCGGTCCGGCGCAAAGCTGCCCAGCAACAGATCGCGCGGCACCCGGCCTTCTTCGGCTAGGATCAGAGCCTTCCCCGGAAAGCGTGCCGCCATCCAGTCCTGCAGCCCGGACCGTGCTTCAACATCCAGAAGATCCACCTTCGTCAGGACGATCAGATCGGCATCCGCCAGCTGCCGCTCAAGCGTATCACCGATATACTCATCCCCGATCTGCCGCTGGATTGTCAGGCCGTCGGCCAGCACCACGATCCCGTCCAGCCGCACGCTTTCCAGCAGATCGACCGTCAAGGCGATAGAGCCCGGCAGGGCCACGCCCGAGGCCTCGATCACCACGTGATCCGGGCGCGGCACCATCCGGCCCATATCGGAAAGCGCGGCGGCCAGGTCCGATCCGAATGAGCAGCAGATGCAGCCCCCTGCGATGGAGATCAGATCATCGCCCTCCGCCTCGATCAGGTCCGCGTCAATCGGCAGGGCCCCGGATTCATTGACCAGAATGGCCAGCCGCAATCCACCTGCGTTGCGCAAAAGCTGGTTGACCAATGTGGTCTTGCCGGCCCCCAGATAGCCGCCGATCAGGGTAACCGGCAGGGCATCGCTCACAGGTCCGCGGCGGCAAAGACGCGGCCGCCCTGCACGGTGCCCCAGACGGGGATGTCCCTAAGGTCCGCGGGATCGACCGCACTTGGATCTTCCTCCAGCACCGCGAAATCCGCGCGCTTCCCCGTCTCGATGGACCCCACCTCACCATCCATGTGGAGCGTATAGGCCGCCCCCATGGTGATGGCCCAGAGCGCTTCGGTCACACCGATCCGCTCCTCCTCCCCCTGTACCCGGCCAGAGGCGGTGATGCGGTTCACGGCAGCCCATGCGGTAAAGAGCGGCCCAAGCGGCGTCACCGGCGCGTCCGAGTGGATCGCCATGGGCACACCACTGTTCAAAGCGGTGCGGCAGGCGTTCATCCGCGTCGCCCGCTCTGGCCCAACGGTCAGGTTATAGTGTTCATCGCCCCAGTAGAAATGGTGGTTGGCAAAGAGGTTCACGCACATCCCCAACTTGGCCGCCGTGCGAAATTGCGCGGCGTCGGCCAGCTGGCAATGCTGCAGGGTAAAGCGGTGATCCGGGTGCGGATGGGCCCGCAGGGCGCGGCCCATGGTCTCCAACACCAACTGCGTCGCCTGATCGCCATTGGTGTGGATATGGACCGGCAGGTCAGCTTCCAGCGCCCCGTGCAGGATGTCCGACAATTGCTCGGGTGCCACATACCAAAGCCCGTTGGGCGCCCCGTTGAAATAGCCCGGCCAGCGCAGTCGGGCGGAAAAGCCCTGGATCGACCCATCAGCGACGATCTTGATCCGTCCCATCCGCAACCGGTCAGTTGAAAGGTCCCTCAGGCGCTTCACTTCAGTGATCAGTTCATCGGGCGCTAGCCCCATGAAGAAGCGCAAGGGCACAATGCGCGCCGGATAGTCTTCTTCCCCCGTCACCCGCAGCATCATGTCTACTGTCGGTTGATCCATGCGCGAGGCGAGATCGGTGATCGTGGTCGTCCCCGTCCGCACACACAGCTTGGCAAATCGGCGCAGACCGTCCTCATCCGCATCCATCAGATTACGCTCAAACCCCACGTGCTGGCCCACCGGGGCCATCACTTCCGGCCCCTTCAACTCTCCCGTCGGCAGACCGTCATTGCCCAGGGGGATGGCCGGGTTGTTGATGCCCGTCTTCAAAAGCCCCGCCAGTTCCAGCGCGCGGCTGTTGACGTTCATGATGTGCCCCGAGGCATGCAAGATCCCGATGGGCCGGGTGGTGGAGACGCGGTCCAGATCGGCGCGGCTGACCCTTTCGTTGTTCATATAGATCGGGTCCAGTTGCCAGCCGGACAGGGGCGCATCGGGCCCCTCCAGCTTGGCCTCCGCCTCCTTCAGACGGTCCACGACGGAGTCAATGCTCTTCAAACCTTTCCAGGTCTTGCCGTCAGGATCGGTCCGGTCGAACCAGCCGCAATAGACCTTGGACCAGAGCGAGCCCTCCATCGTGTGCGCGTGCCCCTCGACAAAGCCCGGCATCAGCACCTTGTCGGCAAATCGGTCGTCCAGGGTGTAGTCACCCCAGTCCGCCAGTTCCTCCAGCGATCCGGCCCCCAGAATGCGGCCTTCGCGGACCGCGACATGGGTCGCCTCGGGGCGGCTGGGGTTCATGGTAAGGATCTTGCGGGCGGCGTAAATCGTGACGGGGACAGACATGACAGGCCTCATTCTTGGGTCAGTTCAGCATGCCCAAGTCCAGCGCAGAATAGGCAAATGCACCCCTAGCCTTGGGAAATTCTGTTGCCAAAATCCACTAATTTCTTTCGCGACTCGCCAATCTCGGTCTAGGCTCAAAGAAAAAAGACACAAACCAACCGGGAGAAAGATTGATGAAACACCTACTGAAAGGACTGGCCGCAGCCACGTCCCTGGCCGCCATCGTGGCGACATCCGCCATCGCCGAGGAGCCCAAGCGCGGCGGCACGCTGATCACCGTACTGGGCTCCAACGTCCGCAACCTGAACTCCGCCGTGCAGTCCGGCATCGTCACGGGCTTCCCCGGCGCACAGCTTTTCGCCTCGCCCCTGCGCTACGACGAAAACTGGGATCCACAGCCCTACCTGGCCGAGACATGGGAAGTCAGCGAAGACGGCCTGAAGGTTACGCTCAACCTCGTCAAGAACGCCAAGTTTCACGATGGCACGCCGCTCACCTCCGAAGATGTGGCTTTCTCTGTCGATGTGATCAAAGCGAACCACCCTTTCAAATCCATGTTTGCCCCGGTTGAATCCGTCGATACGCCGGATGCGCACACGGCCGTGCTGAACCTGTCGAAGCCGCACCCGGCGCTGCTGCTGGCCATGTCAGGGCAGCTGATGTCGATCATCCCCAAGCACATCTACGGCGACGGCGAGATCACGGATGTAAAAGCGCACCCCCGCAACAATGAGAACACTGTCGGGTCCGGCCCCTTCAAGCTGGTCGAGTACAAGTCGGGCGAGCATGTGATCCTTGAGCGGTTCGATGACTTCTTCATCGAAGGGCGCCCCTACCTCGACAAGATCGTGATGCGGATCATTACGGACCCAGCAGCCCGCGCCATCGCCTACGAGAACGGTGAGCTGCACATGGGTGCCTTCGAATCCCTGCCGCGTATCATCAACCGTCTCAAGAAGGTGGACAGCCTGACCGTCACCCCCGATGGCTACGGCGCAATCGGTCCGCTTGACTGGCTGGCGATGAATACCGGCGGCGACGGCCCGCTTTCGGACGTGCGCGTGCGCAAGGCCATCGCCTACGCGGTGGACAAGAACTTCATCCAGAACGCGCTGATGCAGGGCACGGCGTCGGACAGCCGCACGGGCATCCACCCCGACAGCCCGTTCTACAATGGTGACGTGGAGAGCTATGACGTTGATCTGGACAAGGCCAACGCCCTGCTGGATGAGGCAGGCTTTCCGATGGACGGCGACAGCCGTTTCAGCCTGACAATCGACTTCGGCTGGCCTGGCGTGAAGCCGCAGGTGGAATACGTCAAGGCAGCGCTCAAGAAGGTCGGCATCGACGTCGAAGTGCGCGCCAGCGCCGACTTCCCGACCTGGGCCAAGCGCATGGGCGAGATGGACTTCGACATGAGCTGGGACACCGTCTTCAACTGGGGTGACCCTGTGATCGGTGTGCATCGCACCTACGTCTCCGACAACATCGGCAAGGGTGTGTGGTCCAACACCCAGGGCTACTCAAACGCCCGTGTGGATGAGCTGCTTGAAATGGCATCGGTGGAAACGGACGTGGAAAAGCGCAAGGCGCTTTATGCGGAATTCCAGCAGATCATCGCGGATGAGCTGCCAGTCTATCACACCAACACCCTGCCCTATCACACGGTCTACAACACCGAGAAGGTGGGCAACCCGCCAATTGGCATCTGGGGCACCTCCACGCCCATCGACATGACCTACCTGAAGTAGGTTCAGGCACCGCTCCGGGGCGCTGTGCTCGCGCCCCGGGCACTCTCCGACGAAAGACCTATTCCTTGAACATCCTGCGCATCCTTGTCACCCGCGTCTTCTACGCAGCCGTGCTGCTGACCGCGGTGCTGGTGCTCAACTTTTCCCTCATGCATCTGGCCCCAGGCGACGTGGCCGATACGATCAGCCAGTCGATGGGCGGGGCGGATCAGGAACTGCTGGATCAGATCCGGGCAGACTACGGGCTGGATCAACACTTTGTCGTGCAACTGGGCCGTTACATCGGCAACGTGCTGACCTTCGATCTTGGCTTTTCGTTCTTTTACAATCAGCCCGTCACGCAGCTGATCCTCGAAAGGCTTCCCGCAACGCTCCTGCTGGTCATCTCGGCCCAGCTTGTGGCCCTTATTGTCGGCGTGGTCCTTGGCGTCATTTCGGCCCAGAAGCCCAACGGGATCGCCAGTCACTTTGTCACCTTTCTTGCGCTCTTCGGCTATTCCGCTCCGGTCTTCTGGACCGGCATTCTGCTGCTCATCGCCTTTTCGCTCCAGATCCAATGGTTTCCCGTGGCGGGCATGCGCGACGTCACCATCGAAGGCGGTTTCTGGGTCAAGGCGGTGGACGTGGCACAGCACCTCGTCCTGCCGATGATCACCCTCGCCTCCGTCTTCTTCGCCCTCTACTCCCGGCTGGCCCGTGCCGCCATGATGGAGGTGCTGGGGTCGGACTACGTCCGCACCGCCAAGGCCAAGGGACTGCGCGAACGCACGGTGGTCTACAAGCACGCACTCAAGAACGCGCTCTCTCCGGTCATCACCCTGGCTGGCCTGCAATTCTCCGCTGTCATTTCGGGCGCGGTGCTGGTGGAGGCGGTCTTTTCCTGGCCCGGACTCGGCACCCTCGCTTTTCAATCGATCATCGCGCGTGATACACCGACGATCCTCGGTATCCTCTTCTTCTCGGCCCTTGTGGTGATCGTGGGCAACCTGCTGACTGATCTCGCCCTGCGGCTGGTCGACCCCCGCGTGGGAGGCAAGAAATGACCGACGCGCCGTTGATCCCCGAAGAGGAAACGCCAAAGGCCCAGCATCCCTTCATGGAAGCCTGGGGCATGTTCCGCCGCAACCATGCCGCCGTGGTGGCGCTGGCGGTGCTGCTGGTGATTTGCTTCGTGGCAATCTTCGGGCCATGGCTCTATCCCACCGACCCTTTTGAAATGGTCTGGGCCCCCTTCTCACCGCCTGGCGAAAACGGCTTCCTGCTGGGCACCGACTATCTGGGCCGCGACCTGCTGGCGATGATCATCAACGGGGCCAAGGTGTCCCTGCTGATCGGCCTCGCCGCCGCCCTCGTCTCGATCTTTATAGGGGTCACCATCGGGGCCCTGGCGGGCTTTTACCGGGGCCTTGTGGAAGAGATTCTGATGCGGATCACCGAGTTCTTCCAGGTGCTGCCGACGCTCCTGTTCTCCATGGTCATCGTCGCCCTCTTTGGGGCCTCCCTGCCCATGATCACGCTGGCCATCGGCATCGTCAGCTGGACCGCCGTCGCTCGCATCACCCGGTCGGAATTCCTGCGCATCCGAGAGCTGGAATATGTCATGGCCGCCCGCGCCTCGGGCGTCCAGAACGCCCGTCTGATGTTCGGTGTCATTCTGCCCAACGCCCTGCCGCCCATCATCGTGCAATCGGCCCTCATGGTCGGCTCCGCCATCCTTTTCGAGGCGGGCCTCTCCTTTCTCGGTCTCACCGATCCCAACGTTGTGAGCTGGGGCCAAATCATCGGGTCCAACCGCCAGTACATCCTTGATGCGTCCTACACCGTTACCATTCCAGGTCTTGCGATCTTCGTCACCGTTCTCGCCATCTCGCTGGTGGGCGACGGACTGAACGACGCGCTGAATCCCAAGCTGAGGTCACGCTGATGGCATTGCTGGAAGTGGAAAACCTGCGGATTGAGCTGACCACCCGCGACGGCGTTGCCCCGGTGATCGACGATCTGAGCTTTTCGCTTGAGGCGGGAGAGACGCTCAGCTTCGTTGGCGAAAGCGGTTGCGGCAAATCCATGACGGCGCTGGCGATCATGGGCCTTTTGCCTGACAAGATCGGGCGCGTCGCCAGGGGGGCCATCCGCTTTGACGGGGAGGACCTGACCAAGGCATCCAACGCCCGCCTGCGCGACATTCGCGGCAATGACATCTCGATGATCTTTCAGGAGCCCATGACCTCGCTCAACCCGGTCTTCACCATTGGCGAACAGATCGCCGAGGTACTGCGTGAACACCAGGGCCTGTCGCGCAAGGCCGCCTGGGACCAGGCGATTGAGCTGCTGGACGCCGTGCGCATTCCCAATGCCAAGGGGCGTGTGGGCGACTATCCTTTCCAGATGTCCGGCGGCCAGCGCCAGCGTGCCATGATCGCCATCGCACTCGCCTGCCGCCCCAAGATCCTTATCGCGGATGAGCCGACCACGGCGCTTGACGTGACCGTCCAAGCCCAGATTTTTGACTTGCTGCGCGACCTGCGGCGGCAGACCGGCACTTCCATCATCATGATCACCCACGACATGGGTGCCGTGGCCGAAATGGCCGAACGGATGATTGTCATGTACGCAGGCCGCCAGGCCGAGATCGGGCCGGTGGAGCAGATCATCGACCACGCGCGCCACCCCTACACGCAAGGGCTCATCTCCTGCGTGCCGCACATTCAGAAAGAACTGACCGAAGACCGGCCCGAACTGGTCGAGGTCCCCGGCATCGTGCCTTCCCTGCGCGACTTCGGGCAGGACCGCTGCCTCTTTGCCTCGCGCTGCAAGCACCTCACGCAGCAATGCCTAGACAAGCGCCCGCCGCACCGGGAATTTCCGGGTGGCCAGATCGCCGACTGCTGGCACGCGGAGGCGCTGTAATGGCGGATCAGCCCCCCCTCCTCGACGTTGAAAACCTCACCGTCCGCTTCGAAGTGAAGCGCGGCGGCGGCTGGGGAAAGAAGAGCTATCTTTACGCGGTCGATGATGTCTCCTTCGCCGTCAAGCGGGGCGAGACACTGGGCATTGTTGGGGAAAGCGGGTCGGGCAAGACGACGGCCGCCCTTGCTGTCGCACGCCTCGTCCCGGCTTCCGCCGGAACCGCGATGCTTTCAGGCGATGACATCCTCTCCAAAGAGGGCGAAGACCTGCGCAACATGCGCCGCCGGGTGCAGTTCATCTTTCAGGATCCCTACTCCTCGCTCAATCCGCGCAAGCGCGCCGCCGATATCGTGCGCGAGCCGCTGGACAGCCTTTCCGACAAGTCCGATGAGGAAAAGCGCAGGATCGTGGATGAGCTTTTCGAAGCCGTCGGCCTGCGCCCCGAACAGCAGCGCCTCTTCCCGCACCAGTTCTCGGGTGGGCAGCGCCAACGCATCGGTATCGCCCGTGCGCTGGCCACCCAGCCCGAACTGATCATCTGCGATGAGGCCGTCTCGGCCCTTGATGTGGCGGTGCAGGCGCAGATCCTGAACCTGCTGCGACGGCTGCAAAAGCAGTTCGGCCTCACCTATCTTTTCATCAGCCATGACCTGGGTGTGGTCCAGCACATGTGCGATTCGATCGCCGTGATGTACATGGGCAAGGTGGTGGAGCATGCCGACAGGCTGGACCTCTTCAACAACCCGCAGCACCCTTATACCCAAGCGCTCCTTTCTGCGGTGCCAACGGTCGACAAGGCTGCGCGGGCCGCCCAGAAACGTAT
>JABDKA010000035.1 GCA_013002405.1 Sulfitobacter sp. | reverse complement strand
GCGCCGTATCACTCCGCGCGCCAAACACATCGACCGCGTCATAAAGGACCGTCGCCTGCGCCGTCTCTCCGTCGGCCAGATACTGAAAAGCGGTACCCGCATTCAACGTCGCCTGACCCCCCGCCAGAACGGTAAGACCCCAACTGCCATCGAAAGCGGGGGAGGGATCGCTGATGGACCCGCGCAAGAAATTGTCTCCCTCGGGGTCGCTGTCGTTCGTTAGGACATTGCCCAGCAGCGTATTTCCGTCTTCGGGTGCCGTGTAGGTATCGGCGGTAACCACAGGCGCATCATTGGTGCCCTCGATCGTCACCGTCAGCGTTATGGGCTCAGACACTGCGCCGTCGGCATCCGTGTAGATGGCCTGGAATGTCCTGATCAGCGGCACCTCGGACCCGTCAGAAAGCCCGTTGGCTGCTACAGGATCCAGTTCAAAGGTCCATTCGCCGGTTTCCGGGTCGATGGACATGGTCCCGTAGACCGTCTCCTCACTCTCGCTCGGCAGGATCGACCATTCGCCGGTCGTCTCACCGGCATCCACGTCCTCAACCATGAGCTGGCCGGAAACCGCAAGCATCCCTGGCTCTTCAAAGCCATCTTCCTTGACGGTGCCGGTCGCCTCACCCTCGTCCGCCGAGATCACAGGCGCGGTATTCGTGCCCTCAACCGTGATGGTGACGTCGATGTTATCCTCTTGACCGAACTCGTCCCGGACCGTTGCGGTAAAGACCTCCTGTTCCTGCTCCTCCTCACCCAACGTCGCGACTGTGTCGGGGTCGACGGTGTAGGTCCACTTGCCGTTCTGGTCGATTTCCATCGACCCGAAGAAAGCCTCCCCCCCATTTTTCAGCTCAATCGACCAGGTCGGTGCTGTCACGAACTTGTCGGGATCGTCCGCCGTCAACTGGCCGTCCAGCGTGATCTCTCCGCCTTCGGTGTGTGATCCCGCAACTTCGGACACCTCGACATCGAATACCGGCGCGTCGTTGGTGCCGATGATGTTGATCGTAATGGTCTGCGTCGCGAAGGCGTCTTTGACATCGGTGATGGTCGCGGTGAAGGTGTCGGTGGCCTCCTCGCCCTCTCTCAGACTGTTGGCAAGCGCCTCATCGAGGTAATATTCCCATTCGCCCGTCTGCGGGTCGATCTCCACCACGCCCAGGACTTCTCCGACCGGCTCCACGGTCCAGGTTCCAAGCGCATCCGGTGCCATTTCGTCCGGGTCGAAGTAGGTAAGTTGCCCGGTCGCGTTCAGCGTCAGTCCCAACGCGGCGGGGAAGACCGGGCCTTCACCCTCTTCTTTGGCCGTGCCCATTGCGTCTTCGGGATCCGATGTGATGACGGGCCCGTCGTTGTCACCGCCGACGGTAACAGTCAGTGTTGCGGTCCCGACGGCATCGGCCGGATCGCGCACTTCCACCTCGATGGTGACGATCCGGTTTTCATCATCGGCCAGATCGTCGAAGTCGGAATCGGTGAAGAAGGTCAGGGTCGTGCCGGAAAGCTCGGCCCGCCCGAAATCTGGCGGCGTGAGAATGGCAAAGTCCAGATCGCCGATGTCATCCCCGGCGTCCACATCAGAGGCGAGCAGCGCAAGGTTGAAGCTGGTGCTTTCGGTGTCTTCCGACATCACCCGGCTGTCGGCGCTCAATTGCGGTGCGTCGTTGGTCCCGGTGATCGTGATGGTCACAACCTCGGTATCCGTCGCACCTTCCTCATCCGTGATGGTCGCAATAAAGGTCTCGGTCCGCACCTCGCCCGCGTTCAGGCCTTCGGCTTTTTCAGCGTCCAGCGTATAGGTCCAGCGGCCCGTTACCGGATTGATCTGCATGGACCCAAACCCGGGCAGCGGGTTCGTTGGAACGATGCTCCAGTCACCACTTGTCGGTGTCGCACCGTCTGGATCGGTATAGGCGAGCAGACCCGTCGCCGTCACGGGTGTTGCGGGCGGATCCACCGGTTCTGTGATGCCGCCCGAGAGTTGCGAGGATGCGAGGATCTCTGGCGGATCGTTGAGGCCGGTCACAAGGACGGAAAGCGTCGCAGTATCCGTGGCGCCCGCAGTGTCACGGACCTCCACCTCGATCTCGACCGCGCGTTCTTCATCCTCGGCCAGATCGTCAAAGTCACCGTCGGTAAAGAAGGTCAGCGTGCTGCCCGAAACGACAGCGCGGCCGTCGTCAGGCTGCTGCAGCACACGGAAGGTCAGGGTCGCATTGGTATCGCCCGTGTCCACATCATCCGCAAGCGCGGCCAGATTGAAGGTCGTGCTCGGATAATCTTCCGTCAGTGTACCGCTATCGGTCTCAAGCGTGGGCGCGTCATTTGTGCCCTCGATGGTGATGGTGACCGTTTCAGTGTCCGAGGCCCCCTGCGCATCGGTGATCTTCGCCACAAATGTCTCGGTCCGGGTCTCACCGGCGTTCAGGCTGTCCGCTTCAGCCTTGTCCAGGACATAGGTCCACTGGCCCGAGCTTTGGTCAATGGACACGTCACCCAATGGTGACGCAAGCGGATTGATGTCCCAGGTGCCACTCATTGGTGTTGCCGCGTCCGGGTCGTCATAGCCAAGCGTCCCGCTGACCGTCACCGGTGGGCCATCCGTTCCGACCGGTTCGATCACCGTTCCGGTGATGATAGAGGTATCGCGAATGACCGGTGCGTCATTCTCACCGGTTACGGTCACGCTCATGCTGGCCGTATCTGTGCCCCCTGCCGGATCGGTGACACGGATCTGAAGCGTCACGATCCGTTCCGCACCTTCGGCCAGATCGTCGAAATCCCCGTCGGTAAAAAAGGTCAGGGTCGATCCGCTGAGGGTCGCCCGGCCCGCGCCCGGCCCGCTCAGGATGGCAAACTCCATATCACCCGGCTGATCACCGGCGTCAGCATCGCTCACCAGCGATCCCAGGTTGAAGCTGACGCTGGGATCGTCCTCGCTCAGTTCACGGCTGTCGCCGGACAGGATTGGATCGTCGTTCGTACCCCGGATGGTGATCGTGATCTGGCGGAAATCGGTCGCATTCTCCTCATCCGTGACCGTCGCGGTAAAGATTTCTTCACGGACCTCACCGGCGTTCAACTTCTCAGCCGCCGTTTCATTCAGGGTATAGGTCCAGCGGCCCGTCTGATCATTGATCGCCATCGCGCCCAACGCGCTTGTTGCGGGCAGGATCGACCAGACACCGCTAATGGGCGTCGTTGCATCCAGATCCGCATAGATCATGTCACCGCTTACCGATTCCGCAGGTCCGACATTCGGTGTCCCGGGTTCGGTCACGGTGCCTTCCAGATCGGAACTGGCGGAAATCAGCGGGGCTCCGTTGCGTCCGGTCACTGTGACAAACATGGTGGCGACCGCCGTCTCACCGGCGGAATCCGCTGCCGTTACCTCGATGCCAACCTCACGCTCCTCACCCTCGGCCAGGTCGTCAAAGTCCGAGCCGGAGAAAAAGCTCAGCGTGGTACCATTGATCTCAGCCGAGCCGCTGCCGGGCGCACCGGTGATGGTGTAGATCAGGGTGCTGCCATCCTCGAAGGCATCCGGATCATCGCCCAGCGGCACCAGTTCGATGTCGATCTGGGCGGTGCCCTCGGCGATCTCGCGGGTGGCGCTTGCCAGGGTGGGCGGCCCGTTGGTGCCGACAATGGTCAGGGTCACGGTGCTGGTATCAGAGGCCCCGCGCGCGTCCGTGGCAGAGACCTGCAGGACGACCTCTGCTTCCTCATCTTGGACCAGACCAGCGAAATCGCTTCCGGGCTCAAAGACAAGCGAGGTGCCGACGATTTCGGCGGATCCAAGGGCGGGCGCATTGAGGATCTCGTAGGTCAGCGTGGTGCCGTCCTCACCCGCATCGACATCCGATGCCAGGGTGGCAAGGTCGACGGAAAACTGCACGGTCTCTTCAAGAAGGCTGCCAGTCGTGGCGCTCAGAACGGGGGCGTCATTGGCACCCTCGATGGTAACCACCACATCGACAGTATCGGTTTCACCGAAGAAATCTGTAATCGTCGCCTCAAAGGTCTCCGTGATGCTGTCGCCGGTCTGAAGATAGTCAGCGGCCGACTGGTTCAGCACATAGGTCCAGGTCCCGCCTGCACCGTCGATGGTCATCTGACCAAGGGCCGTTGCATTGCCCGGATCCGCGGCGATCCCCCAGGTCGGATTGGTGCCGTCCAAATCGGGGTCAGTGGCAGTGATGGTGCCGCTGATGCTGGGCGCACCCGGCCCCGCGACGCCCGCCTCTTCAACCGTCCCGGTGGTCACACCGCCGGTCACCATCGGCGCGTCATTCTCACCGGTGATGTCAATCGTGATCGTCTGGATCGCCTCAGCGCCAAGCGCGTCCGTCAGGACCGCGCTGTAGGTTTCGGTGATGGTCTGGTTTTCACCGATGTCATTCGCCAGCGTTTCGTCCAGCGTATAGAGCCATTGACCCGTGCCGGGGTCGATCGTCATCGTCCCCTTGTTGTCTTCACCGTCTGGCCGGATGGACCAGGTCGCGACCTCATCAGGGGCCGCGTCGGGATCGACAAAGCTCAGCGTACCGGTTGCCGTTTGCGTTCCGCCTTCGGCCACAGCACCTTCCAGATCGGCGGGCAGGGCGATGATCTCGGATTCGTCATTCGATCCTACAACCGTGATCGTGATCACCTGGGAAGAGGCCTGCCCAAGTGCATCGGTCACCGTAGCGGTAAAGGTCTCAATCTGCTCTTCGCCCTCGCCCAGGCTTTGCGCGGCACCCTCGTCCAGGAAATAGTGCCAGTGCCCGCTCACAGGATCGATGGACATCGACCCAAGGCTCGCCACAAGCGGGGTAACGGCCCAGGTTGCAGTATCACCGGGCTGGCCATCGGGGTCTGTGTAGCTGAGCGTGCCGCTGGCGTCCGCGCCATCCGCATCAAAGGCGGCAAGGCGCGATGCGGCGGCCCCGGCCGGACCTTCTTCGGGCGGCTCATAGCCCTCTTCCAGAACCGTCGCTTCGATGTCCTCAATTGAGAATTCGATGGTCGGCGCGTCGTTGAAGCCGGTGATGGTTATCGTCACGGTCTGCGATGCCGTGGCGCCGAAAGCGTCGGTGACGGTGGCGGTAAAGACTTCAACAGCGGTGTCATCGTTGCCTAGGACATCCGCTGCCGCCTGATCCAGCGTATAGATCCATTCGCCCGTCAGGGGGTCGATCACCATCTCGCCGAACATGGTTGTATTGTCGGCGGAAGGCGCGACAGACCATTCGCCCGGTGCATCCTGTTGATCCACGTCCTCGAAAAGGAACTGACCTGTGACGGTCCCGGCGCTGTTATCGCTCACCGCACTGGGGAAAGGGGATGCCGCCTCGCCGGTGGCAAATCCCTTGATATCTTCGGCCAGGGTGGCTTGGTCCGCTCCGGAAGTAATCACCGGCCCGTCATTGGATCCGACGATGGTGACAGAAACCACGCTGGTGGCAGTCGCGCCTTCGGCGTCACGGACCGTGGCGATGTAGGTCTCGGTCACTTCCTGGCCCTCGGCAAGGGGGTCCGCAGCCGTTTGATCGACCGTATATTGCCATGCGCCCGTCTCGGGATTGATGGAGATCGTTCCGAGAGGGGCGGTGGTTTCAGGCGCAGGCGCGATGGACCAGGTGGCGGGTATTCCGGCCTCATCGACATCGTCGTAGCCCAGCGTCCCCTGGGCCGGTCCACCATCCGAGTCCACGGTCAGGCCGATCTCATTCGTGCTGCCCGACGAGAGGGCGGCAGTCACGACCGGCGCATCATTCACCGGGTCGACGATGACCGTGATCTCACTCTCGCTTGTGTCGCCGTCCGAACCCGTCGCCAGCACAACAAAGTTGTCTGTGCCATCGAAGTTTTCATTGGGTGTGTAGGTAAAAGTGCCATCCCGCAGCAGGATGACCTGCCCGTTCAGTGCTCCTCTTTGCAGCGTGACCTCAACCTCACCGCCGGAATTGTCCGTGACGCCCAGACTTCCCGTGATAGGGGTGTCTTCCGTGGACTGGATAGCTGTAACGGCGAACTGAGGCGCGCCACTCCCGTTTGATGCGGAATCCGTCGGGATCGACCCGTTGTCAAGCAAGGCATCATCGTCACTCGGAGGCGAATCGCCTTCCAGGACCGGGTCATCCTCGCCGTTCAGTTCGGTATCGTCGGTGCCGGGCTCACCATCTGGCTGGGTGCCGTCGTCGGTGGGGTCAACACCGTCCGGTATTTGCGTACCGTCCTGAATTGTTCCCGCGGGCGGTTGAACGAAGTTCTGGCCCTGCGCCACGCGCCCCAAAGCGGACGAGAGCGCGTCGAAGGCCTGCTGGATCAGCAGAGCATCATCCGCGAACTCCGCTTCCCGCGTCGTGACTTCCTGCTCGGTGCTGCCTTCCGGTGGCGGCAGAATGGTCCAGACGACGTCCGTCTCTGTGATCAGGGCAATCTCATTGCCAGCAAGATCGAAAAGCTGGATCTGACCGGTCAGGCCGTTCGCATCCGTAGCCAGCCGGACGTTGACCGATGCGATGCCATTGTCGGATTGAATATCGATACTGATGGTCGTGCCGCGAATACCCATCGTTGCCGCGGGCGTGCTGATGTCGATCCCGCCGGAGGAGGCCGCCTGACCGGCAATAAAGACGAAGCTGCCTTCGACAAGATCGAAAACGCCTTTATTATCAGTGCTGTCTGGGTCGTAGATCAGCTCATCCAGCACCATCCTGGAGCCGGAAGCGAGCGTGAAGATGGTCCCGTCGATGAAGGTAATACCCAGCGTGCTGCCATCGCCGGTGCGTACCACGTCGCCCTGAAAAACGTATCCGCCGATGTCGAGTGTTTCGGTTGTACCGTCGATCCGCTGGACAAAAGCCGCCCCCTCAAGGGTCTCTACCTGACCGATCGGATCGGCAAGGTTGAGGCCACCGGACTGCGCGTATTGGCCCGGAAAAAGTGGCCCTGCAAGCCGTTCCACGACATGGCCCGCAAGCCGTCCGCCGTCGTGGGAGAAAATGTCGGCTGGAGTGTCGCCTAGGAAAAACCCGGGCAGGCGCAGAACTGCGCCATCTAAT
Organism: Sulfitobacter sp.; assembly: GCA_013002405.1. Classification (GTDB taxonomy): domain Bacteria; phylum Pseudomonadota; class Alphaproteobacteria; order Rhodobacterales; family Rhodobacteraceae; genus Sulfitobacter. The sequence continues at coordinate 17,226 of JABDKA010000035.1, read as the reverse complement.
GCTTCAAGCAAAAGATCCTGATCGTCCCGAACGAACTCGGCCGTGAAAAGCGCAAAGTCTTCGGGCGTTTTCCATTGACCGTTGCCATCGGGAAATATTGTGACTGCCTCCTCATGCGAGGCGACAGCTTGGGGGCCATGAGGCAGCATCAGCCCTATCCTTAAAAAATCTAATAAAAAAATCTGTCATACTTATCGCAGAAAATCTGCAATTTATCAACATAATCGCCGTTCCACCCGCCTTTCACGAAACAGTGCAGCCTGCGGTTGCGTACTGTCCCGGAAGGCTCGACGTTGCGCGGGTCGCGCTCTTGCGGCTAGGCTCGGCTCATGAGGTCAGGGGCCCGATGAAAACGCTCAGGTGGCTAGTCACAAAATTCGATTGGGCCAGGACCATCGCGTTGGGCCTGCTTGTGCTGCTCTTGGCGATTCGGATCTGGGATCACGAATTCGTGGAGACTTTCCGAAACCAGGCCTTCGATCTGTTTCAGCAGACCAACCCCCGTGAGGCCGGGCAATATCCCATCACCATCATCGACGTGGACGATCCCAGTATTGAGGAGATCGGCCAGTGGCCTTGGCCGCGGACCGTCTTCGCCGATCTGGTGACCAAGACGACCCAGGCAGGCGCTGTGGCAATCGCCTTCGACATCGTCTTTGCCGATCCGGACCGCCTGTCACCCGAGGTGATCGCAGAGGACAACAAGACCCTGCCGGAAGAGGTCCGTACCGCGCTGCAGGCGCTGCCCAACAGCGACAGTGTGCTGGCCGAGGCCATGACCCGTTCGCGGGTCATCGTGGGCGAAACCTCCGTACGCTCCGCAGATGTCGGTCTGGCGAAAAGGGCGGAAGGGCCCAGGGTCGAATATGCCTTCCTCGGCCCCGATCCGACACCGATGATGCTGAATTTTCCCGATCTGGTGCAGAATCTGCCGCAGATCGACGCGGTGGCCAGCGGGCGGGGCATTTTCACGGTCAGGCCCGACAGCGATGGGGTCTTTCGGCGGGTCCCCCTGGTAATGAGCGTGCAGAACCAGATCCGTCTGGGCCTGTCGGTGGAACTCCTGCGGGTCGCCACCGGGGGCGGGGCCTTTGCAATCAAATCCAACCAGGCCGGGATCGAAGGGGTCGTGGTGGCGCGCCAGTTGATCGAGACAAGCAACGATGGTCGGGTATGGCCCTATTTCGCGCCCTCCTCGCGGGCCCGCTACGTCTCGGCTTCAGATGTCCTGAAGGGGCGATTGCCGCCCAACCGGCTGGCCGGGCAGCTGGTCTTCGTTGGCACCTCGGCCATCGGGCTGGAGGATTTTCGCGCCACGCCACTGGGCGTGCCCATGGCGGGGGTGGAGATCCACGCACAGGTGCTTGAGAATATTCTCGGCAAAAGCCTGCTGAAACGGCCCTCCAAGATCTACGGAATCGAACTGGTCACCATCGCTTCGCTGGGGCTGATGATGATCGCGATGATGCCCCTGCTTGGGGCCTCCTGGACCCTGTTGGCGACCATTGTTGTGATCGTGGGATATATCAGCGCTGCCTACTATGCTTTCACGTCGCAGGGCACCCTGCTGGATCCGACCTATCCGGCCTTTTCGGTCGGTCTGGTCGCCATGTTCCTGGCCACGATGAACTATCTGCGGGAGGAACGGCAAAGACGCAGGATCAGAGGCGCTTTCGGGCAGTATGTCTCACCCGATCTGGTGAACCAGCTGTCGGACAACCCCGATCGGCTCATTCTCGGCGGGGAGCGGCGGCCGCTCTCGATCCTCTTCAGCGACGTCCGCGGTTTCACCACCATCTCCGAGAGTTTCAAGGACAACCCTGGAGGACTTACCCTCCTGATGAACCGCTTCCTGACCGTCCTGTCGGACGCGATCCTGCACCACGGCGGCACCATCGACAAATTCATGGGCGACGCGGTCATGGCCTTCTGGAACGCGCCGCTGGACCACCCCGACCACGTCCGCTCGGCCTGCCTGGCGGCCCTGAAGATGCGCGCGGATGTGGAGGCACTGAACGAGAAGAACGCGCGGCAGGCCGAGCCCGGCGAAGTGGTGCACCGCATCGACGTGGGCATCGGCATCAATACGGGCGATTGCGTGGTGGGCAACATGGGCAGTAAAACCCGTTTCGACTACACCGCACTGGGCGACGCGGTGAACCTGGCCTCCCGCCTTGAAGGACAATCGAAGACCTACGGCATTGACATCATACTGGGCAGCGCCACCGCTGCGCCGGTGCAGAGCGAATTCGCAGTGCTTGAGCTGGACCTGATCCGGGTCAAGGGCAAGACCGAACCGGCCCAGATCTTCGGTCTCTTCGGAGATGAAACCCTGCGCCGGAACCCTGATTTCGCGAAGCTCGCAGAGGCCAACCAGCGCATGCTGGCCGCCTACCGGGCGCAGCAATGGGATGAAGCAGAGGCGCAGTTGCGGGCCTTCGAAACGGCTCGCGTCAGCCTCGAAATCGACTTTGAGACCTACATCACGCTGTACCGCGACCGGCTGGCCGAGATCCGCAAAAACCCCGTGGGGCCCGACTGGGACGGCGTCTTCACCGCGACCAGCAAGTGATCCTGATGGGCGGGCCGGGGGCCCGCACGCGATTTATTATTGCTGATGAGAGGGCTGTCTGCCCCCTCAAACTCCCCCGAGAATATTTCTGGTGAAAAAGAGGAGGGCGTTATCTTTCGCGCAGCGCTTCGGAGCTGGCCCGGAGCACTGGCTTGCCGATGTAGCTGAGCACCGATTTGCGGCCCGTCTGGATATCGACCGAGGCGACCATGCCGGGGATGATCTGCAAGGGCGTCTCTTCGGGGCCGAGGCTGGTGCGTGCGGTCTCTACCACGATGCGAAAGAACTGTTCGCCTTGCGCGTTCTCGATCGTATCGGCGCCGATCCTTTCCACCGTGCCATCGAGAGCGCCGTAGATCAGATAGTCATAGGCCGTGATCTTGACGCTGGCGGGTGCACCAGGGCTGATGAAGGCCACATCCTGAGGTCTGATATCGACCTCGATCAGGAGCCTGTCGTCGATCGGCACGATCTCAACCAGGGCCGCGCCCGGTTGGACAACGGCACCGACGGTGCTGACGTTGACGGTATTCACGGTTCCGCGCGTCGGCGCGCGCACGGCGGTGCGGGTGACCCGGTCCTCGGCGGCGCGCAGGCTTTCAAGCACCACGGCCAGTTCCACCTGCAGTCGGGCCAGTCTTTCGCGCGCCGATGAGATGTAGGAGGCGCGGGCGGCATCGATCTGGCTTTCCGCCTCGCGGATGCTGGCCTCGATCCTGGCCTCCGAGCTGTCGGCTATGATCAGATCACCGGCCAGCTCGGCGCGGCGGGATTTGAGCCGCAGCAGTTCGATCTGGGGCAGGGCGCCCCGCTGAAAGAGATCGTCGCTGAGCGCGATCTCCGCGTCGAGGGGTTCGAGCGTGAAGGCGATCTTGCTGCGCAGGGCACCCAGTTCGGCCAGTTCCGCCTTGCGCTGCAGCAGCCGGTTCTCAAGGACCGTGATCTCCTGGGTCAGCTGGGTCCGGCGTGACAGGAAGACCTCCTCTTCGGCTGCGGTGGCCAGCGGGTTTTCCGCCCGCAGGCCAGGCGGAAAAGTCATCTCTTCGGCGAGAGCCGCCTCTGCCTCCAGCCGCGCCTTTTCGGCCAGAAGTGCGGATTGCTTTTCCAGCAGCTCGCCCCTTTGGGCGGAGAAGCCCGTGTCATCAAGCTGCATCAGGACCTGACTTGCCTCGACCATGTCGCCTTCCGCCACGTCGATGGAGCGCACGATCCCCCCTTCGAGGGACTGGACCACCTGGACCTGGCTGGAGGGGATGACACGGCCAAGCCCGCGTGTGACCTCCTCGATCTCGTAGACGGAGGCCCAGACCAGAAAGCCCGCGATGCCCGCGATCAGCACGAAAAGAAGACGCCAGTGGGTGCCGTTGCGGTCGACCATCTCAGCGCCCGAGATGTCGTTGATGAATTCGTTGTCCTCATTGTTGCGGAACATCGTCAGACCGCCTTTGCCTTTGCCTTGGCCTGCGCCTGCGCCGCCGCGCGCAGCTTGGCCGCCACCTCGGCCCTTGGCCCGTCAAGCAGTTTCGCGCCCCGCTCCATCACGATCACCCGACTGGCGATATCGGCGAGCGACTGACGGTGAGTGCAGAGGATCAGCCCCATACCTTCGCGCGCAAGCTCCGACAGGCGGGCGGTGATAAGCGCCTCCATCTGTTGGTCCATCGCACTCGTGGGTTCATCCAGAAAGGCGAGCCTGGGGTTGCGCAGAACCATGCGCGCAATGGCCAGACCCTGCCGCTGGCCTCCCGACAGGCGGTTGCCCTTTTCGCCAATGAACTGGTTCAGCCCTTCGGGGTTTTCGGCGATATAGCCGTCCATCGCCGCGAAATAGAGGGCGCGGTGGATCTGGTCGTCCGTGGCATTTGGGCGGCCAATCAGAATATTCTCCCGGATGGTGCCGGTGAAAAGCTCTGTCTCCTGGGTCAGATAGGCTACCCCCTCACGCAGCTCTGCCGGATCGTATTGGCCGATCTCCTGACCGTCGATCAGGATAATGCCGCTGTCCGGGCTGATCAGGCCGTTGCAAAGCTTGCCCAGCGTGGTCTTGCCCGACCCCACGCGGCCCAGAAGGGCCACTGTCTCACCCGCTGCGATCCGCAGCGACAGATCCTTGACAGATGGGATGGGCGCCCCCGGGTAGGTAAAGGTGACATCGCGAAACTCGATCTCGCCTCTGGTGACCTTCAGCGCGTTCTGCACGATCTGGGTATTCTCCACTGGCAGCTTCATGAACTCCGACAGCGCCTTCATCGCCTTGAAGGCGTGCTGCGCACGAAACAGCGTCTGGGCGATATTGCCGAGCGGCGCCAGAACACGGCCCGCCAGGATGTTGGCGGCGATCAGGCCGCCGATAGTGATCTGTCCGTCGGCCACCAGAAAGACCCCCCAGACGATGACACCCACGCTGACCGCCTGCTGGATGACCATCGTGCTGGTGATCGCGAAGTTGGACCAGAAGCGCGTACGCCCCGAAATGAGCGCCGACTGCGCGACGGCCTTCTCCCACTCCCGCTGCATCACGGGTTCGGCGTTCAGGCTTTTCACCGTTTCGATCCCGAAAAGGGATTCGACCAGCACCACGTGCCGCTTGGTTGCCAGTTGCTGGGCCTTCTCGACCGTGCGCCCGATGGGCACCTGCGCTATGAGCGCGAGGATCAGCACGACGGGCACGGCGATCAGGGGAACATAGGCAATGGGCCCCACGATGGCGAATAGCACGGCGATGAAGATGCCGATGAACATCAGATCGATAATCGAGATGAAGGTGGAGGAGGCAAAGAATTCCCGGACCATCTCGAAATCGCGGATGTTGTTGGTGATGCCCGCCGCCCCACCGGGCCGGTCCAGCAGGCGCACGTTCATCGCCTGCCGGAAGATGCCCGTCGCGGCCTTGACGTCCACGCGCTTGCCGATGGTCTCCAGCATCCCGTTGCGCAGGACCCTCAGCAGCAGATCGAGGCCCATTGCGATCAGGACACCGAGCGCCAAGGTCCAGAGGGTCACGTAGGCCAGGTTGGGGATGACCCGGTCATAGACATTCATCACGAAGAGCGGCAGGGCAACGCTCAGCAGGTTGATTACAAAGACGGCCAGGATCACCTGGATCCAGATGGTCCAGTTGGCCCAGAAGGGGGTCCAGAACCAGTGGCGATAGGCCAGGCCCTTGGCCCGTGCTTCGGGCGACAGCAGGCTTTCGCGGTGGTCCAGGTCGGGGCTCACCAGCATCACCCGCCCATCGGTCATGCGGCGGAGGGCGGACAGCTTGACCTCCTGCTCCAGTCCCCCTTCACCGGGTTCAATGATCTGGGCCACTTTGCGGGCCTTGTCGATCTTCTGCAGGATGATCGGCATACCGGTCTTCTGATGGAACAGCAGGCAGGGCAGCACGATGGGATCAATCCGGCGGATGTCGCGAAAGACCAGCTTGGCGCGCAGGCCCACCACTTCAAGCGCGCGGGCGATCAGGTTGCGGTCTGTCGGGTCGGGATCGCTGGGCAGGCGGGACAGGACGGCGGCCTGGGAAAAGGGTTGGCCAAGCTCCTTGGCGAACCAGGCAACGACGCTCAGACCGGGATGCGTTTCGGCCTCAGCCACGCCGGGTCGCGCGGGCTTGGCCGCGGGGTTCGCGCCCCCCGCCGTCATCTGAGCGGTTCAACGACCGTATTGAAAACGGCCGCCCTCGGGGCCTTGAGCGCGCGCTCTTCGTAGTCCGGTGCAAATAGACGGTTCGCATTGGCCACGCCGAAATGCTCTGCAAGGCGGCTGCGGGCTGCGAGCATGCGGTACTTGCTGAAGCTCAGCGCCGCATCTGCACTGATCTTCTGCAGCTTGACGTTGAAAACCGCGCGTTCCGCCTCCAGCAGGTCAAGAACGGTGCGCTTGGCCGCATCCAGCTCGTCGCGGTACTGGCGCACGATCATGAAGTTCGCGCGCAGCTGTTCGTCCAGAAGCGCGCTGCGCTTCGTGTTCTTGAGAAAGGCATTCCAGGTGCGCGCGCTCAACTCGCGAACCTCTTCGGCGGCCACGCGCCGTTCCAGTTCCGCCTCGCGCACCCGCTCACGGATTCCCGCCGACTGGGCCGGGCGGCGACCGTTGTAAAGGGTCCAGTTCATCCGCACGCCCACAAAGGCGTCGGATCTGTTGGAGGAGTTTCCTTCCCGGTTCACACCGTAGGTCACGCCGCCGTTCAGGGTGACCCGGGGCTGACGGTCTGCCTCCTTGATATTTCCGTCAAACCGGCTCTCGCGGGCGACCTTGTCGGCAACCCTCACACGAAAGGATTTCTGGACCGCCTCGTTCTGGAAGGCGCGCAGGTTCCTGGGCACCGACTTGACGCTTGGCACGTGCATCTTGCCCCTTGGCGCGTGGCCGATCACGCGGGTGTAGCGGGCCTCCGCATTGGCGAGCGACTGATCGAGATTGAGCTTGGCATCCCGCGCAGCGGCGATCCGGTCCCGCACGACAAAGCGGTCGCTTTCCGGCAGGCGGCCGCCATTGACCAGTTCGTCGACCTGACGGCCCAAATCCTGATGGCGGGCGATATTCTCCGCGGCAAGCTGGACCAGGCTGCGCAGTCGCAGGATGTCGATGTAGCTTTCGACAGCGTTCAGCGCCAACGTCTCGGAGGCATCCATTTGTCGTAGGATAGCCGCATCAAGCCGGGTTGCGTTTCTGTAGACAAGGTTTTCGCGCCGGTAGCCGTCGTAAAGCAAGTACTCCACACCAACCCCGATCTGCGCCGTGCCTTTCAGGTCTGCATTGTCGGCCGCCGACAGTGTTGCCGGGTTATCCACGACCTCCGCACCGGCCTCGCCGAAAAGTGTTACCTCCGGCTGATACTCCCCCTTGAGCTCCAGCATTTCGAAGAGGGAGGCCCGGACGTCCGCGTCCGCGGCCTGGGCGGTGGGGTTGTTGGTAACCGCGGATCTGACCGCGCTGACCAGGCTCTCAGCCGTGGCTGGCGCCGCCGAAATAAGCGTGCCAAGCGCAAAGGAAAGAACGGACTTCCGGAGTGTTCGAGTAGGGAACGCCATGTGAGATCCAATAAATTCGGTCTAATCAAACCGCTCACGAAGGGCCCGTAGAAGGGTCGCCGCTGCGGCTAACTGGTAAGAAAAGTTAAATAATTACCCTATAGAGGTGCCATTAACCTATCGCTTTGTGAAGAAAAACCTCACTTTCGGGCGCCTTTTCGGCCTGATGTGGCATATCTAGGCACTTCGTTTCCCGTTCAGCGACGATCTAGAGGCGAGCGATCTGACGCATGATCCGTAAAACGGGATTTTTGGCAGGAAAGCCACACCTGAAAGGTCAAGATTATTTCAAGCTTGAAGCATACTTCGATTATCTGTCAAGAATGCCCAAACAAAGAGGCAGTCGAGCAGTTTGCCCAAAATTCCAGCGCCGGTCCATTATCTCGTGGTTACGCGGGATAAATTACATAAATGTTGATCATTTGATTTCTACCAACTATCAACTTGGGCTAGAAAAGGAGCGGTTTCAAAGCCGCCTTGCGTTGGCGTTGAGGTATTCATCAGACGCCAACGTGTATTCGGCAGGGCCAGAAGGGCGGTAACAAGTTGCGCAAACTCGAAGTCATGTTGATCGGCATTTGCGTCGCCGTGACACTCGGGCTTTATGCCAGCAGCGTTCAGACAAATCGCGATGCCGCTCAGGAAGAATTCGACCGGCTGAGTGAGAACAGCGTTCAGGCCATCCAGACCCGGATGAACACCTATCTGCAAAGCCTCAACGGCGCCGCTGCCTTCCTGAAGACTTCAGGCGAAGTATCGCGCGCGAAATTCGATGCATACGTCAGCACCCTCAACATTGCAGAGTTTCTGCCGGGTATCAGCGGTATCGGCTTCATCGCGCCCATCCGGGCAGGTCAGGAAGCGGCCTTTATGCAGCGCCTGGAGGAACTGGGTGAGACGGAACTGGTCATCAAGCCGGATACCGACGGGCCGGAGCGGTTTATTATTCAGCGTATCTCCCCGATTGAGCCGAACCGGGCGGCGCTGGGTCTCGACATCACCTTCGAGGAGGGCCGCCGCAATGCCGCGACGCAGGCCCGCGAAACGGGCAAGCCACAGCTGACCCCCCGCATCCTGCTGGTGCAGGACGAAACCAAACAGCCCGGCTTCCTCCTTTTGCGCCCGCTTTTCGCCGACCCGGTCGATGGCACGGCCGACAATATCAGCGACGCACCATTTCTGGGCTGGGTCTACGCACCCTTCGTGGGTCGTGACCTGTTGACCAATCTCTCCTCAAGTCAGGGACTTGCCTATGAATTTGCCGTCTACGACAGACCGGAGGCTGACCCGGACCAGGTCATTTACAACAGCTCCGCATCAGAAGCCGACACCGCCAAGTACGTCGGGGTCTACACCATTGATCAGTTCGATCGGCAATGGACCATCTCCTACGCCAGCACACCGCCGTTCGAGATGCTCTTTCACAGCTACTTTCCCTTGGGCATCCTTGCCGCCGGTTTCCTGATCACGGCACTCCTGCTCGTCTCAATGGAAAATCAGCGCAAACGCAGTGCCGCCCTGGCCGAACTTGCCGCCTATCGCTCGCGCCAGGTGAACGCGCGAGAGGAGGAAAACCGCTCCGTCGTGGAAAACGCGGTCATTTCCGTCTTCATCCTGGACGAAGATCGCCGCATCCGCATCGTGAACCAGGCCGCGCAGGAAAAATTCGGCTTCAGCGCTTCGGATCTCAAGGGCATGCCCTTCGATGAACTTGTCACGGAGATCCCGGATGGGCACATCCAGGGCGACTACAACGCCACCGGACGGGCAAAATCGGATGAACCCCTCTTCCTTGATCTGCAATGCAACACCTGGCTGACCCAGGAAGGCGAAAGCCGGACCACCGCAATCGTAAGGGATGTCACGGCGGAATTCGAAGCGGTTCAGGAACTCAAGAAGACGAAAACGCTCTTTGACCGCGCCCTCAAGGGCAGTCGAATCGGCGTCTTCGATATGGACCTGGTTTCGGGCACGTCGGAGGTATCGGACACCTGGCTTGAAATCATGGGTTACGATCCGGCCAAGCCGGTCCCGGATACCCAGGCGGCCTTCCTCTCACGGGTCCACCCCGAAGATATGGAGACCCTGCGCACCGCTGACCGCAATTGCATCGAAGGGCGCACCAGCAGATCCATGTCGGAATTCCGGCTGCGTTTTCCCGATAACCACTGGCGTTGGATGCGATCGGACGCGCTGGTGGTGGAGCGGGACGAGACGGGCAAGGCCCTGCGCATGATCGGCACGCAGACGGATGTGACCGATCTCAGGCACGCCAGAAACGCGCTCGAAGTCAGCGAAGTGCGGTTCCGCCAGGTCGTCTCGGCCGCACCCATCGGAATGGCGCTTATCACCGGCGACGGTGAATTCCTCGATGTGAACGACGCCTTCTGCGATCTCAGCGGTTACGATCGCGACGCGTTAAAGTCTGAAACCCGACTTCAGGACATGCTGCCGCCCGAAGAACTCAGAAGCATCTTTCGTAACGTGATGGCCCTTGTGGAAAGCGCGAGCGCTGAGGTCTACCGGGGCGAGCACCGCATCCTGCGCAGTAACGGGACAGAACGCTGGGGGCTCTTCAACATCTCCTGGACCTTCGACAAGAATGCAAAACGCAATTTCTTCATTGTCCAGGTCAACGACATAACGGACCAGAAAGAACTGGATCGGATCAAGAACGAATTCGTCTCAACCGTCAGCCACGAATTGCGCACGCCTCTGACCTCTATCAAGGGGGCGCTCGGTCTTGTGCACGCCGCCGAAAATTCGGGTCTCAGCCCGGGCAGCAAAAGGCTCATCGACATCGCCCTGTCCAATACCGACCGGCTGACCACGATCGTGAACGACATTCTGGATCTGGAAAAGATTTCCTCCGGCGAAGTATCATTTGATTTTGAAACCCACGATATGGCCGAGATCATCGATGAAGCGGTCAAGGAGATGTCGCCCTTCGCGGTGACCCACAGCAACACCTTCCGCGTCGATACCCCCGATGAGCCGCTTTGGGTCTACGCGGACCATGGCCGTACCAAGCAGGTGCTCGCGAACCTCATGTCGAACGCTTGCAAGTACTCCGACGATGAGACGGAGATCGTGATCAAGGCGGAACGGCTGGACGATGTCGCCATCATCTACATTCAGAACAAGGGCCCCGGCATCCCCGATACCTTCCGGCCAAGGCTCTTCCAGGCTTTCTCGCAGGCTGACAGTTCGGACACGCGGGCCAAGGGCGGCACCGGTCTGGGTCTCAACATCACCAAACAGATCGTCACGCGCCACAACGGCAGAATCGGCTTCGAAAGCGTCCCCGATGCATTGACCGTCTTCTGGTTCACGCTGCCTCTGTCAAAACGGGCCGTCATGCCAAAAAAGGTCTCTGTCGTACGCCCGGAAACGATGGCCAAGCGGCGGCTCAGGGTGCTGCACCTTGAGGATGACACGGACTTCGCCGAAATCATCCGATCCGGACTGGAGGAGGTGGCGGAAATCGTCAACGTCGGCAGCCTTGCCGGGGCAAGGAAGTACTTGAAGGAAACGGAAATCGATGTGGCCATCATCGACTGGTCCCTGCCCGACGGAGATGCCAGTGTCCTGGTTGGCGAAATCGCAGACCGGAACCCTGCGGTGCGCATCCTTGGCCTTTCAGCGGATTCGGATATCAGGCGCGACAGTCGGCTTTACGCCAATCTGGTCAAATCGCGCACCGAACTGGACACCATCGCAGCCTACGTATCGGGCCACATCGCGCGCGCCTCCTGATCTGGCCTGGGGCCAATCACACAATAATTTTGCAACCGCCACATTATTGCCAACATGGCCTGCCATTCAAAACAATAAGGCCATCTGAGAGCCGGTTGGTCCCAAGTTATTTTGATTATTTGTCTAGAATTGACGGGAACAGATGTCGAAAGCGGCGGGAAATTCAGGTCTGAAGACCAGGCTGGCATTGCTCAGCGGTACCTCCCTCGCGGGCATGTGGTACTTCCTCGCCAAGTCCGTGATTTCAACGCCTTACGCTGAATATGCGGCGGCCCTTCCAGCCATTGCCCTGGCTGGACTGCTGCCGACGATCCTGCTGGCGAAGGACAGCAAAAGGGCCATTCAGGACTCCCAAAAACCCCTGTCTCAGCGTCTTGAGGTGCTCTCCAAGCACGTCATTGTAAATGTTGTCGACAATAAGCACTGCCTGACAGAGGTGAACGCTGAATTCGAGAAGGTGACCGGTTATTCGCAAGACGAAGTGCTCGGTAAGCCCGTCAACATGCTCTACTTCGACAAGCTTGCACAGCGGGACGCGAATGAGATCCGCGCAGGTTTGATGCGCGGCAAAACCTGGCAAGGAGAGACCTCTCTGCGCCGCAAGGACGGCAGCCGCCTGCTGACCCACACCACAGTCATCCCGCTCTTCAATCCAGACGGCAGCTGGGCGGGCTCCATTTCGGCCAGGACGGATGTGACTCGCGTCAATCAACTGATCGCTGAGCAGGAGACGGTCGAAAGCCTTGATGAACTGCGCGATGACATCTGGATCATCGATGCCGAAACAGACACCTTTACCTACCTGAACCGCACCGCCATCAGTCGCTTGGGTTGGGACGCCGAGACCTACAAAGAGAAGTCGCTCAATGACATCGAAGACAGGGCCGCCGCTGAGGCCATCGGGGAAGCCTGCAAGGCGCTCGCCGCCTCGGGCGACAGTCTGACCCGGCTGGACCTTGAGCTGATGGGCGTACCCTTCGACGCCAGTATCAAGTTCCTGCGAGTCGCCAACAAGAAGAACCGCTTCCTGGTCATGCTCAACGACATCTCCGCGCGGCTTTTCGAAGAACGCAAGAAGTCCGAGTTCATCTCCATGGTCAGCCACGAACTGCGGTCCCCACTGACCTCGATTAAGGGCTCGATGGGCCTGCTGTTGTCCAAGGCAGCCGGCGACATCCCCGAAAAGGCTCTGGCTCTGCTGGAGATTGCCCACCGTAACGCCGACCGGCTGGTGCTCATCATCAACGACATCCTCGATCTGGAAAAGATTTCCGCCGGTCAGATGGAATTCGACCTCAAGGATGTCGATCTGAGCGATCTGGTCGAAGAGACCAACCACGCCAACAGCATGCTCCGTCAGCGCTTCGCGCTCGACATAAGGATCGACGGCACGGATGTTCCGGTCCTTGTGCACACGGATCCCAACCGCATCATCCAGGTTCTGACGAACCTGCTGTCGAACGCCTGCAAATTCTCTCGCCCCAACAGCCACATCGACATCACGCTTGAGGATCTTGGCGAAGAGGTGCGTGTCGCCGTGCGGGACCAGGGCCCCGGCATTCCGCAAAAGGATCAGCACAAGATCTTTGACCGTTTCGCCGATCTGGAGAACTCCGACCGTGCCGGAAAGGGCGGTACCGGCCTTGGCCTGAGCATCTGCAAAGCCATCGTAGAGGGGCTCGGCGGGTCAATCGGCTTCGACAGCAAAGAAGGCGTTGGCACAACCTTCCATTTTGTCCTACCTAAGAAGGCGACAGTGGGGGATTTCACGCAGGATGAAACGGCAAGGATCATGCGCGAAGCCTCCTAGGTCGACAGGACCGGGAAAGGACGCAACATGATCAAGCTTCTTCACGTGGAAGATGACCCAGACATTCGCGAGATCGCGCAGATGTCGCTCGATATGTCCGGCGAATTCGAAGTGGTCCAGTGCGAGTCCGGTGAGGACGCTTTGAAGATGGTCCAGAACTATACCCCCGACGTGATCCTGCTGGACATGATGATGCCCGGCATGACCGGACGGCAGACGCTTGAGAAGATGCGAGAGATGGAACACCTCAAGGAGGTACCGGCCATCTTCATGACCGCGCGGGCCCAGCAATCCGAACAGGACGAGCTGCGCCAGATCGGTGCGTCCGAGGTGATCAGCAAGCCCTTCGATCCGATGTCGCTGGGCGATCAGATCAAGGATATCATTGCGAAGTAGGTGTCAGGCCGTATCGGTCATTGACCCATAAGGCATGGGCAATTTCACTTGCTGCTTTCCAGCACCGCAAGACAATCCTGCAGGAATTCGTCCAGGTCCCGGATGATTTCACCCGGGCAAATGGCCAGATCGGCATCCGGCCCCTTCAGATGATCAATGATCTCATTCTCGCAGGCATGTGCCTTGGCCCCCAGATCGACAAGACCCAAAGACCCGGCAGTACCGGCAATCTGGTGCAGGATGGCCTGAGCCGCGGCGAGGTTGCCGTTGATTTCCTCAACGGTCTCACCGTCCCATGCAGCAACAGCATGCGCCGCGATCTGTTCGTGGCGTGGTACCAGCATATCCAGAAACCGGGCGCGCACCCGATCAAGGCCGGGAAGTTCTGAGATCATATCCTTCACGCTGTTTGTCCCATGTTCCAGAGATTATATTTCGATTTCTCGAAGGCGACACAAGCCGCTTCCGCACTGGCGTGGGCGGTGGCAAGCGCTTCCATGACGGAATCGCCGCTCTTCCAGATCAGCCGGATCGCCTCTCCGGCGCACACGCGTGGCTCCAGCCGTTGGCCGCTGTTGTCGTAAAGCTCGGTCCGCGAAAGGGACAGGTTCACTGCATCCTGCAAGCGCACCGGGTCCGGACGCCACCCACTTTCGGTCACGCAGACAAAGGTGCCGTTGCCCGCATAGGCCATCAAGAACTGATTCCCTTGCAGCGTGTCCGAGATGACCTCGGCCACGTCAGAAATAAGACTGTAGAATTCAAATGGGGAGAGGCGCGTGTGAAAGGCCTCGATCTCGCGGACCGTAAAGGCAATGGTGGTAGAGCCAAAAAGCGCGCTGCGCGAAAGCTGCGCGATATAGTTCTCCATCGCCAGATACTCGATCACATTGTCGACGTCGTAGATGGAAATGGGCTCGAAAAGCTCAATCACATTGGTCTGATCCGCCACCGACTGGGCGGCAAAGACCTTGCCGTTGCGGGCCTTGCGCCGCGCGATCAGTTCCTCAACCGACCGGATCCGGGCGGTCAGCTCCGCAATCTCGAAGGGTTTGGTGATGTAATCGGTCGCACCTGCGGCAAAGGCGGAATCGACATAGCGCTTTTCCGCCATCGCGGTCAGCATCAGGATCGGGACATCCGCGAAACGCTTGGTGGCCCGCAGGGTCTGCGTCAGTTCAACGCCGTCCATGCCAGGCATCTGGATATCGAAGAGGAAACAGTCGAACCGCGGCGCATCGGTAGAGCGGAGAATGTCGATTGCCTCATGCGCGGATTGCGCCTTGGTCAGCTCGTGCTGCCCGACCAACGCCATGAACTCCCCCAAAAGCTCAAGTATGATCGGATCATCATCTACCGCTAGGATCTTCATAACTGGGTCTCGTACTCTTCTGACATGCACACAATGTTTCTTAATCATCAACTTTACGGGGAATCGTGGCCTAATTTGGGCAGAAACGGAAAAAGTGTGCGTTTTTTGATATTTGGCGGGGAAATCTGGTTGATCTAGTCCACCAATTCAGCGGCAAAATTACTACCATTTAGAGAATAAACCTTCAGGTCCAAAGTATTAGTTCCGCCCGCCAAAACGAAAAATGAGACGCCCATCGGACGCCTCATTTCTACCAGAATTCAAAAGACACGGGGGAATGCCCACTCGGGCCCCGGTTCAGGTCTCTTTCTTGTCATTCACGATGTTCATCTGGGCCAATCCGCTTTGCCCCAGGTCCACCTTGGCAAAGGGGCCGCCCTGCAGCATTTCCGCGGGATCGGTGACATCCGGCGGTCCGGTCTCGGCCAGGATCGCCTCGGCGAACTGTTCCGCATTGTCTTTGGGACGGTAGCCCAGAAAAGAGGCCTTGGCATTATTCACCGGCGCGCGGTCGTTGTCGGACACACCGTAGATAATGGAGAACCCGACCGACGGGGTATCCACCGCGCGCTGCACCAGTTGGATCAAATCGTCGTAGGACAGCCATGATCCCAAAGCCCGCGCGTTGTTGACCTGCGCGCAGGACAGGATGCGCAGATGCACCGATTCCATCTGCCGCTTGTCCCAGTACATGGAGCCGAGATCCTCGGTGAAACACTTCGCCAGCCCGTAGAAGGTATCGGGCCGGTGGGGGGCGTCGATGCCGATGCAGTCCCGCTTCTTGTGCATGCCGACCGCATGGATTGATGAGGCATATACGATCCGCCGCACCCCCTGCTGGTAGCCTGCTTCCCATATGTTGTAGGAGCCGACGAAATTCGGGCCGAGCAGTTCTTCAAACGGTTTTTCGTCCACGATGGCACCGAAATGTACAACCATTTCAGCCCCTTCCAGGATCGGAAAGATGGCGTCATAGCTCGCCAGATCGGCCTGCACGAAGGTCTCATTAGGTAAAGTTTTACCTATATCCGCGGATATATCCGTGCTCACCAGTTCCTCGCACATCGCCGCCAGCGGTTCGCGCAGATAAGACCCCAGCCGCCCCGCGGCCCCGGTCAGCACCAGCTTTTTCAGTTTCATCGCAATTCCTTTCCTTGCAGCGCCCGCGCGCTTAGATGACCGCCTTTTCGGGGAATTTCTCCTGCTTCACCAGCCGCTCGAACCCGAAGGGGCTCAGGTCAAGCAACCTGAAGTTACCGTGAATGATCAGTTCGGCAACACCGCGTGTGAGGGCAGGGGACTGCTGCAGCCCGTGACCGGAAAACCCGTTCAGAAAGACGAAATTTGATACCTCCGGATGCAGGCCCACAACCGCGTTCTGATCGAACGTGTTGAAGGCATAGTGCCCGACCCATTCGTTGATGACCTTCACCCGCTCAAATGCGGGCACCCGCGTCGCAAGAACCGGCCAGACCTTGTTTTCCCACAGTGAATGGTCGAACCCGAAATCGTCCGGGTCCACGTCGGGGTCCTCATCGGGCGGACAGCCGGCCAGGTAATATCGACCATCGGTGCGCATGTGCACGCCCGACGGGTCTATGGTCAGAGGCAGATCCCGGTCCAGCGGCTCTGCCGCGTCGAAGATGAAGGTGTACCTCTTTCGGGGCCGAATGGGCACCTCGATGCCCCCCATGCGCGCGGTCTGCACCGCACGGGGGCCCGATGCATTCACCACGGTCCCGCAGGCTATTCGCCCGCCCGACGCGAGGGTGACGCTGTCCACCCCGCTGCCCGCCGCATTAAGGGTCATGCCCACCACCTCATCGTGGATGAACTCCGCCCCGTTGCGCCGCGCCATGCGTTTGAACCAGTCAAACATGGTGCCACCGTCAAAGTATCCTTCGTCGGTCGTGTTGTGGTTTCCCGCGATGATGCCATCGAGGTTGTAGAAGGGGTAGGCGGCGGCGATCTCGTCCCGGCTCATGTGCCGGGTCTGCGCGCCTTCGGCGGCCTGAACCGCCTGCGCCTGCCGCAGGCTTTTTGCGAAAGCGGGAGTATCGGCAAGGTACAGATAGCCGTAGCTTTGCAGAGTCAGATGGGGGACCTCGGGAGCCCGGCCCATGAAGCTCCGGAAGTTGCGGATAAACTCGGCACCGAACTGGGAAATGCGAATATTGATGGGATTGGAAAACTGCTGCCGGATGCAGGAATTGGTGTGGCTGGTTGAGGCAAAGGTATAGGTTGGGTCCCGCTCCACCACCAGAACACGGCCCTGAAACTGATCGTC
>JABDKA010000024.1 GCA_013002405.1 Sulfitobacter sp. | reverse complement strand
GCGTTAGGGGCAAACTTCCCTTCGCAAGTCCGTGCTTTCGGTTAAATAGTCTAAAAAGGGAACGACCCCGTAAGGAAAAGCACGCCATGATGCACCGCTTATTGCTGACCCTCTGTCTAGCCTTTCTCTGGGCCTTCGCCGGGACGGCGCAGGCCCAGCAGGGCCCGCTTCGGATCGAGATTACCGAAGGCGTGATCGAGCCTTTGCCCTTTGCCGTACCGGGGTTTCAGCCCGAAACGGCAGAGGCCGCGACGCTCGCCAACGACATAGCCCGCGTGGTCGCGCAGGATCTTTCCGGCACTGGTCTGTTCCGGGAAATCCCGGCCACGGCCTTCATCTCAACCGTCAGCGATTTCAACGCGCCGGTGCAGTATGCGGATTGGAAGGCGATCAATTCTCAGGCGCTGGTGACCGGCGCAGTCAACGTGCAGGGCAACACTCTGGCGGTCAAGTTCCGCCTCTACGACGTCTTTTCGGGGGCCGAACTGGGCACCGGGCTGCAATTCACCGGGACCACGGACGGCTGGCGGCGCATGGCCCACAAGGTAGCCGATGCGGTCTACAGCCGGATTACGGGGGAAGGCGGCTACTTCGACAGCCGTGTCGTCTACGTCTCCGAAACCGGGCCCAAGGATGACCGCAAGAAACGGCTCGCCATCATGGATTACGATGGGGCCAACGTGCAGTACCTCACCGACAGCAGCAGCATCGTGCTGGCACCGCGCTTCTCTCCGACCGGCGACAGGGTGCTCTATACCAGCTACGAAACCGGTTTCCCGCGCATCTACGTGCTGGACGTAGGATCGGTCAGCCGACGGGTGCTGGAAAGCGCCGAAGGCACGATGAGCTTTGCGCCCCGCTTCTCACCTTCGGGTCAGACGGTGGTCTTTTCGCTCACGCAGGGCGGAAATACCGACATCTACACCATGGACATTGCCAGTGGACAGTCGGTCCGACTGACCTCCGCCCCATCGATCGAAACGGCCCCCAGCTTTTCGCCCGACGGCAGCCGGATCGTCTTTGAAAGCGACCGCTCCGGCACCCAGCAACTTTACATCATGCCCGCCACGGGGGGTGAGGCGCAGCGCATTTCCTTCGGTGAGGGCCGCTATGGTACCCCGGTCTGGTCCCCGCGTGGGGATCTCATCGCCTTTACCAAGCAGAACAAGGGCCGCTTTCACATCGGGGTCATGCGGCTTGACGGGTCGGAAGAACGCCTGCTCACGGCTTCCTTTCTCGATGAGGGTCCCACCTGGGCACCCAACGGCCGGGTCATTATGTTCAGCCGTGAAACACAGGGCGCGGGGGGATCCTCGCGGCTCTATTCCGTGGATATCACGGGCCGCAACCTGCGCCCGGTGCCAACGCCCGAAGGGGGGTCGGATCCTTCCTGGTCGCCCCTGCAAAAGTGATGCATGGATTTCGTTAACCAATCCAGTGTGGTAGATTTCACCGGAACCATAAGAAAAGACCGAGAGGCAGAGATATGAACAGAGTTCTAACAAGCGCGATATTGGTGACAGTCCTCGGACTGTCCGCCTGTACCAATCCGGGCCGTTTCGGCGGTGACGCAGGCGCGGGCGCGGGGCTGAGCGGATCGACCGCCGGGGCGATCGTCCCGGGCAGTGCCAATGATCCAACCTCCACCGCCTACTTCCAGCAGGCGATCGGGGATCGGATTCTTTTTGCGGTCGATCAGTCCAATCTGACGGCTGAGGGGCGCACCACGCTGGACGGGCAGGCGACCTGGCTTTTGACCAACACGGATTACCAGGCAGTGATCGAAGGCCACGCGGATGAGCAGGGCACGCGCGAATACAACCTTGCCCTGGGTGCCCGTCGGGCCAACGCAGCGCAGGAATATCTGATCTCAAGAGGCGTGCCCGCGCAGCGCCTGCGGGTTGTCAGCTACGGTAAGGAACGGCCCATCGAAGTCTGCTCGGAAGAGGCCTGTTATGCCAAGAACCGTCGCGCGGTCACCGTGCTGGCGGGCGGCCTGACAAGCTGAGCAGCCGCTAGGGGATGATCCAATGAAGTTGCGATACGCTGTCCTTTTCTATCTTGGTATGACGCTCGCGCCCCTTGGGGCCGCGGCGCAGGACCAACAGACACTGGCGGACATACGGCAGGAACTGACGGTGCTCTTTGTCGAGGTTCAGAAGCTCAAGCGCGAGCTTTCCACCACCGGGACGTCCGGCGGCTCAATTGCCGGTGGATCGGTACTGGAGCGGGTGAACGCGATGGAAAGCGAAATGCAGCGTCTTACCTCAAAGACCGAAGAGCTGGAAAACCGGATCAACCGCATTGTCGCCGACGGCACCAACCGGATCGGCGATCTGGAATTCCGGCTGGTGGAGCTGGAAGGAGGCGACCTGTCCCAGCTGGGTGAGACGACAACACTGGGCGGGGCGGAGCAGACGACCGCGCCGCTGACAACACCCGCCACACCGACCGATCAGGCATCCCTTGCTGTGGGGGAGGAGGCCGACTTCAAGCGGGCGCAGGAGGCGCTCGCCCAAGGTGACTTTCGCACCGCCGCAGACCTCTTTGCGACCTTCAATCAGACCTACCCGGGCGGACCGTTAGCGGCGGAAGCCGAACTGCGTCGGGGCCAGGCGCTTGCGGGCCTCCAGGACACCCGCGAGGCGGCGCGCGCCTTCCTGGCCGCCTTCAGCGCAGCACCCGAGGGTCCCATCGCGCCTCAGGCGCTCTTTGAGTTGGGCCGCGCCCTCGGCCAGCTGGACCAAACCCAGGAAGCCTGTGTCACCCTGAGTGAAGTCGCGGTCCGCTTTCCCGGCAGCCCCTTTGTCCCCCGGGCGCAGGAACAGCAGCTTAGCCTGAACTGCACCTGAGCCTTGTCGGAACGCCTTAATAATCTGATATCGGAGGCGTTTTTGCCGTATCCTCCGGAACGGATCGGCGTTGCGGTCTCCGGCGGCGGGGACTCCATGGCGCTTCTTGATCTCTTGCAGATCTTCTGTACGGCTGAGGGCATCACCCTCCATGCTGCAACGGTTGACCACGGGTTGAGGGAAGGCTCGGCCGAGGAAGCCGCAATAGTCGCTGACCAGTGCAAGCGGATCGGCATCGCCCACGAAACGCTCCTGTGGAAAGACTGGACCGGCGAAGGCAATCTGCAAGCGGAGGCGCGCAAGGCACGGTACGCTCTTCTGGCACGCTGGGCGCAGGGGCTGGGCATCGACACCGTTGCGCTGGGCCATACTGCGGACGATCAGGCAGAGACGGTCCTGATGCGGCTGGCACGGCGCGCCGGGGTTGACGGGCTTTCCGCCATGCGGGCCCGGCGGGTCAGGGAGGGGATAACCTGGGTGCGCCCGCTTCTGAGCGTGCGACGCAGGGCGCTACGCACGTACCTGCGCGCCAAGGGGATCGACTGGATTGAGGATCCCAGCAACGAGGACCAGATCTTTGACCGGATCAAGGCGCGACAGGCCCTGGCCGCGCTGGCACCGCTTGAGATCGATGTCGAAGGGCTTTGCGAGGTTGCGGATCAGCTCAGACAGGCCCGCGAGGCATTGGAATGGCAGACCTTCATTACCGCGCAAAAGGCCGTCACCCTGCCTGCGGGTGCTGTGGTGATCGGGGAGAAACTCTTTGAAACGGAGCCCGCAGAAATCCGGCGGCGGCTCTTTGTCAGGGCCCTCAACTGGGTCAGCGGCAGCGCTTACCCGCCCCGCCGCGCGGCGGTTTCGGCGGTGATCTGCCAGGTTGCAAGGGGGCAGGCGGGCACGACGGATGGCTGCCATGTGCGCCGTATCGGCGGCGCGATCTGGGTCTTTCGTGAACTGAATGCGGTAAGATCGGTTGCCTGCCCGCTGGATAAGCTTTGGGACAATCGGTGGCGTATCACACCGCCGGAAAAGCTCGGTGATGCCGCCGGGCTTGAGATCCGCGCGTTGGGGGAAGAGGGGCTCCTGCAATGTCCCGATTGGCGGGAAACGGCCGTGCCTCGGGTGGTTTTGCTCTCCTCGCCGGCGGTGTGGCGCGACGACGCGCTTGTGGCGGCGCCCCTTGCCGGCAAGGGTGAGAACTGGCATGCGGAGGTCAAGAATGGCGAAGATGCCTTTTTTGCCACGCTTTTATCGCATTGAACCTGTACCAATCGTCTCTATCTTAAGATCAGACATGTACAGGATGAACTGTGCTCTGGGCCGTGCGCCGTACGGCCGTTGAAATTAGGAGAGTTCCCTTGGGAAATATGCGTAACCTTGCTTTCTGGGTTGTCCTGCTACTGCTCGTGTTGGCCCTGTTCAACCTCTTCAGCGGTCCAGGCGGTAACCTGCAAAGCAACGAGATCACCTATTCCGAGTTCGTGAATGCCGTTGAAAGCGGTAACGTGCGCAACGTGACGCTGGACGGTGAACAGGTCCGTTTCCGTCGGTCCGACGGGGGCGACTATGTCACCATCAAACCTGAAGACGCGGAAATCACGAACCTGTTGATCGATAACAACGTGCCGGTCCAGGCAACGCCGCAGCAACAGTCGGGTTTTCAGACCTTCCTGATGTCGCTTCTGCCCATCGTGCTTCTAATCGGTGTCTGGATCTATTTCATGAACCGCATGCAGGGTGGCGGCAAGGGCGGTGCAATGGGCTTTGGCAAGTCCAAGGCCAAGATGCTGACCGAAAAGCACGGGCGTGTCACATTTGACGATGTTGCGGGCATCGACGAGGCAAAGGAAGAGCTTGAGGAAATCGTCGAATTCCTGCGCAACCCGCAGAAGTTCAGCCGCCTTGGCGGCAAGATCCCCAAGGGTGCGCTTCTGGTGGGCCCTCCGGGTACCGGTAAGACGCTTCTGGCCCGCGCAATTGCGGGTGAGGCGGGTGTGCCCTTCTTCACCATTTCCGGTTCTGATTTCGTTGAGATGTTCGTCGGTGTGGGTGCCTCCCGCGTTCGCGACATGTTCGAGCAGGCGAAAAAGAATGCGCCCTGCATTGTCTTCATCGACGAGATCGACGCGGTGGGCCGTCACCGGGGCGCTGGCTACGGTGGTGGTAACGACGAACGCGAGCAGACGTTGAACCAGCTGCTGGTTGAGATGGACGGTTTTGAGGCCAACGAAGGGGTCATCATCCTCGCCGCGACCAACCGCCGCGACGTGCTGGATCCTGCGCTGCTGCGTCCGGGCCGCTTTGACCGTCAGGTCACTGTGCCCAACCCGGACATCAAGGGCCGCGAAAAGATCCTCGGCGTTCATGCCCGCAAGACCCCGCTGGGCCCCGACGTGGATCTGCGCATCATCGCACGTGGCACGCCTGGCTTCTCCGGCGCGGACCTGGCCAACCTTGTGAACGAGGCGGCCTTGATGGCCGCCCGCGTGGGACGCCGCTTTGTCACCATGATCGATTTCGAGCAGGCGAAGGATAAGGTCATGATGGGACCCGAGCGCCGTTCGATGGTCATGACCGCCGAACAGAAGGAAATGACCGCCTATCACGAAGCCGGTCACGCCCTTGTCGGGATGGAACTGCCCAAGTGTGATCCGGTCTACAAGGCCACGATCATTCCGCGCGGCGGGGCGCTGGGCATGGTGATGAGCCTGCCCGAGATGGACCGCCTGAACATGTTCAAGGACGAATGCCACCAGCGGCTTGCCATGACCATGGCCGGCAAGGCGGCGGAGATTCACAAGTACGGTCCGGATTCGGTGTCGAACGGTCCTGCCGGAGATATCCAGCAGGCCTCGGCGCTGGCCCGTGCGATGGTGCTCCAGTGGGGTATGTCGGACAAGGTCGGCAACATCGACTATTCGGAGGCTGCACAGGGTTACCAGGGTAACACAGCCGGCTTCTCCGTCTCCGCCAACACCAAGGAACTGGTGGAGAAAGAGGTCCAGCGGTTCATCCAGGATGGTTACGACTGGGCACTGAAGATCATCCAGGAGAACGAGGAGCGGTTTGAGCGCCTTGCCCAGGGTCTGCTTGAGTATGAGACGCTGACCGGCGATGAGATCAAGCGGGTCATGGACGGTTTGCCGCCCGCTGACGACAGCGACAAGGGTGGATCGGACGAGGGCGAGAAGAAGGCCAGCCTTACGGCCATTCCCAAGGCCAAGAGCAAGGGCAAGAAGGCCCCTCCGGCTGCGGACGGCGGGATGGAGCCGGAGCCAACGGCCTGATAACCGACACCGATCAATCGGACACAAGATTTGATGAGGCTCCGCTGCGGCGGGGCCTTTTCTTTTGTCCCTTCCTCTGGCCAAGCTGTGGGCTCAATCGAAAGGATCTGAGATGCCCGAATTGATGCCAACCGACCATGTCGCAAAGGTCGTCTGGATGGGCTCCGTGCCGATAGACCGCCCCGACATCCGGTCCCAGCCTATCGAGACGGCCAGCCTCACCTACGCCGGGATCGCAAATGATTTCCACAGCGGTCTGACCCGGCCTTCCTGCGTGCGTGTCAAGGCGCAGTATCCCCAAGGGACTGAGATCCGAAACACGAGGCAGCTCTCCATCCTCTCGGCTGAGGAACTGGCCGATATTGCCGCAGAGATCGGCGTGGATCGGCTTGATCCCCGTCTGCTGGGTGCAACCATCGTTGTCGAAGGCATCCCCGACTTCACCCATATTCCACCAAGTTCGCGGCTACAGACGCCCTGGGGCACGACCCTCACGGTCGATATGCTGAACGGCCCGTGCAACCTGCCCGCGCGCGAGATCGAGCGGGAAGCACCCGGGCACGGAAAGGGTTTCAAGGCCGCCGCACTGGGCAAGCGCGGCGTCACGGCCTGGATCGAGAGGGAGGGGCCCCTGTCCATCGGCGACCGGTTGCGCCTCCATGTTCCCGGTCAGCGTGCCTGGGCCCACCAATAGCCAACCAACCGTTTCCGAAAAGAAACGCCCCTGCGACAGCCCGCCGCATCGGAGAGGGGAAATGTCGGAAACGCGACCTCTTGTGGGGACATGTGCCCTGTATGAGAAGCGGGACTAGAAAGCCTGTTGGCACGAGGGGATTCTCTGATGGCATATAAGACCGATATCGAAATCGCACGCGAGGCGAAGAAGCGCCCGATCCAGGAGATCGGGGAAAAGCTTGGCATCACCTCGGATGATCTGCTGCCCTACGGCCACGACAAGGCGAAGGTCAGTCAGTCTTTCATCAATTCGGTGCAGGACCGCCCCGACGGCAAGCTGATCCTGGTCACGGCCATCAACCCAACGCCCGCGGGCGAAGGCAAGACAACCACCACCGTAGGTTTGGGTGACGGACTGAACCGCATCGGCAAAAAGGCCGCCGTCTGCATCCGCGAAGCTTCGCTTGGGCCAAACTTCGGGATGAAAGGTGGGGCCGCGGGTGGCGGTTACGCCCAGGTCGTCCCTATGGAAGAGATGAACCTTCACTTCACGGGTGATTTCCACGCCATCACCTCGGCACACTCCCTGCTTAGCGCAATGATCGACAACCATATCTATTGGGGCAATGAGCTTGAGATCGACACCCGCCGCGTCGTCTGGCACCGGGTGGTGGACATGAACGACAGGGCCCTGCGCCAGATCACCACCTCCCTTGGTGGCGTCGCCAACGGTTTCCCGCGTGAGACCGGTTTCGACATTACCGTGGCCTCCGAAGTGATGGCGATCCTCTGCCTGTCGAAGGACCTCAAGGACCTGCAAAAGCGGCTGGGTGACATGATCGTGGCCTACCGCCGGGACAAAAGCCCGATCTTTGCCCGCGACATCAAGGCCGACGGGGCCATGACGGTTCTGCTCAAGGACGCGATGCAGCCCAACCTGGTGCAAACGTTGGAAAACAACCCTGCCTTTGTGCACGGCGGTCCCTTTGCCAACATCGCCCATGGTTGCAACTCCGTTATCGCCACCACGACCGCCCTGAAGCTGGCGGACTACGTGGTGACCGAAGCCGGTTTTGGTGCGGACCTGGGGGCGGAGAAATTCCTCAACATCAAGTGCCGCAAGGCAGGGCTTGCCCCCTCTGCTGTCGTTGTCGTGGCCACCGTGCGCGCGATGAAGATGAACGGCGGCGTGGCCAAGGCGGACCTGGGTGCCGAGAACGTGGATGCGGTCAAGGCGGGCTGCGCGAACCTCGGTCGTCACATCGAAAACGTCCAGAGCTTTGGCGTGCCCGTCGTCGTGGCCATCAACCACTTCGTCACCGACACCGATACCGAAGTGCAGGCGGTCAAAGACTATGTTGCTTCTCAAGGGGCCGAGGCTGTCCTGTCACGGCACTGGGAACTGGGGTCCGAAGGGTCCGCCGATCTGGCGACCAAGGTGGTAGAGACGATTGAGAAGGGTGTGGCGAATTTCGCCCCGATCTATCCCGATGACATGCCCCTGGCCGACAAGATCAACACCATCGCGACCAAGATCTATCGCGCTGACAGCGCCCAGATGGATCAGAAGATCCTCAATCAGCTCAAAGAGTGGGAGGATCAGGGCTACGGCAATCTGCCGGTCTGTATGGCCAAGACGCAATACAGCTTTACCACCGACCCGAACGTGCGTGGCGCGCCCACCGGTTTCGACATCCCGGTGCGCGAAGTGCGGCTGTCGGCAGGGGCCGGTTTTGTTGTGGCGATCTGCGGTGAGATCATGACCATGCCGGGCCTGCCCCGCGTGCCTTCCGCCGAAGCGATCCGTCTGAACGAAAACGGGGATGTCGAGGGGCTGTTCTGAGGCCCCGCGTCGGGCGCGGCGGGGTTGCCCTTCGCCGCGCTGGCCCTCAAGTTGGCCGCGACCTACATGCAAGGACCTGCGCCATGACCCGATTGTTCGCACTCATTTTCTGCCTTCTGTTCGCAACCGCCGTCGCGGCCAAGGACAAGTATGTCGGATACTACTATCCCGAGATCACCTCAGAGGAGACCTTTGACAGGGTCATCCGCACCTCCGTCGATGCCAGCCGCCCCGTGCGGGTCGATTTCGTCAATATCCTGACCGCTTCCCAGCTCGACGCGCCGGAAAGCCCCAAATACCTCTTTTTTGCCAAAGGAGACGAAGCAGGCACGCTGATCCTGACCGCGCTGGACGACGACGTTTTTGCCACCATCTACCGCGCGCGGGCGGTCCTGGCGCAGTTGACGGTGAACGTGAGGATGGGCGGCTATTTTCAGCAGGAAGACCTGCAATACGTCGCGACCTTCTTCGATCTTCTGCAGATGATGGAGTTTGACGAACTGGTCATCTCCGATGGTGATACCTGGGCCCACCGGGTCAATTTCAAACGATAACGGAAAGACCAAGAATGCCAGCCACACTTATCGACGGCAAAGCCTTTGCCGCCACCGTACGCGGCAAAGTCGCCCAGCATGTTACCCGCCTGAAGGACGATCACGGCATCACGCCGGGGCTCGCCGTGGTGCTGGTGGGCGAGGATCCGGCAAGCCAGGTTTACGTCCGGTCCAAGGGCAAGATGACCCTTGAGGTGGGCATGAATTCCTTCGAGCATCGGCTGGATGCGGACACGGCTGAGGCGGACCTGCTGGCGCTGATCGATCAGTTGAACAGGGATCCCGCTGTGCACGGCATCCTCGTGCAATTGCCGCTGCCCAAGCACCTGAACGAAGATCTGGTCATCAATTCGATCGACCCGGCCAAGGATGTGGACGGCTTCCATATCTCAAACGTGGGTCTTCTGGGTACAGGGCAGAAGTCCATGGTCCCCTGCACGCCGCTTGGCTGCCTGATGATGTTGCGGGATCACCACGGCACCATCTCCGGGATGGATGCGGTGGTGATCGGGCGGTCCAACATCGTGGGCAAGCCCATGGCGCAACTGCTGCTGAACGACAGCGCCACCGTGACCATCGCCCACAGTCGCACCAAGGATCTGCCGGAGGTTGTGCGCCGTGCGGATATCGTCGTGGCGGCGGTCGGACGGCCCGAGATGGTGCCGGGCGACTGGATCAAGGAAGGGGCCACCGTCATCGACGTGGGCATCAACCGCATCGATGCGCCGGAAAAGGGCGAAGGCAAGACGCGGCTGGTGGGGGATTGCCATTTTGAAAGCTGCGCGGAGCGGGCGGGCGCGATCACGCCGGTGCCGGGTGGCGTGGGTCCCATGACCATCGCCTGTTTGCTGGCCAATACCGTGACCGCCTGCTGCCGCGCGAATGGCTTGGCGGAGCCCGAGGGATTAACGGCGTAGGGTGCGTGCTCGCCCGCACGGTGGTCTCGGGCAGAGGTGCGTGCAAGCACGCACCCTACACAGGTACGGGTACCATCGTTCCTTGCAGAACGGCGATCAGCGTGCGTCTGTCGCCCTCCTCCGCGTGAACCTCTGAACTGACAACACAGAGCCGTTTGCCTGGCTTGATCACACGGCCAGTGGCAATCAGGCGATCCCCCTTTGCCGGCGCCAGCAGGTTCACCTTGATCTCGGCCGTCACCACCTCATTGTCCAGCGGCAACGTGGTCAGTGACGCGTAGCCCGCCGCGCTGTCGCCCAGCGAAAAGGTCAGTCCGGCATGGCCAAACCCCTGCTGTTGCAGGGCACCGGGCAGGATGGGCGCAACGATCCGCACGTGACCCGCCCCGACCTCCTCAATCCGCGCCCCCAGCGTTGCCATCATGCTCTGCGCGGCAAAGCTGCGGTGAATGCGGTCTATCGCGGCCTGGTCCATGGGTTCTCCTATCTTGGCATCGGGACGACAACGGGGGACTTGCCGGTCAGGACCGCCTTGGCCTCGGGTCGCATCAGCTGGGCCAGTACAGGCGAACGGCTGTCCAGTCCGCCGGTATAGGTGCCGTAGGCGGGCAGGATCAGCCGGTCACTGTCGATCAGAAAGGCGGGCCGCGTAATCCGTCGAGAGCGGGCGGCGACACTCACCTTGGGATGGAAATGGCCGGAAACCTCGCCGCTGGCACCGGGCAGGGCGATGTGCCGGAAAAAGAGCGGCGAGAGGGGTAGCTCAGCCAGATGGCTGCCGCCAAGGTCTACCGGGCCGGGGTCATGGTTTCCCTCGATCCAGACCCAGCGCCGCCCGGCCTGCAGGCGCGCGACCCAGAGCCGCTCTTCCTCGGGCAGGGCCTCAGCCGCGCCAAGATCGTCGAAACTGTCGCCCAGGCAGACCACGGTGCGGGCCTGTGTGCGGGCGATGTCGGCGGCCAGGCGTGTCAGAGTATCGCGGGTATCGTAGGGCGGCAACGTCGCGCCACCGCGCCGGGCAATCCGCTCTGATTTGCCCAGATGCAGGTCACTGACGCACAGCAGGCTCTCTTGCGCCCACCAAAGCGCGCCGGAGCCAAGCGCCTGGAGCTGTGCGCCCGCAAGTGTGAAGGCGTAGCCGTTCATACTTTGTTCATCTTTGAAAAGCGCCAGCATGGCAAGTCCCCAAGCGTCCTGTTTTTGCAGGATTTAGTAGCCGATGCGCCAGCGCGGCTTGTTGGACGGGGCAGGCGTGATCTGGGCCAGACCGCTTTCCTGCATCAGCCGTTCCGATTCCTCGGCCAACAGCCGTTCCTCCGCCGCGCCTTCCACGGGCACGCGCCCCATCTCAAGGAAAAGCGGCGCGGCCAGGGGTGTCACACGGTTCAGCTTCCGGTGGTCGATCCGGTCACCGACACGCGCCAGCATCTCCTCGATCCGGCCGAAGTCAACCAGTCCGCGCAGGGCCTCCTCCCGAGTGATCTGCAGCATCAGGTGATCGGGGTCGTAGCGCATTAGCGTGTCATACAGGATGTCCGACGAAAAGGTCGCCTGACGTCCGGACTTGCGCGCCGAAGGCGTGTTCCGCTCAATCAGTCCGGCGATGGTGGCGGAGGCCCGAAAGGTGCGTTTCATAACCGCATTGCCCGCAAGCCAGGTTTCCAACCCAACCTTCAGAGCTGTAGGATCGAAGAGCGGCGCGGGATCTTGCACCGCATCCAGCCCCCAGATCAGCGTGGCATAGTCGGTGGCGACAAAGCCCATCGGGTGAAGCCCCAGTTCCTCCATCCGCTTGGTGAGCAGAAGACCCAAGGTCTGCATCCCGTTGCGGCCTGCGAAACCGTAGATCACCGTCTGTTCGCGTCCGTCGTGGGGAAAGCTTTCGACCAGCAGGCGGCCCGGCTGCGGCAACTCACTGACCTCCCGCTGCAAGTGCAGCCATTCGGCGGTGTGGCGCGGCAAATCGGGCCAGCTGTTCTGTGTGAACATCTGCTGCACGCGGGCGGAAAGCTGGGTGGAAGTGGCAAACTTGGTGCCCATGAAGGTCGCGATCTTGGGCTTTTTGGCGCTGTCGCGGCTCACCTCGACGGTCATTTCCCGCAGGCCTTCGTAACGCACGATCTTGCCACCGATCAGGAAGGTGTCACCAGGCGTGAGTGTTGCGGCAAAGCCCTCCTCCACCTCGCCCAGCGGCTTGCCGCCGCGGTTCCGGCGCATCCGCACCTTGAGCGTATCTGTGTCCTGGATTGTTCCGATATTCATGCGGATGTTGCGCGCCGCACGCGGATCGCGCAGGTGCCAGAGGCCGTCTGCATCCTGCCGCAATCGCTGCCACTTGTCGTAGGCGCGCAGGGCATAGCCCCCCGTCGCGCAGAACTCCAGACAGGCGTCGAACTCTGCCCGGGTCAGCCCGGTATAGGCCCCGGCAGAGGTGAACTCGGTGTAGAGCGCGTCAGCGTCGAAGGGCCCCGCGCAGGCGGCAATCAGAATATGCTGGCAGAGCACGTCGCGCGGGCCGGCCCCGCGTCTCTCGCCGTCCAGATCTCCCGCCAAAACGGCGTCAAGTGCGGCGACGCACTCCACGACCTCGAAGCGGTTCGCGGGAACCAGCAGGGCCTTCGAAGGCGCGTTGTAGCGGTGGTTGGCCCGCCCGATCCGCTGGATCAGTCGCTTGACGTTCTTGGGCGCGCCGATCTGGATGACCAGATCCACATCCCCCCAGTCGATGCCCAGATCAAGGCTGCCGGTGCAAACGATGGCCCGCAGATCACCGCGCACCATCGCCGCCTCAACCCGTGCACGCTGTGCGCGGTCGAGCGAGCCGTGGTGGATGCCGATAGGTAGCCCTTCTTCATTAGCAAGCCACAGATTATGAAAGAAAATTTCTGCTTGCGCGCGGGTGTTGTGAAAGATGAGCGTCGTCCGGTGCTGCCTGACCTGTTCCAGTACGGCCGGAATGGCGTAGGCCGCCCCACCGCCTGACCAGGGCGGCGCTTCCTCCGTCCGCAGCATCTGGATGTCAGGCGCAGGGCCCGGATCCGCCATGAGGATTTCGCAAGGGTCGGGATGGCGCGCCATGAGGTGCGCGATGGCGGTCGGGTCCTCCACAGTAGCCGACAGTCCAACGCGCCTGAGGTCGGGGCAGATCGTCTGCAGCCGTGCCAGCGCCAGCATCAACTGGTCGCCGCGCTTGCTTTCGGCCAGAGCATGGATTTCGTCGATGACCACCCGCTTGAGGCCCTGAAACATGCGTGGGGCATCGTCGTAGCTGACAAGCAGGGCAAGGCTCTCGGGGGTGGTGAGAAAGATATTCGGCGGGTCGGCCCGCTGCCGCTTTCGCCTGGAACTGGGCGTATCGCCCGTGCGTTCGTCGATGGTTATGGGCAGGCCCATCTCTTTGACCGGGGTGGTCAGATTGCGCTTGATGTCCGCCGCCAGCGCCTTGAGCGGTGAGACGTAGAGCGTGTGCATCCCCTCATGCTGGCCATCGGCAAGGTCAATCAGCGTTGGCAGAAATCCCGATAACGTCTTGCCGCCCCCCGTGGGCGCGATCAGCAGGAGCGAGGGCGCCGCCGCCTTGTCCAGCATACGCTGCTGGTGCGGGTGGATCGACCACCCCTTGGAGGCGAACCAGTTTGTAAATGTCGGGGGCAGAGTGGTCATAGGGGCAGAGATAGCATCTGGTACGGTCGGGGCCAGCCCCTACGCGCCAGAGCGATCCAAGATGAATTCTCGAAGACCCCTAAACAACTTAGCCTTTGTTAATCTCATCCGCTTTCACTTTGTCCCACGTACAAGAAGCCGGGGCACCCGGCTTCGGCGGGATGGTGCGCAGGAGTAGTCATGTCAAATCAGTCGTACCAGCTTCCGGTGCTGGCACTCATGCTCATGACAACCATTTTCACGATCTGGGTCGCCTGAACCAAAGACGCCGCGGGTACCAACGGTACCCGCGGCGTCACTTGGAATAGCATGTCAAAGAAATATCAGATGCTTAGGAAAGCTGGTCGTAATCCCTGACAATGCAGAAACAAAGGCATCGCGACCTACTTCACGATATGTTCGTCCTTGACGAACATGTTCGCCCAGGCCCGGTCGATCAGGTCCGGTCTCATCTGGTAGGGGATGCCCTCAAACTCACAGATGGAGATCATCTGGTCGATCAGGAAGATCGGCTGGTAGTTCGCATAGATGTTGTCGATCGTCGGGTACTTGGTCTTGAAAAGATGCACCAGAGTTGCCTCGTCCAGCGGCATGCCACGTTTCTTGGCGACCATGGCAAAGATCTTGAGGTAGTTGGCCTGGTTCGGGCCGTCGATCTTGATCTTGAAGAAGATCCGGCGCAGGGCCGCCTGGTCGAATATCTCATTGGGGTGGAAGTTGGTGGAAAAGATCACAAGGGTGTCGAAGGGGACCTCGAACTTTTCCCCCGACTGCAGGGCCAAGATGTCCTTGCTCTCTTCCAGCGGCACGATCCAGCGGTTCACGATGGACTGGGGCGGTTCCTTCTGGCGGCCAAGGTCGTCCACGATGAAGATGCCACCGGTGGATTTCAGCTGCAGTGGCGCCTGATAGGTCCGCGCGGTGGGGTTATAGACCAGATCGAGCATGTCGAGCGAAAGTTCACCGCCGGTGATCACCGTGGGCCTTTCGCAGCAGACATAGCGGGTGTCAAACCGCGTCACGCGGCGCAGCGATGTTGGATCCTGCTCCTCCTCTTCGGCCTTGGAGTGGACGATGGGATCATAGACCGTAATCACCTGACCCGCGTATTCAATGGCACGGGGCACATAGACCTTGTCACCGAGCGCGTCGCGGATGCCGTTTGAGATGGAAGATTTACCGTTGCCGGGCGGACCATACATCAGGATGGAGCGGCCTGCGGAGACGGCCGGACCAAGGTGGTCCAGCAGGCTGTCGGGCAGAACCAGATGCCCCATGGCATCGGTCAGTTGCTGGCGGGTGACCTGGATGTTGCGGATCGACTGGCGCTTGACCTGCTCGCGATAGACCTCAAGCGGCACGGGCATGGGGCCGAAATACTCCGACTGGGCTAGCGCATCCAGCGCGCGGGCCTTGCCCGCATCGGTCAATTGGTACCCCATTTCGTTGCCGTTGTTGGCGTTCAGGGTGCCCGTTGCCTCAATCAGGCGCTGGGTCCGGGCCATGTCGATCAGTTCTTGGGTCACCGGTATGGGCAGGCAGACCGCCCTGGACAGATCACTGACCATGTCGATGTTCTTGCGGAAGATGGTCTTGAGGATGATGTCGCGCATCATCACGGTGGACAATCGCATGTCTTCCAACCGTTTGGGTGGCGGTGGTGCCATCACGGTCGAGTTCTGCATGTTCATTTTGTCATTCCTCTGCCCGGAAATTTACGTGCTCAGAGTGCAAACTAATCGCTGAATATGGCGTTTATCAGGCACCCAGATGGGCGCCGAGGATCAAATAGAGGGCAAGGCAGGGCCCCAGGGCAAGGCCCATCGGGAATTTCTTGCCCTTGCTCCAGCTTTCCCAGTCCGGGGCAAGACGGCGCAGCGGCGTCATCCGGACTATGCGGTGGGTAACGGTGGCCGCCAGAATGGTCGCCATGAAAAGCATCATCAGGATCTGCAGATCGCCCAGCGCAACAAAGGGCGCGCCTGCAGCGATGAACTTTGCGTCGCCGGCTCCCATTACACCGCCCATGTTCAGGATGACGCCCACGACCAGTGTGACCATCATCGCGGCGAGCCGCCAAAGGTAGGTCTCAAAAGGAAGCAGGAAGAACCCTATGACGACAAAGACCATGGCCAGTGCCATGACCGCCTTGTTGGTGATCTTCATCAGGGCGAGGTCAGTGAAAGCCACATAGAGGCAGATCGGCAGGACAAAGGGCAACATCCAGGCCGCAAAGGTGGCGTCGATACTCATGCCCTAGCTGTTTTCAAGCGCCCTGAGGGAACGGACCGCAGCCTCGAAGTGCTGCGGATGGGTATCGATTGCTTCTCTCAGCAGCGCCTTGCCAGTGGCGACATTGCCTTGCTTGATCGCGGAAAGGGCCATTGTGTGCAAAAGTTGCGCCCGCTCTGTCTGTTCCATCGGCACGACCGGCATGCTGTAGTTGCCTTGGGCGGAACGGGCCAGGATCAGGTTGTTCTTGGCGGTGAACAGTGTGGGATCCTGCCTGATCGCGTCGGTAAAGAGCCGTTCGGCATCTGCATAGGCACCGCGCGTCAGCTTGGAATAGCCCCAGTTGTTCATGACGCTGGCAGGTGTGGTGGTCAGCCCAATGGCCGTTTCATAAAAGCTGTCGGCCTTCTTCCACTCCTTCTGGCTATCTGCGACCAGCGCTTCCAGCCGGTAACGTTTGAAGGTCTCATGAGTGGGCGGCACACTGTCGAGCACCTTTTCCGCCTTGGCCCAGTCGCCGGACCGTATCAGGGCATCGGCATATTCGACCTTGTCGTTGGATGTGGCGCCTTCCATCTCAACTGTCTTGCCCCACTCCACCGCGCCCTCGGTGACGCGCTTCGCACGGATCAGCGAAGAGGACAGACCGCGCTGGAAATCAATGCGGGTCGGGTCCTGTTTGACGGAGCGGGCGAAGTAGCTGACCGCCTCATTGGGGTCGGCTACCGTCAGCATAACATCGGTCAGATTGGTTTCATCCACCACATTGACGTCCTCAAAGGCACGTTCAACGGTTTCATTGGCGTTCTTTTCGGCGCAGCCTGCAACTGCGGTGGCGCCTGCAACGCAGGCGGCCAATAGGATAGGGTGGCGCATTTTTGCGTCCTTTACTGCTCTGCCTCGGGCCCGGTGTCGTCACAGGGGGGCTGTAATCAGATAGTTACCGCCCCCGCGTCGCACCAGTTTGTATTCGGCTTCCTCAGGCTCAGCTATAGCAGAATTTTCTGATTTTGCGAGTGCCAAGCGCAGATTGTCCCGGATTGCGTCACTTTGGCCATTGTCGAGCGCGTAAGCCTTTTTGAAGATCTGTTCAGCCTCTGCCGTCTTGCCCCTTTCCATCAGTACAACCCCCAGGTTATTCCAATCGGACGGCTGGCTGCCTTCCTCCTTTACCGCGCGTCTCAGCAGCGTTTCCGCCTGTCCCAATCTGCCCAGGCCAAGGTTCGCGGTGCCAAGCCCGGACAGGATTTCTACATCGACACCGCCCTTTCCCAGTGCGGCCCGGTTGAACGATTTGATCGCCAACTCAAACTGGCCTGCCGCAACAAGCCGATGTCCCACTTCAACACCGTCCACCGCGTCCGCGCTCAGATCGACGCCGGGGGCGTAGACCTGATCCCCAGACGCGGAAAAGCCGCCCGGTGAACAGGCGGCCAATCCGATCAAGGCGGCGGAGACGAGGGCGGTTGCACATCGGTCTCCGGTCTTTTGCGTCATTGCGGCCCTGACATGTTGCCCAGTTGCGTAATGCCGTGCACTGAAGGTCCGACCAGAATGATCAGCAGGGGAGGCACGGTCAGCATCATAGTGGCAAGGGTCATCTTGGTTGGCAACTTGTTTGCCGCTTCTTCGGCGCGCATCACGCGTTTGTCCCGCATTTCGCCCGCATAGACCCGCAGCGCGTCAGCGATTGAGGTACCGAAGGCCGCCGACTGGTTCAGCACGGTCACGAAGGAAGACACGTCCTGCACACCGCAGCGTTCGCCCATGTCGTTCAGCACGGTGCTCTTGTCCTTGCCTGCTTTCATCTCGTAGGCGACGACCTCGAATTCATCCGCCAGCGCCTTGTAAGAGGCGCGCAATTCGCGTGCCACCCGGACGATACACTGGTCCAGCGACTGACCGGCCTCAACGCAGACCAGCATCATATCCAGCGCGTCCGGGAATCCGCGGGTGATCTCTTCCTTGCGGGCATCGACCCGGCGGGTAATCCAGTACTTCGGCAGATAATACCCCACGGCACCGGGGCCGATCGTATACATCATCGTCTTCTGGGTGCTCAGGCCTTCGCCGCCGCCCAGAAAATTGACATAGACGACTCCCATGACCAGACCCACCAGGCCCAACGCCATCTGCGCGAAATAGAAGATCCGCACCGCATCGCGCGATTGGTATCCGGCCTGGCGCAGTTCCATCTGCTTTTTTGACAGTTCGGCCACATCCTCGGGTTCAAGGAACTTGGCGAATTTCTGCAGCTGCTGGTTGCCGTCCGCCTGACGCAGGGCCTTTTTGCCTTCGTCCTTGGTGGGGGCGCTATCAACCCGCTTGAGCTTGTCCAGCGGGTCTTCGGGCTGGCGCAGGATCATGATCACGCAAAAGAGGGTAAGCATGACGCCCAGGACACCCAGCACGATGATCGGCCCCATGGGACCCAGCAAATCCGTGAACGCTGCGTTGACTGAGTTCAGAGTTTCCAACTTACCGCTCCTTACACTTTGATGTCAGTGAGCACGCGCATCACGAACAGGTTAACGGCCAGGAAGATACCAACGAGAAAGCAGGCCGGGATGAAGTAGGGGTGATCCATCACTTCGTCGTAGTAGTGCGGATCGGAGACGTTGATTACGATCAGGGCGACAATCGGGAAGGCCGAGAGGAATTTGCCCGACCATTTTGCTTCTGCGGTAATCGCCTTCACGCGGCGGAACAGACGGAAGCGGGCACGGATCACCTGTGCAAGACCGGCGAGGATCTCGGCCAGGTTACCACCCGATTGCTGCTGGATCGTCACGGCCACGGCGAGAAAGCGCAAATCCTGCATGTCCAGCCGCTCGGCCATGTCCTTGAGTGCTTCGCCGACGTCACGGCCGTAAGCGCTTTCGTCCGCGATGACCCCGAATTCGGAGGCCAGGGGATCCTGGATTTCCTTCGACACGATGGAGATGGCGTTGGAAAAGGGGTGACCCACGCGCAGGGAGCGGACCATGAGTTCAACCGCATCGGGCAACTGTTCCTCAATCATCGAGAGACGCTTGTTGGCTTTTGATGAAATCCAGAAATAGACGCCACCCACACCGATCGCGACGGACAGAAGCGCGCGCACGGGCGCATCCGTCTGGGTGCCGACGGTCAGGCCGAGGAAGGCAAAAACCGCCACGCCTGCCATGATCATGATCAGTTGCTTGGGCGAGAAGGCGATGGCCGCCTTTTGCGCCTTTTCGGAGAGAAGCGAGTAGAGCGGGATGCCCTTGCTATCCATGTGCTGGCGCATCTCTTTTCGGAGCTGTTCCAGCACCTCCTCGCGCCGGGTGCCCTTTTCGAGCATCTCAAGGCGGCGATTCACACGGCTGTTTAGGCTGATGGATTTGCCAAAAGCCACCAGATAAATACCTTCGACCAGCACCAGTACGCCGACAAAGATCAATCCGTAAATGATTGGTTCTACACTCATTTCATCGGCTCCTTATTGGGCTGCAAAAGGTTCATAGATCGCGGACGGCAAATCGTAGCCCCACATGCGGAAACGCTCTGCGTAGTGGCTGCGCACACCGGTGGCGGTGAAGTGGCCTATGATCTTGTTATCTGGGGTAAGGCCGACGCGCTGGTAGCGGAAGATCTCCTGCATGGAGATCACTTCGCCTTCCATGCCCGTGATCTCAGTGATGGAGGTCATGCGGCGCGAGCCGTCCTGCAGACGGGAGGCCTGCACGATCAGGTTCACAGCCGATGAGATCTGGCTGCGCACGGCCTTCAATGGCATTTCGATACCGGCCATGGCGATCATGTTTTCAAGACGCGACACACCGTCCCGAGCAGAGTTCGCGTGGATCGTCGTCATGGACCCGTCATGGCCGGTATTCATGGCCTGAAGCATGTCGATCACTTCCTCGCCACGGGTTTCGCCGACGATGATGCGGTCGGGACGCATCCGCAGGGCGTTCTTTAGACAGTCACGGGGCGATACTTCGCCCTTGCCTTCCACGTTGGGCGGGCGGCTTTCCATCCGGCCCACGTGGGTCTGCTGCAATTGAAGTTCCGCCGTATCCTCGATGGTCAGGATGCGTTCGGCATTGTCGATGAACGAGGAAAGCGCGTTCAGCGTGGTTGTCTTACCCGAACCGGTACCGCCCGACACGATGATGTTCAGTCGGGTGGCGACGGCAGCCTGAAGATAGGCGGCCATTTCCTCGGTGAAGGCCCCGAAGTTCACGAGATCGTCGATGCCCAGCTTGTCCTTCTTGAACTTACGAATGGAGACAAGGGAGCCGTCCACCGCGATGGGCGGCACCATGGCGTTAAAGCGGGAGCCATCCTGCAGGCGGGCGTCCACATAGGGGTTGGATTCGTCGACACGACGACCGACGGCCGACACGATCTTGTCGATGATGCGCAGCAGGTGACGTTCATCCTTGAAGGTGATGTCGGTCAGTTCGAGCTTACCGGCGCGTTCCACGAAGATTTGTTGCGGACCGTTGACCAGAATATCGTTGACTGTTTCATCCTTCAGAAGCGTTTCAAGCGGGCCAAGGCCCGTGACTTCGTCGTAAAGTTCGCTGTTGAGGGTCTTCCGGTCCTCACGGTTCAGAACGATGCTCTTTTCGGCCAGAACCTCCGCCGAAATGGCGTTTATCT
Organism: Sulfitobacter sp.; assembly: GCA_013002405.1. Classification (GTDB taxonomy): domain Bacteria; phylum Pseudomonadota; class Alphaproteobacteria; order Rhodobacterales; family Rhodobacteraceae; genus Sulfitobacter. The sequence continues at coordinate 4,076 of JABDKA010000024.1, read as the reverse complement.
CCTGGCGCAGGTCTTGCTCTGTCGCATGTTCCAGCGCGGAAAGGTTGAGGTTGTCCAGCAGCGCGCGGTGAAGCTCCAGCTTGATGTCGCTCATCCGCTGCTTGCGCTTGACTTCCTTGTCAATCGGCACGGGCTTTGCGGCCTGTGGTGCCTTGCGGCGTACAGATGTCTGAGGGGCGGCGATTGCCGTCAGGTCCTCGACGTTGTTCGCCTTCGGGGTGGGCTCTTTGAGGGCCGGGGCCGCCTCGGAGGATGGCTTCTTGTATTTTGAAAACATTACTTGATCGCTCCGGTTCCGGGTCAGGCCGCTTCGGCCTCTTCCCCTCTGAGGTCATGAATGGATGCCGCGAGCTTTGCGATTTCGCGGCGCAGCGGGCTCTTGGCGGCTGAAATGGCAAGGGGCTGACCGTGATCGTTGGCCTGGGTGATCGGCTTGCCGCCGTCGGGCAGCTGCAGATCGATAGAAATACTCAGCGATTCCGCGAGGCGCTTGACCCGGCCCTTGGCACCCAGATCGGTAAATTTGGGTGCGCGGTTCAGCGCAAAGCGCAGCTTCTCAACCGGCAATTCTTCGGACTGAAGCGCACGTTTGAAACGCAGGGCGTTTTGGGCGCAGCGCATGTCCAATTCCAGCAGGGTGAAATAGACGTGGCTGAGGCTTAGCACCGCCTCCGACCACTGAACCAGCGTTGAGGGCATATCCACCACAACGTAATCGAACTGGTTGCGGGCCATTTCCAAGACCCGGGTCACATCCTCGGACGTGATCAGGTCAAGAGGAAGCATTTCGGTCGGGGCCGTCAGCACATGCATCTTTTCCTCGAAGGTCAGCAGCGACTGGCCAAAAGCCTCTTCGTCCATGCTTTCGGTGTCAGACAACATTTCGTAGACAACCTCACGCCGGGGCAGGTCGAGGAAGGTCGCGACTGAACCGTACTGCAGATCCAGATCGATGAGACAAACCGAAGGCGGGTTCTTCTTGTCCGCGTTGGCAAGCTCCCAGGCCAGATTTACGGCCATGGTGGTCGATCCTACCCCGCCTGCCAGACCGTGCACCACAATCAGTGCGCCGTCCTTTTTCACACCTGCCTTCAGCTGCGGCGCGGCCTGTGTCACCGGGGCAGGGGCCTCTTCCTTGGCGCGGACCCGCTCAATCGCCTTTGCCAATTCGCCTTCGGGCAGTGGGTAGGGCACGAATTCATTAGCACCATTGCGCAACAGCGAATGAAGTGCGGCCGGAGTGACGTCTTCTGCAATCAGGATCACCTTGATGTCCCGTGCTCTCGCCTGGGTGATGATCTCGGACATCAGGACGATGTTTTCCTCGTCCGTCTCGTCCAGCGCCAAAGCGATGAACTCCATGGATTCCGCCTCGGGCTGGCCAAAGAACGCCAATGCCTCGGCAAAGCCGAGGTCCCCCCAGCTTTCACCAAGTGCCGCCTCCATGTCCTCGATCAGCAGATCGAAATTCTGCACGTCACGACTGACGGTGCAGGCCACGATCGGTGCTGCTTCGGGTTGTGGCATTGTACTACTCATCGCCTTCTTTCCTTCACCTAACCAGGATCCGCAGGCAAAGGTGCGCCATCTATGTGCGCGTTCAACTCACCTGCAACGACCCCAGACTGGCACTATGTCCAGACACATTGGTCCTATGTTCAGGAACATCGCAGGCAAGTTAGGCGAGATTGCGGCCAAAAAATTTCGATTGTTGGATTTATTGAAACGATCAGGGCAATTGGCACCTATTGGCCAATCGCCTGTTTTAAATCAGCTTTTTCGGATTTGCGGGGCCTGACCTAGTCAGGTGTGACCAAATCGCTCTGTGAAAGCTGGGTCTCTGCGACAGCGCTTGCAACATAGTCGCGATAGATGATCTGAGCGTATTTTCCGTCCAGAACCATCGGGTGACGACTCACGAATCCGCTGACCTCCGTGACCGTCCGGCGGTTCTTGCGCTCACGTCCCTGGGTGACGATCAGGGGCTGGGTCTCGCCGTAAGAAACGACCGCCTCAAGCCTGCTCCGGCTGATGCCCTGCGTGGCCAGATAGTTCACAACCGCGTTGGCACGACGCAGGCCAAGGGCGCGGTTGTAGGCGTTTGAGCCGACCAGATCGGTATGGCCGAATACCCGGAACCGGATCTCTGGGAACTGTCTGATCCAGGTGGCCTGACGACGCAGGATTTGCTGCGCCTGACTGTCCAAGCTTGCGGAATTGAAGGCAAAATTGACAGTTGAGTCGACCTCGGAGGAGAAACGGTTCGCCATATCGACGGTATACTGAAGCTCGCCCGTCATCACGAGCCGGTTGTTCAGGGTCGCGTTGCCGAAGCTGCCCGTGTCGGTGACGGCGCCCGCCTCACGGTAGAATTGCGTGTATATCGGATCAACGCTGGTGCAGCCCATGACCAGGGCAAGTCCGGCGGTGACGCCTGCGATACGAAGTGTCTTGGCCCGGGTGCGTTTCATCAGATCAATCCAGTACGTAGCCATAGGAGCCGCCGAAATCCTGCTTGGCAACCTCTCCGGCGGCACCCTGCTTCGGGGGCCGGGTCCCGGCAGATGTTCGGCCATAAAGGAAAAGATCCTTCTCGGTCGGCGGTTTGATGCGATCGGTGGGCAGGGCAAGCGCCTCACCCCGTGTGGGCGAGACCAGGTGCGCTGTCACGATGATAACAAGCTCCGTCTGCTGCCTTTGATACTCTGCTGAACGGAACAGCGAGCCGAGCACGGGCACGTCGCCGATCCAGGGCAATTGGCTGCTGTTGTCAGTGAAGTCATCTCTGAGAAGACCCGCTATGGCAAAGCTTTCGCCATCGCGCAGTTCAACGGTCGAGGAGGTCTCGCGCCGGGTGAAGGCCGAAATGGAGAAGCCATTGCCAAGCTGCACTTCGATACTCGGGTCGATTGCCGAGACCGCCGCGTTCATTTCAAGGTTGATGACGTCCTTGTCTACGACGCGCGGGATAAAGTTCAGCTCAATACCGAAGGGCTTGAATTCAATGGAAATCCGGTTGTCGGTCTGGGCCACTGGGACGGGATATTCGCCGCCAGCCAGGAACTTCGCCTCTTGTCCGGAAAGGGCAACCAAATTCGGCTCAGCCAGAAAGCGGACCACGCCTTTCTGTTCCAGCGCCTCAAGCAAGAGGCCTACCTGAACGGATCCTGCATTGAAACCAAACAGAATTGCGCCGTTATTTGTCTGGACAGGCGGTATCGATCCGCCAAGCGCATTGCCGACAGATCCTGAGGTATTCAGCGATCCGGAACCGGCATTCACGCCCGTGCCGCTGACTGCGCCGTTAAGCGCCAATGAGGAACTGAGGGATTTGGACACGTTCCGCTGCATTTCCGCGAAACGGACCTTCATCATCACCTGCTGTACACCGCCCACGCTCATGAGGTTGGAAACCCGCTCTGGCGCGTAACGTTCTGCAAGATCCAGCGCGCGCTGCAGGCGCTGGCTTGAGGAGACGACGCCCGACAGAACAATACCGTCGTTGGCGGTGCGCACCTCAATCCGTTCTCCGGGGAGGATCTGGCCCAGACGTTCCTTGAATTCGCTGACATCCGCGGCGACACGCACATCGACATTCGTGATGAGCTGTCCGCTGGCATCAAGCAAGGTCAGTGTTGTAAGACCTGGCGACTTGCCCAGAACATAGATTGTCCGGTCCGACAGGGAAGAGATATCGGCAATTCCGGGATTCGCGATGCTGAGTTCCGCGAAGGGTATATCGCTTTCAACCACTACAGCGCGGTTCATCGGAACACTAAGCATCTCATTGGTGCCGCGTTTGACGACACGCACGGTTTCCGCAGAAACCGGTGTCGGCGCGCTCATTGCCAGCGGCATGGCACTCAGTGTCAGCCCGACAAGGGCTGCCTTAAGAAATCTATCGATTTTCATGTGACCTGCCTTTTTGATCACGCCTCAGGATGGGTCTTGTTGCCCGTCGTTTGGATCACTCTGCGTCAGTTTCGTTTTTTTTGCAAGAATCAAGACGTTCAGTGGTTTTTCTTATGTGGGCAATTGGCAACATGGAAAGAAATTGAAGGGCGGCGCATTATCAG
>JABDKA010000009.1 GCA_013002405.1 Sulfitobacter sp. | reverse complement strand
GTCCAACAGCAAGCAACGGTGTGCCGGTACCCGGCCTTGTCACCGCCTTCCGGGAGGAAATGAAGGCCCCAGAGCACGCGCAATATGCGCACTGGGGAGCCACCTCGCAGGACATCATAGATACGGGCCTCATGCTTCGCCTGCGCCAGGCATTGGCCCTGGCCGAGGAAGACATACGTGCCATCGTGACGTCTCTGGGCCAGGCAGCGGAAGAACATGCGGCCCTGCCTATGGCCGCACGGACCTACGGACAGCATGCCACGCCCACCTCATGGGGTGCGGTCCTTGCCCAGTTCGGCGCACCTTTGATGGATGCGCTGGCCGGGCTTGATCAGGTCCGGGAAAGTGCGCTCTGGGTGTCCCTGTCCGGTGCCTCTGGCACTGCCTCAGCGCTTGGCCCAAAGGCCGCTGAGACGCGCAAGGGCCTGGCTGAAGCCCTCGGGCTCGCCGATCCGGGACGCTCTTGGCATACGGACAGGACACCGATCCTGCGTATCGCTGACTGGCAGGGTCAGGCGATGGCCGCCCTCGCCCACATGGGCCAAACCCTGCTGGGCCTCAGCAGCAGCGACTCTGTGGAAGTAAGCCTGGGCAGTGCCGGCGCCTCTTCTACAATGCCTCAAAAGCAGAACCCGGTTGGCCCCTCGGCGCTTATGGCACTCAGTCATCAGTTCACCGGCCTGCGCGGCGCGCTGCAAAGTGCCGCCATTCACCAGCACCAGCGCGATGGCGCGGCATGGTTCACTGAATGGATGGTCATTCCACAGCTTTCCCTCAGTCTCGCCGCTGCCCTCCAGCATGCCAGGCGGCTGAGCGCGGAGATGGCCCCGAGACCTGTCCAGATGCACGCGGCCCTCGAAGAGAACCTCGGCCTCGTACATGCCGAAGCGCTGAGCTTTGCCCTCGCGGAGTTGATGCCCCGCCCCGAGGCTCAGGCGAAGGCCAAGGCCCTCTGTATGGAGGCGCTCGACAAACGGATCCCCCTCTCGCGGCTCGCCCGGGCCGACTATCCGGATCTGCCGCCATCGGTTTTCGATCCCATGAAGGGTATGGGCCTCGCCGAGGAGGAGGCACGGGCCTTTGCCAAGCGTGCGGCAGCGCTCTGACCCCATGAGGCGGTCACAGACCCTTTTCATCATGCTTACCGTGATGATTGACGCCATGGGAATCGGCCTGATGGTCCCTGTGATGCCCGACCTGATCCGGGAGGTCAGAGGCGGCAGCCTTGCTGATGCGGCCCTCTGGGGCGGGGTTCTGTCGACGTCATTTGCCATTATGCAGTTTCTGTTCAGCCCCATCATCGGCGGCCTCTCGGACCGCTACGGCCGCAAGCCGGTCCTGCTGACATCGCTTCTTGTGATGGCGGCGGACTATGTGGTGATGGCCCTCGCGGGCTCCATCTGGCTGCTCCTGGCGGGGCGTGTGGTGGGCGGGATCACGGCCGCCACGCAATCCACCGCCTCCGCCTACATGGCCGACATCACGGCACCCGAGGAGCGGACCAAGAACTTCGGCCTGATCGGTGCCGCCTTTGGCGCGGGCTTTGTCCTGGGCCCGCTGATCGGTGGCACGCTTGCCGAATATGGGACCCGGGCACCCTTCTGGGCGGCGGCGGTGCTTGCCTCTGGCAACGCGGTGTTGGGCTGGATCGTGGTGCGCGAAACGATCACGAAGGACCGCCAGCGACCCTTCCGATTGGGGCGCGCGAACCCCTGGGGCGCCCTCAAGCAATTGGGCAAGCTGCCCGGAGTAAGGCAGCTTCTGCTGGTCTATTTCCTCTACCATGTGGCATTTGCGGTCTATCCGTCGGTCTGGGCCTTCTTCGGACAGGAGCGTTTCGCCTGGCCGCCCGCGATGATCGGGGCCTCCCTGGCGCTTTTCGGGCTTACCATGGCGCTGGTGCAGGCAGGCCTTATTCGGGCGGTGCTGATCTGGTTCGGAGAGCGGGGGACAGTGGTGGTGGGATTCGCTTTCGCCATTGTCAGCTACCTGCTGATCAGCCTCATCACCTCAGGCACGATCGTCCTGGCACTCACACCGCTCGCGGCCCTCGCGGGGATCATCCCGCCGGCCCTGCAGGGGATCATGTCCCGACGGGTGGCTGACAATGCGCAGGGAGAGCTTCAGGGGGCACTCACCTCGGCAACCTCGCTCGCCATGATCCTGTCGCCGCTGGCCATGACCGCGACCTTTGCCACCTTCACCGAAGCGGGTGCGCCGATCTATCTGCCCGGAGCCCCCTTCATGGTGGCATGCGGGCTGAGCGTGCTGGGGCTCATCCTCTTTCTTTTGCGCCCCCGGCGTCCGAACGTGGCGTAAATAGACGCGGGGCCCGTCGCATCGGTGCTTGCACCCCTCCGGATGGTCAGCCAACCTGCCTGCATCACATACTAAAGACAGGGAAGTCCGCCGTGCCAACCATCAAAGCTGCCGTCGCTCACGAATTCGGCGCACCGCTTGTCATCGAAGACGTCCAGTTGCGCGCGCCCGAGGGCAGCGAAGTGGAAGTCCGCGTTGACGCCGTGGCCATCTGTCATTCCGACATCTCCTATGCGGAGGGGGCCTGGGGCGGCTCTCTGCCTGCGGTTTACGGACACGAGGCGGCGGGTACCGTCACCGCCACTGGACCGAATGTGCGAGGCCTTGGAATTGGCGACAGTGTAATCGTCACCCTGATCCGTGCCTGCGGATCCTGCCCATCCTGTGCTGGCGGCAAGCCCACGGTATGCGAGACGCCCTACGACGGGGATTTCGGCCCCCTCAAGACCGCCGATGGCGGCAAGCTGCACCAGGCGATGGCATCGGGCGCTTTTGCAGAGAAGGTGGTGGTGGAGCAGGCGCAGGTGGTCAAGATCAGCCCTGACATCCCCAAGGACGCGGCATCGCTGATTGCCTGCGGCGTGATCACAGGCGTCGGTGCTGTGGTCAATGCCGCCGGTCTGCGCGCGGGCCAGGATGTCGTCGTGATAGGTGCAGGCGGCGTGGGCCTCAATGCCATTCAAGGCGCGCGGATCGCGGGCGCGCGTCGGATCGTGGCCGTGGACATGAGCGAAGAAAAGCTCGAAATTGCCAAGGAATTCGGCGCGACCGACGGGGTGCTGGCCACAGCGGGCAAGCCATGGCGCGCGGCACAAAAGGCACTCGGGCGCGGTGCCGATGCGGTCATCGTCACCGTCGGTGCCATCCCGGCCTACGACGAAGCACCCCGCTATCTCGGTTGGGGCGGCAAGGTCATCATGGTGGGCATGCCCCACTCCGGTGCCATGTCCTCCTACGAGCCGGTGACGATGGCCTTCATGGGCACCGGCATGATCGGCTCCAAGATGGGGGATGTGGTCATCCAGCGCGATATTCCCTGGATGGTGGACCTCTATCTACAGGGGCGCCTGAAGCTTGATGAGTTGATTTCGGGCCGCTGGCGGTTGGACCAGATCAACGAGGCCATCGCCGACACCAAGACCGGCGCGGCCCGGCGCAACGTGATCATAATGACCGAGAGCTGATCGAATGGTGCGGGCGACGTTGGAAGATGAGGGCCAGGTCCTTCGCCTGAGACAAGGCAGCGGCGAGATGCGGTTCCACGCCATCTGGCTGCGCGACAACGCGCAGGACGCTCAGACCCGTGACCCCGGAAACGGGCAAAGGCTCGTCACAGTTGCGGACCTGCCGGAGGACTGCCGGATCGCCGGTGTGGAAACGGGGGATGACGGCATCGAGGTGACCTTTGCCAGTGACGGAAAACGAGTGCGCTTTGACAGCGATTGGCTTTGCCGCCATGCCTACGACCACCCCCAACAGGCCGTCCCCGGCGATCTGCCGGAAGGCACCGAGGCCTGGGACAGCAGGTTTTCGGGCAATGTGCCCCTGGCGGATCTCTCCGCGCTCCAGTCCGACCGGGAGGCGCTGAAGGACTGGCTGGCGGCCCTGCGCCGCTTTGGCTTTGCCAAGGTCACGCAGTTGCGGGTCGAAGAAGGAGGCCTCTTCGATGTGGTCGATCTCTTTGGCTATGTGCGGGAAACGAATTATGGTCGCCTCTTCGAGGTTCGGACGGAAGTGAACCCCGTGAACCTCGCCTACACGGGCCTCGGCCTTCAGGCCCATACCGATAACCCCTACCGCGATCCACAGCCCACCGTTCAGGTGCTGGCCTGTCTGGAGAACTCTGCCGATGGTGGCGAGAGCATGGTGGTCGATGGCTTTGCCGCCGCCCAGCGCCTGCGCGATGAGGATCCGGAGGGCTTTGCTCTTCTGGCAAACCACTGCGCGCGCTTCAGCTACAGGGGCAGCGCCGGTGTGGCCCTGGAAAGCCGCCGCCCGATGATCGAGCTGGCCCCCGACGGCAGGCTTCAGGCGATCCGCTTCAATTCCCGCTCCATCGCGCCTCTGGTAGACGTGCCTTTCGAGAAGATGCCCGCCTATTACGCCGCCTACCGCCGTCTGAGTGCCATCATCGACGACCCCGCAATGGAGGTGCAGTTCAAGTTGTCCCCGGGTGAGGCCTTCGTCGTGGACAACACCCGCGTTCTGCACGCCCGCAAGGGCTATTCAGGCAGCGGCACCCGCTGGCTGCAGGGGTGCTATGCCGACCGGGACGGCATCCTTTCCACCCTCGCCGCGCTGGAGGCTCAGGGATGAGTGGGCAAGACACTAACCCCCTGACCGCCGATACCATCGTCGATTTTGTCGGCGACATCTTCGCCCGGCGCGGAGCGGAAAGCTATCTGGGTGAGCGGGTCACCATGTCCCAGCACATGCTGCAGGCCGCCCAGCTGGCCGAGGAGGCTGGCGCGCCGGAGCCTGTGATCGTCTCCGCCCTGCTGCACGACATCGGCCACTACACCAACGAATTCCCCGAAGATGCGCTGCAGAAGGGCACCGATAATCTGCACGAAGAGGCGGGTGCGCGGGTGCTGGCCCCCTTCTTTCCGGCAGAGGTGATCGACCCGATCCGCCACCATGTCGCCGCCAAACGCTATCTCTGCGCGACCGACCCAGACTACTTTGGCAAGCTGTCGAAAGCCTCCGTTCACACACTGAACCTGCAGGGCGGGCCAATGAACACGGAAGAGGTCAGCGCCTTCGCCGCCGAGCCCAACCTCGATGCCATTCTGCAGGTCCGCATCTGGGACGATCAGGGTAAGGATCCGGCCATCATCACGCCCAGTTTCGACCATTACGCCCCGATGATCGCCCGCGTCGTCGCGGCTCACAGGAACAAAACGTCATGAAGCTGCAAGACCTCGACATCATCGTAACCGCCCCCCCGGCGCCGGGCTGGGGCGGGCGCTATTGGATCCTTGTGAAGCTGACGACCGATACCGGAATTACAGGATGGGGCGAGTGCTATGCCTCTTCGGTCGGCCCTGACGCGATGGAGGCGGTCATCAAGGATGTTTTCGAGCGGCACATGGCTGGCGAGAACCCCGAGAACATCGAGCTTATGTTCCGCCGCGCCTATTCCAGCGGGTTCACCCAGCGGCCTGACCTGACGGTCATGGGTGCCTTTTCGGGTCTTGAGATCGCCTGTTGGGATATCCTGGGCAAGGACCGAGACCGTCCTGTCCACGCCCTCATCGGCGGCGTGATGAATGAACGGGTGCGCGCCTACACCTACCTCTATCCCCTGCCCCAGCACGACATGACGGACTTCTGGACCTCACCGGAAATGGCCGCCGAGGCTGCCACCGACTGTGTCGCGCGGGGCTTCACAGCAGTAAAGTTCGACCCCGCAGGCCCCTACACGATGCGCGGCGGCCACATGCCCGCGATGAGCGACATCAGCCAGTCGGTCGCCTTTTGTAAGGCCATCCGAGAGGCGGTGGGAGACCGGGCCGACCTGCTTTTCGGCACACACGGCCAGTTCACCACAGCAGGCGCAATCCGGCTGGGACAGGCGCTTGAACCCTATTCCCCCCTCTGGTTCGAAGAACCCATTCCGCCGGACAACCACCTGGAGATGGCCAAGGTCGCTGCAGCCGTCCGCATCCCCGTCTCCACGGGCGAGCGGCTGACAACCAAGGCGGAGTTCGCCGCGGTGCTCCAGGCGGGGGCGGCTACAATCCTGCAGCCGGCGCTCGGCCGTGCGGGCGGCATCTGGGAGATGAAAAAGGTCGCGGCCCTCGCCGAGGTCCACAACGCGCAGATGGCACCGCACCTCTATGCAGGCCCCGTGGAATGGGCCGCCAATATCCATCTGGGCGTCTCTATCCCCAATCTGCTTATGGCAGAAACGATCGAGACCCCCTTCCACGACCACCTCATCAAGGGCTCGATCCGGGTTGAGGAAGGCTTCATCCCTGCCCCCACAGCCCCCGGCCTGGGCATCGAGGTAGATGAAGAATTGGCCCGCGCGCATCCCTACAGAGGCGACGGGCTGCACCTGCAGATGCAGGAAGAACCTTGCGACTACGTCAATGGCAATGCCTTTGAAGGGGGTGCGCCGTCGATAAAGAGCTGAGGCTGCTCAGGCGTCCGAGGAAGGGTCTTCGATTTTGACAGCGCGAAGGGCGTCTGCGTGGGCTTTCTCCAGCGCTTCTGCCCCGCTTGTCGAAGACCGCAGCGCCAGCTGGCTCACCACCTGCAGTACACGTCCCTTCACGGCGACGTAGCTGTGCAAGACCGCGCTTTCCCGTTCGTCCCCGCGCAAACGGTAACTGAAGGTGCCGAAGGGCACTCCCCCAACGCTTGTTGCCTGCAGATCGGAAAAGGCGAAGGCCCGGCCCAGATGCTCGGCCTGTTGCGACACCATGTTGAGGATCCGCGTTTCGATCTGCGATTGGGACACGTCTTTTCCGACGGTTTCCTCAACCAGTACCTTGGACAGATAACCTGTCTCGTGCATCCAGAAACTCACGCCCGCGCCTGTGCCAAGCTCCAAGCGCTTGAAGGCCTCACCAAAGCAGAAATAGGCGTCCGGTCCGGCCACTCCACAGGCCTTTGGGGGATCATCTGCGCGGGCCTGAAAAGGAACCAGAGCAGCGACGAGCACGAAAGCTGAAAAAGATCTGAGGAACATGGGAACCTTTCGCCTATTGGCTACGTTTGGCCATTTGACGAAATGATTCTACGTGCGGCAAGGAAGGGGTCCTGCAACCCACTGGGAGGTCAGCAGATTAGCTCTGTCTGATGCGAAAAAGCCGCAGCCTTGCTACAAATCCGGTCAGGTGCGGGAGGCCTCAAAAGCCGCCCAGGCC
>JABDKA010000233.1 GCA_013002405.1 Sulfitobacter sp. | reverse complement strand
CGCCCAGCGCATCAATCTGGATCACGCGAATATGATCGCCTTGCGCGAAGGTAAGGACATCCCCGGGGGAAACCGTGCTTGAACGTTTGTGGGTGACGGAACCGTTGATACGCACCGCGCCGTGCTGCACCTTCGTGGCGGCAAGCGAGCGGGTCTTGAAAAAGCGCGCCTGCCAGAGCCACTTGTCCACCCGCAGCTTGGCCGCCCCGTCATTCACCTATTTGCTATCCTTGAGACCCATCAGCGCAGCCGCAAAGGGATTATCCGGATCAATTGGCTTGTCCTTCTTTGGCGGACGGGCCGAGAGGTTCTGCGCCTTGCCGCCCTTGTCCCCGCGCGGCGCACCCTTGCGGCCCTTGCCCTGCGGTTTGCCCTTGCCGCGGGGCCTGTCAGCACCACGGCGCTGGTTCTGGTTCTGGTTGGCACGCGGCTGACGGCCCCAGGTGAAGGTATAGAACCCCTCCATTTCCTGACCCTCGATCTCCGCGTAAGGCTCGGTACCTGCCGGAACCTCCTCGGCGGGCACTTCAGGGATCCTGTCATCGACTACGGGCGTCTCAGCGGGTTCCTCAACAATCGGGGCAACACCTTCGTCCGGCATTTTCGCCACTTCGGGAGGGATATCGCCGGGGGCCTCGTCGGCCGCTGCCTGTTCCACCACGCCGCCGACCGGTTCTTGCTGTGCCACATCCATCACAGGCTGTTCCGGCGCATCGTCGGTGACACTGTCACCTTCGACTTTCTCCGGCACGGTCGTGTCGGCACTAGGCTCCATCGCCTGCTCCGTTCCGTCGTGCGGCATCACCGTATCGACTGGCTTGGCCTTGACCCTCTCGCCCTTTTCGGCGCGATAGCCAAGACCCTGCATCAGTTCGGCAAACTGCTCAAGCGTCATGCCGGTGATCGACAGCATGTCCGCCGTCGCCTCAAACCCGCCGCGCGAATCCTCGACCCGCAGCATGTCGGCAAGGCGTTCAAGCATGTCGATACGGATGGCGCGCGTCCCCGCATTGCGGTAGCCCGACATCGTGTCAGATCCTTCCGGCGCATCCGCTTCTACCGGAATCGTCACAAGGCCCGGCGGCGGTGCCTCGGGGAATTCACTAAGACCTTTGGATAGGGACCAAAGCACCAGCCGCAGCCGCGTCGGCGCGGGCTTGAGCAGCAGTGGCATGAAAATGGTGAATTGACCAAAGCGTATGCCATGCTTTCGCAGCGCGGCGCGCGCGTCCTGATCCAATGCCTTCACATCGTCGGCGATCTGCGCGCGTGGGATAATGCCAAGATTTTCAACAATCTGAAACGCAAAGCCGCGGGCCAGACCTGTCAGCGTCTCATCCTTGGCCAGGCCCATCAGCGGCTCGAAAAGGGCGGCGACCTTGCGGTCGATGAAATGCTGCAATCGGCGCTGCACCTTCTGTGCAACCTCGGCGCCCGCCACATCATCGACGAAGACCTCGACCTGCGGCTTCAGCGGATCGGACCCGGAGACAAGCTTGCCCACCGCTGACTTGCCCCACATGAGGCCGCCCTGCTCGGTAAAGTCGATCTCCGTATCGGGCGCGTTATAAAAACGGTCGGCACGCAGATGGAACTGGGGTGCTAGAGCCTGCAGGGCCGCAGACTTGATCGTCTTTTCTTCAGCCCCGCCAGCGCCCTTGTCGGCCCGGAAACGGAATCCGTCGAGTTTGCCTACATATTCGCCTTCAACGGTGACTTCACCGGTCTCGTTTACTTCGGCCACCATGGCCTCCTTCTGTCCTAGCCGCCGCAAAAGCACGGATGTGCGCCGGTCTACAAATCTTTGGGTCAGACGTTCGTGCAGGGCGTCCGACAGTCGATCTTCTACGACACGGGTGATCCCGCGCCAATGGTCTTCGTCCTTGGTCCAGCCTTTTCGCTGCGCAACGTAGGTCCAGGTGCGGATAAAAGCCAATCTCTTGGATAACGCATCAATGTCCCCATCGGTTCGATCAATCCGCTTAATTTGTCGCGCCAGCCAGTCCTCGCGGATGGCCCCCCATTCGTGCAGGTCGTTGAAGATGTTCTCCAGCAGGCCTACATGTTCGCCGTGGCTGATGCCCCGGAAATCGGGAATGCGGCAGACATCCCAAAGCAGGCGGACGGAGCGGCCATCGGTGCAGCGCGCCTCGATCTCGGCCATCTGGCCCAGCTCCTTGAGCGCGCGCAAATCGTCGGCCTGCCGCGCGCGGACAAGCCGCTCTTGCTCAGGCGCGGCTTCGAGCGTGGTGATGAGACGGTCAATGGTACCGAATTGCAGCGCGTGGTTACGCCAGTTGATCTTGGTCTGAGGGGTGAAGCTATGGTCCATGATGGCGCGGGCTACGCCATCGTCCAGCGGCCGGGCATCGCCCGTGACGCCGAAAGTACCGCTTTTGAATCCGCGCCCCGCCCTTCCCGCGATCTGCGCCAGCTCATTGGGTGCAAGGGGCCGCATCCGCCGCCCGTCAAATTTCGAGAGCGCCGAGAAGGCCACGTGATCGACGTCCAGGTTGAGCCCCATCCCGATGGCATCCGTGGCCACGAGGTAGTCGACCTCGCCGTTCTGGTACATCTCCACCTGAGCATTCCGGGTGCGGGGGGAAAGCGCCCCCATGACCACCGCCGCACCGCCCTTCTGGCGGCGGATAAGTTCGGCGATGGCGTAGACGTTCTCCACCGAGAAGCCGACGATGGCGCTGCGCGGGCGCATCCGGCTGATCTTTTTCTGACCCGAGTAGACCAGTTCCGACATCCGCTCGCGCCGCATGAACTGCGCGTTGGGCACGAGTGCGGCAATGGTGCCGCGCATGGTGTCAGAGCCCAGGAAAAGCGTCTCGTGCAGGCCCCGCATCCGCAGCAGCCGGTCGGTGAAAACATGGCCGCGCTCGGGATCGGCGCATAGCTGGATCTCATCGATGGCGATGAAATCCGCCCCCATCCCCTCGGGCATCGCCTCAACGGTGCAGACCCAGTACTGGGTGCGGGGTGGTACGATCCGTTCCTCCCCCGTGACCAGCGCCACGACCGACGGACCGCGCAGTTTCACGATGCGGTCATAGACCTCCCGCGCCAGCAGGCGCAGCGGCAGGCCGATAACGCCCGTCCGGTGGCCCAGCATCCGCTCAATCGCATAGGTGGTCTTGCCAGTGTTGGTCGGGCCAAGTACGGCCACGACCTGTCCATTTTGCGCCACGATGGCCCCCGATCAGAGTTCGCGCCCGATGCCTTCGCGCTTGAGCCGCGCCAACGCCTCGTTTGCGTTTTCATGGTTGGGATGGATGGTCAAGACGCGGCGATAGAGATCGGCCGCCCGGCGCAGGTCGCCAAATTCCTGGACCATGACCGCCAGGCCAAAAATCGCCTCGTAATGCTGCGGGTTGAGTGCCAGCACCCGTTCCAGATCGTCCAGGGCAGGCCCGTAAAGATCCGCGCGAAAATAAGCCTCCGCCCGGGCGTGGTAGCCTTCGGCGAACTGTGGGGCATGATCGGTGAGGGCCGTGAGATGCTCAATCGCGAGCGGAAAGTTGCCTTCCGACATCGCTTCGCGCCCGCGTTTGAGCAGCAAATCCATCGCCGGAGAGCCGGAACGCGACCAATAGCTTTTAACTTCGGCCGAAATCCTTTCGGCCTGCCCTTCCTCCGCCGAGCGGAGCCGTTCCAGCAACTCTTCGGGCACTTCTTCGGCCGTGGCCATGTTGCCAAGCAACAGCACAACACCAAGTGCCGTAAGGTGACGTTTGAGGTTGACGGGTAAGTTGCGCATAACAACAGTGAATGTAACAGGCTGCCGCCGCAATTCCAGACGTGACCGGAGCCATTTTGCCAAAAAGGGCGTGAAGATGAGCGATATTGTGAACGAAGCGGTGGCGATACTAGATGCAAAGGTCAAGACGGCCGGTTTCGACGGCACGGCCAAGTTTGACATCCAAGGCGAAGGCTGCGTGATGATCGACGGTAACGGCGCCCGTGCCGCCGACGAAGAGGCAGAAGTGACCCTGAGCGCGGATGCCGACACCTTTCAGTCCATTCTCGAGGGGGACATGAACCCCACCTCCGCGTTCATGACCGGCAAGCTGAGTGTTGACGGTGACATGGGCATGGCAATGAAGCTGGCGACCGTTCTCGCCTGATGGCGCTTGAACCGGCCCCCTTTTTCACGGATGTGAAACCTGGCCGCGAGGGCGGGGTCGCCCATTGGGCTGTCACATCCGATGGCAAGAGGATCAGGGTCGGCCATTGGCCCCTGGCCGGTGCCAAGGGCACCGTGCTGCTCTTCCCCGGGCGCACGGAATATATCGAAAAATATGGGACCACAGCAGCCGAACTGGCCGCGCGGGGCCTTGGCACCATTGCGGTCGATTGGCGGGGACAAGGGCTGGCGGACCGTCTGCTAGATGATCCGCTCGTCGGCCATGTGGAAAGCTTCACGGACTACCAAAAGGATGTTGCGGCCCTCATGCGTTCTGCGCGTGAACTCGGCCTGCCCCGCCCCTACTTTCTGCTGGCACACTCCATGGGAGGCTGTATCGGCCTGCGCGCGGTGATGGAGGGTCTTGGCGTTCAGGCAGCTGCCTTTACCGGGCCCATGTGGGGCATCTACGTGAAGCCGCACCTGCGCACCGTGGCGAATTTTCTTGCCAAGGCCATGCCCCACATCGGCAAGGGCCACGCCCTGCCGCCCGGCACGATCAGGTCGCCTTACGTCCTGACCGATCCGTTCGAGGATAACATGCTGACGACGGATCCGGAGATGTTCGACATGATGCGCGATCAGCTCCATGCACACCCGGACCTGTCGCTTGGCGGTCCCAGTTACATCTGGCTGAGGGAGGCCTTTGCCGAGACGCTTCACCTGGCCAGCCGTCCGGCCCCTTCCCTGCCCGCTGTGACCTATTTGGGCACCAGGGAAAGGATCGTCAGCATCCCGCCCATCCATAAGCGGATGGCCGACTGGAAAGGCGGCAGGCTCGAGATGGTGGAAGGGGCCGAACACGAGGTCCTGATGGAGGCCCCGGCAATCCGTGTGCCCGTGCTTGATGATCTGCAAAAACACTTCCTGGGCAGCGTCACCAGTTGATCCCTTTCCAATCGGCACCGCGCGCCTAGATTTGATCCATGGCCCGTGATCCCGTCCTGACCTTTACTGACCGCGGTATTTACTGCGCCGCCGGGGATTTCTACATAGATCCCTGGCGTCCGGTGGACCGTGCGTTGATCACCCACGGCCACGCCGATCATGCGCGCGGTGGCATGGGCGGGTACCTTGCCACCCACGTGGCCCTGCCGGTGATGCGCTACCGTTTGGGTGAGATCACGGCCGATGGAATCGGCTTTGGCGAAGTTCGCCAAATCCGCGATGCCAGTGTTTCCTTTCACCCCGCAGGCCACGTGCCCGGTTCCGCCCAGATCCGCGTTGAGGTGGCCGGTGAGGTCTGGGTTGTCTCCGGCGACTACAAGGTCACCAATGACGGCCTGTCCGAGGCATTCGAGCCGGTCAATTGCCATCACTTCATCACTGAAAGCACTTTCGGGCTGCCGGTCTTTCGCTGGCAGCCGCAGGCGACCGTCGCGGCAGAGATCAACGCCTGGTGGGCCGCCTGCAAGGCTGCGGGCAAGACCGCTTTTTTGGGGGCCTACGCCCTTGGCAAGGCACAGCGGCTTCTCACGATGCTTGATCCCGAGATCGGTCCGATCCTCTGTCACAGTGCGGTCGAGAATACCAACGATGTCCTGCGTGGCCAGGGCCTGCACCTGCCCGACACGGTCCGCGCGGATGCTGAAGTGAGCCCCAGAGACCATCCCGGTGCTCTCGTCCTTTCGCCCCCCTCCGCCCTGGGCAGCAAATGGGCGCGCAAGTTCGGCGCGCAGGAAAGCGCCTTTGCGTCGGGTTGGATGGCCCTGCGCGGCGTGCGGCGCAGGCGGGCGGGCGACCGTGGCTTTGTCATTTCCGACCACGCGGACTGGAACGGCCTGCTCTGGGCGATCCGCGAAACCGGGGCAGAGAACATCTACGTCACCCACGGCTATACCGATATTTTCACACGCTACCTCAACGACAACGGATGGCGCGCGCGGATCGTCCCGACGCAATTCGAAGGCGAAAGCCTGGATGCCGGGGATGCCGCATGAAACGCTTTGCTGCTCTCTTCGCTGCCATCGACCAAAGCACCAAGACAACCGTGAAGGTCGCTGCCCTCGCCGACTATTTCAGCGACGCGGATCCGGTGGACAAGCTCTGGACAGTCGCCCTCTTCTCCGGTCGCCGCCCCAAGCGGGCCGTTACCACCAACAGGCTTCGGGAATGGGCGGCGGAGGTTGCAGGCATCCCGCTGTGGCTATTCGAGGAAAGCTACGCGATCGTCGGCGATCTGGCCGAAACCATCGCGCTGGTTCTGCCGCCAAACGCCTCAGTGGATGACCGGCCGCTGTCCCAGTGGATCAAAGATCTGCGCAGCCTTGCGCAGGAGGACGAGGCGGCGCGCAAGGCCTTCGTCCTTGAGGCCTGGCAGCGCCTTGGCGGCACGGAAAGGTTCCTATTCAACAAGCTGATTACGGGGGGGTTCCGCGTCGGCGTCAGTCAGAAACTCATGACCCGCGCCCTTTCCCGTGCCACAGGCAAACCTGAGGCGGAACTGGCCCACCGCCTGATGGGCAATTGGCACCCGGACGATACAAGCTGGCACAACCTGATCGAGGCAGAGGATGCTTCCGCCGATGCCTCACGCCCCTATCCCTTCTACCTTGCCTACGCGCTGGAGGAGGGTCCCGACAGTCTCGGTCATCCACAGGAATGGCGGGCGGAGTGGAAGTGGGACGGCATCCGCGGCCAGCTTATCCTGCGCGACGGTGATTATTACGTCTGGTCGCGTGGCGAAGAGCTGATGACCGACCGCTTTCCCGAACTGGCCCGCGCCATCGACCACCTGCCGCCCGGCACTGTGCTGGACGGTGAATTGCTGGTCTGGCAGCCTGGCGCGGCCCAACCCGACAGTTTCAACGCGCTTCAGGCCCGGATCGGCCGCAAAATGGTGCCCAAGAAGCTGCTCAAGGAGGCACCGGTCCTTCTGCACGCCTACGACCTGCTGGAATGGGAGGGCAAGGATCAGCGCGAACGCCCCTTCGCGGAACGCCGCGCGCAACTGGAAGAGGCCTGCAAGGATCTGGGTCCCGAAGCGCCCGTGCGGCTCTCCCCCCAGCACCCCTTCGACACTTGGGACAGCCTCGCCGATCTGCGCGCCACGGCCCGGGACGAGAATGCCGAAGGGTTGATGCTCAAGCGCGCGGACAGTCCCTATCTTGCCGGGCGCAAGAAGGGCGACTGGTGGAAATGGAAGCTTGACCCATTGACCATCGACGCGGTGATGATCTACGCCCAGTCGGGCTCTGGCCGCCGCGCGAACCTCTTTACGGACTTCACCTTTGCGGTCTGGAACGGTAACGATCTGGTGCCTTTCACCAAGGCCTACTCGGGCCTCACGGACGCGGAATTCCGCAAGATCACCCACTGGGTCAAACGCAACACCCTGCAGCGCTTCGGACCTGTCCGGCAGGTGACCCCCCATCATGTCTTTGAGATCGCCTTCGAGGGGATCCAGGCCAGCAGCCGCCACAAATCCGGCGTCGCCCTGCGTTTTCCCCGCATGAAACGCTGGCGCGAGGACAAGCCTTTGCAGGAGGCCAACACGCTCGACGACCTCAAAGAGATGCTGCGCCTGTACGGCTGACCGCCGGACCTGCGCTGGTTTTGGCCAACCCAGCAACCCCACCACTCCGCATGAAGACGGGCAAATCCTGGATGAGCGGCCCCTGCCCGCTTGCCCTTCCCCCCGGTGCCCCCTACCTAGAGCGAAACAGCAAGAGGTCTCCCATGTTCCAGCTCCCCTTTCCCGTCCGCGACGCCAACGCCAGTTCAGGCAACAAGGACCTCGGCGATCTGCCGGAATGGGACCTGTCGGACCTCTACGAGGGCGAGGATGCGCCCGAGCTGAAGCGTGATCTGGACTGGCTTGAAGGGGCCTGCGCTGATTTCGCCACCGACTACGAAGGCAAACTCGACACGCTCTCCGCCGAGGGCCTGCTGGAATGCATCTTGCGCAACGAAAAGATCAGCCAGATCGCGGGCCGCATCATGTCTTTCGCCGGGCTGCGTTACTACCAGCTGACCACCGATGCGGGCCGGGCCAAGTTCATGTCGGACTGCCAGGAAAAGATCACGAACTTCACCACGCAGCTGGTCTTTTTCACGCTTGAGCTGAACAAGCTGCCCGATGACCATCTGGCCAATCTGCTGGCGCAGAACCCTGATCTGGCCCGCTACAAACCCGTCTTCGACCGCATCCGCGCGATGAAGCCTTACCAGCTCTCGGATGAGCTGGAGAAATTCCTCCACGACCTCGGGGTTGTCGGCGACGCCTGGGAGCGGATGTTCGATGAGACCATCGCGGGACTGGAATTTGACGTGGAGGGTGAGGTGCTGGGCATCGAGGGAACCCTCAACCTGCTGACTGACCCTGACCGGACCAGGCGCGAAGCTGCCGCACACGCGCTGGCCTCTGTTTTCCAGAACAACATCAAGACCTTCTCCCGCGTTCACAATACGCAAGCCAAGGAGAAGGAAGTGATCGACCGCTGGCGCGGGATGGAGACGCCCCAGACCGGGCGGCACCTGTCCAACCAGGTAGAGCCCGAGGTGGTCGAGGCCCTGCGCAACGCCGTGGTGAAGGCCTACCCGAAGCTGAGCCACCGCTACTATGAATTGAAGCGCCGCTGGTTGGGCCTCGACAAGATGCAGGTCTGGGACCGCAACGCACCCCTGCCGATGGAAGACCCGCGCATCGTTGACTGGGCCGCCGCCGAAAAGACCGTCATGGAGGCCTACAACGCCTTCGACCCCCGCATGGGGGAACTGGCGACGCCCTTCTTCACGAAAGGCTGGATCGACGCCGCGGTGAAACCCGGCAAAGCACCCGGCGCCTTCGCCCACCCTACCGTCACCAACGTGCATCCTTACGTGATGCTGAACTATCTCGGCAAACCGCGCGACGTGATGACGCTCGCACATGAATTGGGTCACGGCGTACACCAGGTGCTGGCGGCGGATCAGGGCGAAATGCTATCCTCCACTCCTCTCACGCTCGCCGAAACCGCAAGTGTCTTCGGCGAGACGTTGACCTTCCGCAAGATGCTCGACGGGGCCAGGACGGATGCGCAGCGCAAGGTGCTGCTGGCGGGCAAGGTGGAGGACATGATCAACACAGTCGTCCGGCAGATCGCCTTCTACGATTTCGAATGCAAACTGCACGAGGCGCGGCGCGGGGGAGAGCTGACCCCCGATGATATCAACGCCCTCTGGATGTCGGTCCAGGCCGAGAGCCTCGGACCGGCCTTTGAATTCATGGAAGGTTACGAGACCTTCTGGGCCTATATCCCTCACTTCGTGCACTCCCCTTTCTACGTCTACGCCTACGCCTTCGGAGACGGGCTGGTGAACGCCCTCTACGCGGTCTACGCGGAAGGAGAGGAAGGGTTCGAGGAGAAGTACTTCGACATGCTCAAGGCGGGCGGATCGAAGCACCACAAGGAACTTCTGGCCCCCTTCGGACTGGACGCGTCTGACCCGGCCTTCTGGGACAAGGGTCTGAGCATGATCTCAGGCTTCATTGATGAATTGGAGGCGATGGAGGGGTAGGTTCGTCGTGGCGTAGCGGCTTGAGGTGGTTCTGCCCAGAGCGGCTGTTCGGCTGGACTGCAGCGGACAGTGGCCTGGAGCCCAAATTACCAAATGCTGCAGTCAACGCGGGCGGCAGCAATAAGCAACGAAGGTGACTTTGCAAAGTTCCGTGTACAGATCCAAACGGATACTCGTCATCCACGCCAGCCGCTGCAGTACGGTCCGCCAAGACAGACCATCCGCTGCTTGGGGAAAGCCACGATTCAGGTGAAGCCACGGTACTTGGACGATGCCGTACTCAATTTCCTGTGCTTAGAACGTCTTGGCCTGCATGAAACTTTGAGCACCCTGATTTAGGGGCTGTTGACGTTCACCTTATGTGAATGAGCGTTGCGCCGATTGAGATGAAGGCTTTGAAACTCTGGTCGGTTTTGCAAG
>JABDKA010000209.1 GCA_013002405.1 Sulfitobacter sp. | reverse complement strand
TCCCAGGTCTGGTCCACGTTCCGGCCGCCGCCGAACTCCTCGAAGATGCCTGTCAGCACGGGCTGGATGGCATCAAAAACGTCCTGCTGGGTGACAAAGGACATCTCCATGTCAAGCTGGTAGAAGTCGGTGGGCGAGCGGTCCGCACGGGGGTCTTCATCGCGGAAACAGGGCGCAATCTGGAAATATTTGTCAAAGCCCGAGACCATCAGCAGCTGTTTGAACTGCTGCGGGGCCTGCGGCAGGGCGTAAAACTTGCCCGGATGGAGGCGCGAGGGCACCAGAAAGTCACGCGCACCTTCAGGGCTGGAGGCCGTGATGATCGGCGTCTGAAATTCGCGGAACTGCTGGTCCCACATGCGCTTGCGAATCGAGGCGACTACGTCCGAGCGCAGCTTCATGTGCTCCTGCATCTTCTCACGCCGCAGGTCGAGATAGCGGTAACGCAGGCGTGTTTCTTCCGGGTATTCCTGATCGCCAAAGACCTGCAGGGGCAGATCGCCCTTCACGTCGCCCAGCACCTCCATGTCGCGGATGAAAACCTCAATCTCACCGGTGGGCAGCTTGGGGTTCACAAGGCTTGCGTCGCGGGCCTTCACCTCACCGTCGATGCGAATGCACCATTCGGAACGGACCTTTTCCACCGCGTCAAAAACCGGGCTGTCGGGATCGCACAGGACCTGGGTGATGCCATAGTGATCGCGCAGGTCGATAAAGAGAACCCCGCCATGGTCGCGCACGCGGTGTACCCAGCCTGCCAGGCGCACGGTTTGGCCCTTGTTTTCAATGGTCAGATCGGCGCAGGTATGGCTGCGGTAGGCATGCATGGCGGGTCCCCTTCAGGTGGGCAAAACGGTTTGCGGTGGTACACCTTTTGCAAGGCGGGAAGTCAAGGGGCAGTCCTGCGGAATGGGTCCGCCTGCCGCAACGCCATTGGACCTAGCTGCAAGAGCGGCTAAATAGAGGCCGCAACCCGCGCGAAAGCCCCAAGATGAAAACCGTGACCCTCAGCACACTCGCCGATCTTTCGGCCCTGGACGTGGATACCGTGATCGATGTCCGCTCCCCGGCGGAGTTTGCGGAGGATCATCTGCCAGGCGCCATCAGCCTGCCCGTCCTTTCGGATGCGGAGCGCGCGCGGGTCGGCACGATTTACGCACAGGAAAGCCCCTTTGACGCCCGCAAGATCGGTGGCGCACTGGTGGCGCAGAATACGGCGGCCCACCTGCAGGGACCGCTGGCGAAAAAGGCAGGCGACTGGCAGCCGCTGGTCTACTGCTGGCGGGGTGGGCAACGCTCGGGTGCCTTCGCCACGATCCTGGATCAGGTCGGCTGGCGCGTGCGGCTGATCAAGGGCGGCTACCAAAGTTACCGTCGACTGATCGTGAACGCACTCTACGACACCCCCTTGCCGCACCAACTGATCCTGATCGAAGGCGGCACCGGCACGGCCAAGACCCGCCTTCTGGATCACCTGGCCGCGCAGGGCGCTCAAAGGCTGGATCTTGAGGGGCTGGCGAACCACCGCGGGTCGCTTTTCGGAGCCATGCCGGGCGGTCAACCGTCCCAGAAGATGTTCGAAAGCAATGTCGCCTCTGCGCTGCTGGCGCTGGACCCTCGGCGCATCACCTTCGTCGAAGCGGAAAGCAGCAAGGTGGGCGAATGTCTGGTGCCGCCTTCCCTCTGGTCGGTCATGCAGGCCGCCCCGCGCATCGCAATCGAAGCGCCGGTCAAGGCGCGCGCCGCCTTCCTCTGCCGCGCCTATCGGGACCTGACCCTCGATGGGGCGCGCCTTGCAAGCCAGATCGACGCGCTGCGCCCCTACCATGCGAAAGAACGGATTGCGCAGTGGCACACCTGGGCGACCGAGGGCGCATTCGAAGACCTGGCCGAGGCGCTGGTGACCGACCATTACGATCCCCGCTATGCCAAGTCCGCCGCAGATGCGCCCCCGCCGCTGCGGCGCTACGGGCTTGCGCAACTGGAGGAGGAGAGCCTGGCAGCCTGCGCCGCGCGGATCATTTCAGAAACAGGCGACCAGTCCCTTCTGCCAGCTGCCCAATAATCGCCGCTTCACACCCGGCCTCCTTCAATGCCGCGAGAAGGCGCTCGGCCTCCTCATCCGGCACGGCGGCCAGCAAACCGCCCGCGGTTTGCGGATCGTACAGCAGCGGATCGTCAGCCCCTTCCACCGTCGCATCCCCCCGATTGGCGGGCATGAGGGTTGAGGCAACACCCGCCTGAGACAAGCGCCGGGCCCCATCGTAAAGCGGGATCGCCTCGTGCCAGAGCGTCGCATCCACGCAGGAGGCCTTGCAGATCGCCGACAGATGTCCGGCCAGACCGAAGCCCGTCACATCGGTCATGGCATGGGCCCTGTTCAGAATGCGTGCCGCTTCCCCCTGTCCCTGCGCCATCATGTGCAAAAGACCGGCCACTTCGCGCCCTTTGGCCTTGCCCTGCATGTCGCCCGCCAGGATCACCCCCGACCCGATCGGCCGGGTCAGGATCAGGCGGTCGCCGGGCCGTGCCCCGGCATGGGTGATCGGCGGATCGTCCCGCGCGCCGGTGACCGCTAATCCTATCGTCAGCTCTGCCCCCATGGTCGTGTGCCCGCCGACAAGCTGTGCTCCGGCGTCCGCCAGCGCGGCACCTGCCTCTTGCGTGATCTCCGCCAGGGTGCGCGCCTGCAAGGCGGGCGACATGCGCGGCAAGATGATGCTGGCCAGCCCGACCTGCGGGTGTGCGCCCATGGACCAGACATCGCCCAGGGCGTGGTTGACGGAGATGCGCGCCATCACCGCCGGGTCCTCCACGAAGGCGCGCAGATGGTCCGTGCTGATCACCTGGTATCCCCCACCGGGCTGGCGCAATACGGCTGCATCATCCCCCGCACCGGTGATCACGTCGCCCTGCGCCGCATCGATCCCCATCAGCGCATTCTGCAGCACACCGCCGCCCACCTTGGCCCCGCAGCCCCCACAGAGGGGCGCGCCGCGCAGCAGCTCCGGCAGCCCCAGGGCGGCCTCCCGCGGCACGGCAGGCGCCTCCATCACGGGCAGATCGCTGAGCCTGTCCATAAAGGCCCGGTCGATCCGGTCCTTCCAGCGCCACATATAGGCACCCGAGAAGGTCAGGCCGAACTTCTCTGCCATCGCCTGCCGCGCACCGAGCGAGATCAGCTTGAGGTAATTCCTTTGCGGTTTGAAGCGCCGACGCCTGCCGCCCGAAAGGGCCGCCCGCAGGTTGTCGCGCAGCACCGGGGCGGCACGTACGGCAAAGACACCGGCCTTGGGACGCGGGTCCGCGGCCATGTAGGCACAGTCACCCACCGCAAAAAGATGTGTGTCCCCCACCACGCCCAGATCCGGGCCCACCTCAATGAAGCCCTCGTGAAGGGGCAGATCCGTCCGGTCGATCCAATCGTGCGGAATGGCCCCCGCAGCGCCTACGCAAAGGGCGGCTGGAACGGGCTTCCCCGCCTCGACATGGACTGCCTCTGCCGTGATGTGGGTAACCTTTGCATCGGTTCTCAGACTGACGCCCAGGTCCGCCATTGCCTTTTTCAGTTTCTTCCTGGCTCCCGGTCCAACGCCTGAGATATCGGGCCCCGCCTCTATCACCGTCACTTCCGGCTCGGCCCCCAGCGCGCGCAGGGCATGGGCCATCGCCATGGAGAGTTCTACCCCGGCGACCCCACCGCCTATGACGGCCACCTCGACGGTCTGCCCCGTCTCGACCCTTTCCAGGAAGTCCCGCCAGCGCGCGGCAAAACGGTCGAGCGGCTTGGCTCCGATGGCGTGTTTCGCAAAACCCGGCAAGTCCATCTCTGCCGTGATGCCCACATCGATGGAGGCCACGTCATAGGCGACCGGCCCCCGCCCCTCCAAAAGGACCTCTCGCCGCGCCCGGTCGATCCCTATCGCCCGGTCCAGGATCAGCCGCGCCCCCGCATGACGGCAAAGCCGCACCAGATCGATTTCCAGTTCGTCGCGTCCGTAGTGTCCGGCCACATGGCCCGGCAACATCCCGGTATAGGGTGCCGTGGGGCCCGGATTGATGACCGTCAGCCGCGCGCCCGGCAGGGGATCCATCCCCCAGGCCCGCAACACCAGCGCATGGGCGTGTCCGCCTCCGATCAGCACCAGATCTCGGGTCAGGGGATGAGGCATCTGCATGGCGAAAGTCTTCCTTCTTCGTCTTGCCAAATAAGCCTCTCGGAGGAGTTTAAAGGGGGCAGACAGCCCCCTCATCAGCAAGAATAAATCGTGTACGGGCCTGCCCGCTCCTGTCACCTAACAGTCCTGCAAATCGGCTGCTAATGAAAATCGCGCGACTTGGGGATCACCCGCACATCGCGTGGATGCCGCCTGCCGCCCACCTGGCCCGCAATGGGGTGCGTGGGATGATCCCCCCTCACGGTAATGCGCGGCACCCGGTCGGCGGCGAGCGTATCGAGCCGGTCGGTCCGATTCTCAAGTCGGTCGGCCACCACATGGATGACCCGCCCGTCGCTCTGGATGCGCCCGTGGACCACCAGCAGGCGTGCGCCCATGATCACGGGCCGCCAGGTCTCGAAAAGCTTGGGCCAGATCACCAGATTGGCGACACCCCCTTCATCCTCCAGCGTGATAAAACAGACCCCCTTGGCGCTGCCCGGCTTCTGCCGCACCAGTACCAGTCCGGCGAGTGACACGCGCTGACCGTGGCGCATCCCCGGCAACTGGTCCGTACAGGTGAATCCTTGCGCGCGCAGGCTCTCTCGGAAAAAGCTCATCGGGTGGGCCTTCAGGGACAGTCGCAGGGTCTGGTAGTCGGCCACCACATGCTCGGCCTGCGGCATGGCAGGAAGCTGCACCACCGGCTCCGCCCCCTCATCCCCGGCCACCGCATGATCGAAGATCGGCAGGGCGGGGGCATCCTTCAGCCCCTGCGCCTGCCAGAGCGCCTGACGCCGACAGGTCCCCATGGACCGCATCCCATCCGCCGCCGCCAACCGCCGCACCGTGCCCCGGTCCAGCCGCGCACGGGTCTTGAGGTCCGCCACATCCGCAAAGGGTTCTTCCCGCGCCGCCATGATACGATGCGCCGCCTCCTCACGCATCCCGTCCACCTGGCGAAACCCGAGGCGCAGCGCAAAGCCGTCGGCACAGGGTTCCAGCGTACAGTTCCAGTCAGACAGGTTCGCATCCACCCCGCGCACTTCGACCCCGTGTTCCCTGGCATCCCGTACGATCTGGGCGGGGGCATAGAACCCCATGGGCTGGGAATTGAGCAGCGCGCAGGCAAAGACCGCCGGATAGTGGCACTTCATCCAACTGGAAACATAGACCAGCTTGGCAAAACTCGCCGCGTGACTTTCGGGAAAGCCGTATTCGCCGAAGCCCTTGATCTGGTCAAAGCAGCGCTGCGCAAACTCCGGGTCATAGCCCCGCCCGGTCATGCGCCCCACCATCTTCTGCTGCAGTGTCTCGATTGTCCCGCGAGAGCGGAAAGTGGCCATGGCCTTCCTGAGTTCATTGGCCTCTGCGGGGGTGAACTTGGCCGCGTCGATGGCGATCTTCATGGCCTGCTCCTGGAAGATCGGCACGCCCAGGGTCCGTCCGAGGATGCGCAGCAACTCGTCTTGCGGATGCTCCGGGCCGGGCGCGGGGTAGGAAACCCCCTCGATCCCCTGCCGCCGCCGCAGGAAAGGGTGCACCATATCGCCCTGGATGGGGCCGGGCCGGACGATGGCCACCTCAATCACCAGGTCGTAGAAGGTGCGCGGCCGCAGCTTGGGCAGCATGGCCATCTGGGCGCGGCTCTCTACCTGGAAAACGCCCAGACTGTCGCCCGCACAGAGCATGTCGTAGGTCGCCGGATCCTCTGCCGGGATGGTGGCCAGTTCGTAATCCGCGCCGTAGTGGGCCCGCATCAGGTCGAACCCCTTGGCGATGCAGGTCAGCATCCCCAGGGCCAGCACATCCACCTTGAAGATGCCCAGGGCATCGATATCGTCCTTGTCCCACTCGATGAAGGAACGCTCCGGCATGGCGCCGTTGCCGATGGGTACGATCTCGGTCAGGGGTCTTTCGGTCAGGATGAAGCCGCCCACGTGCTGAGAAAGGTGCCGGGGCATGCCCGTCATCTCGCGCGCCAGCCGGATGACCCGGCGCAGGTAGGGATCGTTCAGGTCCATCCCCGCTTCCTTGACCCGCTCATCCCCGACGCGGGCCTCGAAACTGCCCCAGACGGTGCTGGCGAGTTTGGAGGTCACATCCTCGGAAAGCCCCATGGCCTTGCCCACCTCGCGGATGGCCGATCGGGGGCGGTAGTGGATCACCGTGGCGCAGAGACCCGCCCGCTCACGCCCGTATTTTTCGTACATGTACTGGATCACCTCTTCGCGCCGCTCGTGTTCGAAATCGACGTCGATGTCGGGGGGCTCGTCACGTTCCTCGCTCAGGAACCGCTCGAAAAGCACATCATGCTCTTCGGGATCGACCGAGGTGATGCCGAGGCAGAAGCAGACCGCCGAATTAGCCGCCGACCCGCGCCCCTGGCAGAGGATGGGGGGGTGCGCCTCCTCCCGGGCAAAGCGGACGATGTCGTTGATGGTAAGGAAATAGCGCGCGATCTTTTTCGAGCGGATGAGGTCGAACTCCTTCTCGATGATGGCGCGGATGCGATCCGACACCCCGCCCGGATAGCGCCGCGCCGCGCCTCTCCAGGTCAGCTGCTCCAGCTCTTCCTGGGCGCTCAGGCCTTCGGGTACGATCTCGTGCGGGTACTCGTACTTCAGATCGTCGAGCGAGAAGGTGATGGCATCGGCCACCTCCCGCGTGGCGCGGATCGCGTGGGGCCAGGCGTTGAAGAGGCGGCACATCTCGGAGGCTGGCTTGAGGTAGCGTTCCGCGTTGGCTTCCAGCCGGAAGCCCGCGCTGTGAATCGTCACGCCTTCGCGGATGCAGCTCATCACGTCCTGCAGGGGCCGCCTTTGCGGCGCGTGGTAAAGGACGTCGTTGGTGGCGAGGATATTCAGCCCATGGGCCTGCGCCATGGCATCGAGTCGCTCGATCCGCGCCACGTCATCGCCGCGGTAGAGGTAGGCCGCCCCGATGTACTTCATCCCCGGCAGGGCAGCGGTGAGACGCGGCAGGCCCGCCTCGAAGAGGTCAAGCTGCTCGGGCGGCATCGCGATCAGGTGCAGGCCCTGAGCCTGTTCACTCAGCATCTCCAGCGTCAGGTGGGTTTCGCCTTTCTCCTGCCAGCCCCCCTCGATATCGGTCATCTTGCCCTTGCTCAGCAGCACCGAAAGACGGGCGTAGGCCGCCCGGTCGCCCGGGTAGGCCAGCAGTTCCGTGCCGCAGAGCAACACCAGCCGCGCCCCGATCAGGGGGCGCAGCTTGGCCTTCTTGGCCTCGGTATGGATGCGGACCACGCCCGCCAGGGTATTGTGATCGGCCACGCCCATGGCGTCATAGCCCAGAATGTTGGCCGTTGCCGTCAGGTCCACCGCGTCAGAGGCGGCGCGGAGGAAGGAGAAACAGCTCGCCAGTCCCAGCTCCACATAGGCACTGGGGGGATGCCACTGGAAGGGGTCATCCACTTCCAGTGTGCGGCGTTTATGTCCTTCCTGTTGGGGCATGGGTCAACGACCATTGCGCTGAGGGCAGCCCCCTCCTGGGGGAAGGAGTGGGCTCCCCGTGTTGCCCACGGGCGGTTCAATGGCCGATGTTGTACTCAAATGGGACGGCGGGCGGGGCGTCGTCGCAGACGCGCGTCGTCCGGCGCTCATGCGAAAATTCCGTGCAGGAACCAGCGCGGATCACCCCCGCGGCCATCCCCCAGGATCCCCTCCCGGAATAGCCAGAAGCGCCGTCCGTCCGTCACCTCCACCCGGTAATAGTCCCGCAGCCTTGTCCCCGGCCGGTCGCGCCACCATTCGGGCGCGATCCGTTCGGGCCCCTCGTGGCGCGCCGTCAGGAAGGAGACGCGCCGCCAGCGAAAGCGCGCGGGCGGGCCTTCGGGCACGGCGTAAAGTACCGCGACCTCCTCGGGCGGCTCCAGCAGGCGCAGGGGGCGGGTGCGCATCACCGCAGGTGCGGCGGCGGGCGCGTCAGAGAGGGCCGCAACCCGCTCCTCCACCCGCTCGGGCAGGTGGCTTTCCACCCAGGCGGACCAGCTGATCTTCTCCCGCCCCAGCTTGGCCGTGAGCCGGTCCAGCAGGGCCGCCACGTCAGCCGAGGCATCGCGGCGCCCGTCAAGATGATCCTGGTGCAGGGCCAGGGGCTCCACACGCAGCGCCTCCAGCGTCAGCAGATCAAAACCGAAACCCGGATCAATCCCCTCGAGCTTGCCGGTCAGGAGCCGCAGAAGGTGCGCGGGATCGCGGCTGGCCTGGGCCAGGGCCACGTCCCGGCTGCGCCATTCGCCGTCCACCCGGTAGATGGTCAGCCGCAGAAGCCGCGCGCCCTGCTCGGTCTTCGACATCTGTCGGCAGAGGTCTTCCGCCAGGGCATCAAGGTGCGGCACGGGATCAATCACCGGTTCCGCCAGCCGAACCCGGGCGAGCGTGCGTATCCCGTCCGCAGGGGCATTGAGCGGATCACCCAGCTTGCCCAGCGCCCGGTCCAGAAGTACCAGCGGATTGACGTCCGCCGCCAGCCAGTCGAAGCGGCGCATCAGCGCCACGCGGGGCACCTCCATCAGCTTGCCGAGGGTCTTGAGCCCCAACCGCTGCAGCAGCCTTTCGGTGTCAGGGTCGATGCGCAGGGCGGCGACCGGGAGGGGCGCGATGGCCACCTCGATATCCTCGGGCCCGCAGAGGGTGCCACCCGCGCCGAAGCGGGCCAGCATCTGGGCCGCCCCGCGCGTGGGCGCCACGGCCAGCCGGGTGGTCAGGCCCTGCATCCGGAAGCGGGCCGAGATGTCGCGCAGCATCGCGGCCTCTCCGCCGAAAAGATGTGCCGCACCGGTAATCTCCATCACGATCCCCTCTTCCCCGTCGCGCACCGTCCAGGGGCACCAGCGCCGCGCCCACTGGGCAACACGGTCCAGCAGCTTCACGTCCCCCGCCGGATCGGCCCCCTCCACATGCAGATCGGGGTGGATTGCCTGAACATCGACGATCCGCTCCCCCGGCCCGATGCCGCGCCGCGCGGCCTCGGCACTTACCGCATGGATGACCGGGCCGTGGGTGCCATCGCGCGCCAGCACCACGGGCACCTCATCCCCCGGCAAGGTCCGCTGTTGCCGGACGGTCCGCCGCCAGCGATCCATCGCCAGATCGGGAAACCAGACGGAGACGATCCTGGGGCCGTCGGGCTGCCGGGTCATGGGATGCCCTCCAGGTGCCCGGCGCACGACCGCGCGCGCGGAACAGTTCCGCCTCCCAGATCGCTTCGCCCGGGGCCTGGGCGTTCCAGGGATGGCGCGCCGACGGCAGACCCGTCAGCCGCCAGCGTTCCCGCGCCGCCGAAAGCGCGCCGTGATCGCCCGACCGGATCAGCCAGACCGGCACCTCCGCCGCCTCCGACCGCAGCGCCAGCCGCTTGGTCGCGGTAAAGCTCAGCACCTCGGGCGCGCCGTGGATTTCGCCCACCACCGCCGCAAGACCGGCACAGCCCGCTCCCTCCTCCATCGCCCAGAGCACGTCGCGCGGGTGGCTCACCTCGATCCGCAGGATGGGCACCTTGACCCCGAAGGCGGCCAGGGCAGGCCCGTAAAGCCGCCCGTTCTCGCGCCGGGACATGCGGTCCGACACCCACATCACGGGGGCCGCACTGTCGGGCAGACAGGCCAGCACGAAGCCCGTCACGGCGGCATCGAAGGGTGCGCCCGACAGCACGTCGCGCAGCACCGCATCCCCCGCACCGGGGGACGGAACGTCCTGGAGCAGACGTTTGGAGGACAGGGAAATCACCTGTCCAAGAGGGGAATCGGGTATCATGCATTCCTCCATATGTTCACTTTTTGTTCTCTTTGTGAAGATAGCGCAAGACCCGCTTTCTTTCCAGTTTTTTGGTAGAACAGGCTAACCAATTGGGATCACGGCGGAAACCTTCAGCATCCCGAATTCAGCGCCCGAAAGACATCCCTACTTGTTTGCCAGACGGGCCTCAAGCAGGGCGCTGTTATGATCAATCAGCTTGCCCAGAAGGCTGTCGAAGACCGCCACTTCCTCCGCCGTGAGCGGGGCCAGCACACGTTCATTGCTGCGCAGCACCTCTTCCAGGATGGTGGTATACAGCTTCTTGCCCTTGCCAGTGGGTTTCAGCGCAACCGCGCGGCCATCGTTCGGGTCTGTGGCGTTCCGGATCAGGCCCTTGGACTGAAGTGATTTGATGACGCGGCTCAACTGGCTCTTGTCCATGTAAAGGAGGTCCGCCATGTCGCCCGCGCGGGCC
Organism: Sulfitobacter sp.; assembly: GCA_013002405.1. GTDB lineage: Bacteria > Pseudomonadota > Alphaproteobacteria > Rhodobacterales > Rhodobacteraceae > Sulfitobacter. The sequence continues at coordinate 13,756 of JABDKA010000209.1, read as the reverse complement.
GGGGCATGGGCCACTATCAGCGCCAGAAGCCGCCATTCGTTCAGCGTCAGATCAAAAAGCCGTTCGAACCATTGGTTGCCTGCCCGGTCCCCGATCGTGACCAGCCGCTGGAGCCGGAAAGTGATCACATCCTCAACCGTGGAGACCGGAGGATGCTTTGACACTGCCCCGTTGGGATCACCGACCATGATGGAATCGTCTGGCATAGCCACTCCTTCAGGTTGCAAGATACGCATAACGCTGGACAAAATCCATAGTCATGACATTGCGCAACAAAAGATAACGCCGCACCCGAAGGCACGGCGCAACCAGATCATAATACCGCAGGCTGGATCAGCCTTTTCCTTTCCAGGGCACCAGAAACCGTTCCGCGTAGCGCATCAGCATGTCGATGCCGAAACCGATTATGCCGATCAGGATGATTCCCATGATCACGATATCGGTCAGCTGGAACTTGGAGGCGGTCATGATCATCATGCCTGCCCCCTGCTCCGCGGCGACAAGTTCCGCCGCAACCACAGTGCCCCAGCAGACCCCCATCGCGACCCGCGCGCCCGTGAAAATTTCAGGCAGCGAATTCGGTACGATGACGTATCGCATGATCTGCCACTTGCTGGCCCCAAGCGAATAGGCGGCGTGCACCTTGGAAATATTAACCCCCGACACGCCGGCGCGCGCGGCAATCGCCATAATCCAGAGGGCCGCGAGGAAGAGCAGGATAATCTTGCCGATTTCTCCGATCCCGGCCCAGATGATTACCAGCGGGATCAAAGCAAGGGGCGGAACCGGGCGCATGAATTCCACGATCGGATCAAACCAGCCCCGGAACCAGTTGCTAAGCCCCATGGCATAGCCAAGCGGTATCCCGACGATGGCCCCGAAGAGAAAGCCCACGACCACGCGGAACAGGGAATATCCCAGATGTTCCCAAAGGGTGAAATTGCGGAATCCTTCATCGAGGATCTGGAGGGTACGGCTCCAGACCCCCTCGGGGGCGGGCAAATAGAGTGGCTCCATTTGCCAACCCTTGGTGGGTGCAAAGTTCGGCGTGCCCTTGTCGGACAGCGTCACCGATCCATTGGCGGTCTGCACGGTCTGACCTGGCGCGATCTTCTGACCGTCGATGGCGACCACACGCGCGCCGTCTTTCTTGCTGATTTCATCGTTCCCTTGAACGTTGATCAAACCAGTCCGCCACTGGGCGATGGCGATGGTGTCGTCCTTGGCAAAACCGTCGCCCCCCGCCACCTCGTCCAGTTCCGGTTCTTCGCCGCGGGGATGGACGACAACAGTCACGGTGGCATCGTCAGGTGCCTGGCCTTCCACCTGGGCGGTGTAGGTAAAGGAAGTCGTGCCAACGAAGGGACCGGGTGCATGCAGAAATGAGGGCAAAAGGTTTGAGCCCGTGAAGATGCCCCACATCACGAAGATGGTCAGGATCGAGATGATGCCCGCTGCCCGGTTCGGACGCACGGCACTTTCGTCGCCAAAGGTCACCGTCTTGAGCGAGGTGTAATCGTGAATGCCCCGCTGCAGCAGACGGGTCACGACAAAGGCGCTGACAACAAAAATGCTGACGTAGATGATCAGGAAGAAAAGACCGGTCATGCCGCATCCTCCTTGGTGCCCATTATCTCTTCTTCCATGTCCCAGATCATATTGAGGATCTCCTCGCGCCGGGGGCCAAATTCGGGATGCTTCTTCACCTCCCGCAAATCGGCGTTCACGCCCAGTTCGGCAAAGGGCAGCCGGTATTCCTTGTGAATGCGGCCGGGCCGGGGGGCCATGACGATCAGCCGCTCGCCCAGCAGCAGCGCCTCTTCCACGGAGTGGGTGATGAGGATGATGGTCTTGCCGGTCTCTTTCCAGAGCTTGAGCACGAGGCTCTGCATCTTCTCGCGGGTCAGGGCGTCAAGCGCACCCAGTGGTTCGTCCATCAGGATCACGTCCGGATCATTGGCCAAACAGCGGGCCAGGGCCACGCGCTGCTGCATGCCGCCTGACAGCTCGTAGACCGCCTTTTCCTTGAAATCCTGCAAGCCCACTACATCAAGCAGATGGTTCACGACCTCCGCCTTGTCGTTCTTCGGCATTCCCTTCATCGAGGGGCCAAAGCCTACATTCTCACGCACGCTCATCCATTCGAACAGGGCACCCTGCTGAAAGACCATGCCGCGTTCGGCGTCGGGTCCTTTGATCTCGTGCCCATTGAGGATCATCTTGCCATCGGTCGGTGCCAGAAAGCCCGCAACGATGTTCAGAAGCGTGGTCTTGCCGCACCCCGATGGGCCTAGCACGCTCAGCAATTCGCCCGCCTTGAGATCAATCGAGACGTTCTTGAGCGCCTGTACATGCCCGCCATCGGGCAGATCGAAGCGCATGGAGATGTTGTCGATAATTAGTCCGGTCATTGTCCCTGGCTTTCTGGCTCGGGTGCCCCGGGCCAACGGGCGGGGTTTGCCCCGTCTCTGTTCATTTCAGTCGTTCAAAGGACAGCGCGGCCCATGAGGGGCCGCGCTGCATTTCGTCTTACATGTTGCTCGCCGCTTCGAGCGGTCCGGTGTTCACCGTCCCCTCGTAACTGTCGAGCGCGGAATCGATGGAACCGGCCTCAACAAAGACGTCGGCCACGCCCTTCATGAAGGGTGCTGCGTTGCCGCCGAACCATGCCGAGGAAAGCTGCTCTTCAATCGTGGGGAATTCAAAAGTGGAGATCGAATTCATCGTCGCTTCAGGGTCCATACCGGACTCCTTGGCGATGACGGCCAGCATTTCGTCGCTCATATTTGCCTTCCACTCAGCGTTCGCGTCGGCAGTCACCTTGAGAAACTTGGCAACGGTATCGCCATTTTCCGCGATGTAGGAAGCGGGTGCGGAGGTCACGTCGAACACCAGAATGCCCAGTTCCTGCTTTTCCGCACCGGTCAGAAGAATGTTCCCGTACTCCTTCATCCGCGCCAGAGCACCGCCCCAGCCGCAGGCAAAGTCAACCGCACCCTGGCTGAGCGCTGCGGCACCTTCGGGCGGGGCCATGTCCACCACCTGAAGCGAGGCGACATCGACGCCGAAGTGATCCATCTGACGCAGGAATCCATAGTGGGCGGCGGTGCCAAGCGGCACGGCAACTTTCTTGCCTGCCAGTTCGCCCGCGCTGTCCTTGTCGATTTCCAGATCGGAGCGTACGACGCAGTTGTCATTTTCGGCATAGGACACGGCGACATCGACAACCTGCAGATCCTGCCCGCCGGACGTGGCCACCACGAAGGGCGGCACACCCTGGGAGACGGAAATCTGCACGTCGCCCGAGGCCATCGCGGCCGACATGGCGGTCCCCGTTTCGAACGAAACCCAGTTCACCTTCATGCCCAGCGCCTCATCGTAGGCGCCGGATGCCTTGGCAGCCAAGAACGGCATGGGCCATTCCAGGAAGTAGCCTACGGTAATCTCACCGTGGCCGCCCGCCGTTGCGGCCTGGCCGGTCATCGCCATCACGACGCCCGCTACAAACCCTGTTGCTGTCTTCTTGATCATAGTAATCTCCCTTTTGATCATTCATTCCGAACTGTGCTGTCCGGTATCTTGTGGATTTCCCGCCCTAAGAGGCTGCTTTCCGTCAGACACGCATCAGGAGACGCGCGCCAGGTTGCTCTTCCTTCTCCTCAGGCTTCAGGATCCCCCACTCGCCACCATGTCGCTTCTTTTCCCTAGGGGCAACGAAAACCGATAGGTGCCGCATCCCGCGGTCAGCGAAACACTTCCTGACGCTTGCGGAACGTGCAGGTGCGACATTCTGACGGTCAATAGGGTCAGGAATAAACAGCCACATCCGGCACTGCGTTAAGTCCAGTTCATTTTTTTGAACCGCGCGCAGGGCTCTGCGCCACGCTACATCTCCCAGAAATCTGCCTCTTTATTGGACAGCTTAAAAATCTGGCGCTACGAATACAGGATCACTGGCCCTACTTGATTCTGCGCAAAACCAGCAAGGAAAGGGTAAGCGGGAGCGTATGCATCCCGATTTCATCCAAGTTCCGCGTTACGAAAGGTCTGACACCATGGACGGCAATTTCAACGAAAACGACCTCTCCCGCGTTGTCGAGGCTGACCGCGCGCATATCTGGCACCATCTGAGCCAGCACAAACCCTATGAAACGACCGATCCCCGGATCATCGTGGAGGGCAAGGGCATGCTTGTCTGGGACCAGAAGGGCAAGGAACACCTTGATGCCGTCTCGGGCGGTGTCTGGACCGTCAACGTCGGCTATGGCCGCGAGCGGATTGCCGACGCGATCCGGGACCAGCTGGTCAAGCTGAACTATTTCGCAGGCTCCGCGGGCTCCATCCCCGGCTCCAACTTCGCCGAGATGCTGATAGACAAGATGCCTGGCATGAGCCGCGTCTACTATTGCAACTCCGGATCGGAGGCGAACGAGAAAGGCTTCAAGATGGTCCGCCAGATCGCGCACAAGCGCTATGGCGGCAAGAAGCACAAGATCCTCTACCGCGACCGCGACTACCACGGCACGACCATCTCCTGCCTGTCGGCCGGTGGCCAGGATGAGCGGAATGCGCAGTACGGCCCCTTCACCGACGGCTTTGTGCGTGTGCCTCATTGCCTTGAGTATCGCGCTTTTGAACAGGAGGGCGCGCCGCAAGAGAACTATGGCGTCTGGGCCGCAGACCAGATCGAGAAGGTCATCCTGGCCGAAGGACCCGACACGGTGGGCGGTCTTTGCCTTGAGCCGGTCACCGCGGGTGGCGGCGTGATCACACCCCCCGATGGCTATTGGGAGAGAGTGCAGGAGATCTGCAAGAAATATGACGTGCTGCTCCACATCGACGAAGTGGTGTGCGGCGTAGGCCGCACCGGCGCCTGGTTCGGATACCAGCATTACGGCATCCAGCCTGACATGGTCACGATGGCCAAGGGTGTGGCCTCTGGCTATGCCGCGATTGCATGTCTTGTGACGACCGAAGAAGTCTTTGACATGTTCAAGGACGACCACACTGATCCGATGAACTACTTCCGCGATATCTCAACCTTCGGTGGCTGTACCGCGGGGCCCACCGCGGGCATCGAGAACATGCGCATAATCGAAGATGAGGGGCTGTTGGAGAATACGACCAACATGGGCCACTACATGCTGGATGAATTGAACGCGCTGGCGGAAAAGCACCGAATCATTGGCCAGGTCCGCGGCAAGGGTCTGTTTGTGGGGGCAGAACTGGTCGAAGACCATGACACCCGCGCGCCCGTGGCAGAGAAGATGGTCCAGCAGGTGGTCGCGGACTGCATGCAGCAGGGCGTTATCATCGGGGCCACCAACCGGTCCCTGCCGGGTAAGAACAACACGCTTTGCTTCTCTCCCGCTCTGATCGCGAAAAAGGACGACATCGACCAGATCGTTTCCGCCGTCGACGGAGCGCTGGGACGCGTCTTCGCCTGATCTAAATCAAGAAGCGAAATTTTTACGCCGTAGGATGACTCCTGCGGCGTTCTTCGTCGTACGGCACAGTGGCGGCATTCTGCCGACCTCTATTTTTCTTGGAACATGTGCCGACCCCAATCGTTCTATCCACTCAACAACTCGGGAAGAGAACCATGAAAAAGTTTCTGATCGCCCTGCCCATGATTGCGGCACTTGCGGCCTGCGAAACCACGGGCCAGACGACTGCAGCCGGTGCGCTGGCGGGTGCCGCCATCGGGGCAACCGTTGCAGATGACGATGTCGAGGGTGCCATCATCGGCGGTGCAGCCGGTGCTATCGCAGGTAACCTCATCGGACGGAGTCAAAGCGGCCAGTGTGTTTACGAGAACACCGCCGGTCAGCGTTATGTCGCCCCCTGCCCCTAAACCATGATCGAGTACTCAGTTTGTAATCAGTGATTTTGTAATGAGTGCGAGACCCCCGCTTCGGCGGGGGTTTTCGTTTGTCAGGGCTGGCCAGAACGACTGATTCGTGGGATAAGTTGATGTAAGCCCATACATTTGTGCCCTTTTCGCTAATCTGTAATGCCAGATTGATTACGGATTAAGTCCACTTTATGCTGCCGCTATGGCGCTTCCCGTCGAAACCTTCTTTCTTGATCCCGAAGCACAGGGCACGCTTCAGCAGCAGATTCAGCAGATGATTGCTCAGGGCATTCTATCGGGGCGGTTCCAGCAGGGCGAAAAACTGCCCTCAACCCGCAGACTGGCCAGCCACCTCGGCGTGAGCCGGATCACCGTAACAATCGCCTATACCGAGCTTCTGGCGAACGACTACCTCGTCTCCAAAGGACGCTCCGGCTACTTCGTTTCCGAAAATGCGCCGACCCCGCCATTTTTTCCGCCAACCCACGCGGCGCAGGATGCCGTGGACTGGACCAGGGCCATTGGCCAGCGCTTCAGCGGTGGTGCAACGCTGACCAAGCCGCAGGATTGGGCCAAGTTCAAATATCCGTTTGTCTACGGCCAGGCGGACCCAACGCTTTTTGATCATGCGAACTGGCGTCTTTGTGCCCTGCAGGCCCTGGGTCAGCGGGATTTCAATGCCCTGACAACCGACTATTTCGACCGGGACGATCCGCAGCTGATCGAGTTCATCGCCCGTCACACCCTGCCGCGGCGCGGGATTTCTGCGCAGCCTGGCCAGATCCTGATCACTCTCGGGGCACAGAACGCGCTGTGGCTGACCACGCAGGTGCTTCTGACTCAAAGGCGGCGCGCGGCACTTGAGGATCCCTGCTATCCAGCCCTGCGCGATATTCTATCCCAGTCCCGCTGTCATGTTGCGCCCGTCCGGGTGGACCAGGACGGCCTGCCGCCCGACGCCATTCCACCCGAAACGGACGTCATCTTCACCACCCCAAGCCACCAGTGCCCCACCAACGCGACCATGCCGATGGAACGCCGCCGCGCGCTGCTGGACCGGGCGCGCGCGCTCGATGCGATTATTGTGGAGGACGACTACGAGTTTGAGATGTCCTTCCTGAAGTCCCCCTCTCCGGCACTCAAATCTCTCGACCGGGATGGCCGAGTGATCTACGTCGGCAGTTTCTCCAAATCACTGTTTCCGGGGCTGCGCCTGGGCTATCTGGTGGGCTCCGAACCCTTCATCAAGGAGGCCCGCGCCCTGCGCGCCAGCGTCCTGCGGCATCCACCGGGACATATCCAGCGCACCACCGCCTACTTCCTGTCGCTTGGGCATTATGACGCGCTGATCCGGCGCATGGGGGCCGCCCTGCAGGAACGCCGTCGGGTGATGGAGGAGGCGATGGCCGAGCACCACTTGCAGATCTCGGGGCGCGGTTACTTCGGCGGCTCTTCCTTCTGGATGCGCGCGCCGGATCACGTGAATACGGACGATCTGGCCCGCAAACTGCAAAGCAAAGGGGTTCTGATTGAAGCCGGACGGCCCTTCTTTGCCGACCTGCCGCAGCCCGCCAACTACTACCGGCTGGCCTATTCCTCGATCCCCACCGGGGCAATTCCCAAGGGGGTCGAGCTTATTGCGCAGGGGATCGCGGCGCTTCGATGATCTGGTCTTATCCGGCCATGATCATTGGCCCTAACGGTCCCTTTCGGCAAAAGGTAAGATGCGGTCAACAGAATCGCCCCATTCACGAAAATTTAAGGAACCTGCCATGAAAATGACGACCGAAGAGGCCTTCGTCAAAGTCCTCCAGCGCCACGGGATCGACAACGCATTCGGGATCATCGGATCGGCAATGATGCCGATCTCCGATCTTTTCCCCACGGCGGGCATCAAGTTCTGGGACTGCGCCCATGAAGGCAGCGCCGGCATGATGTCGGATGGCTACACCCGTGCGACCGGCAAGATGTCGATGATGATCGCCCAGAATGGCCCCGGCATCACCAACTTCGTCACTGCTGTGAAGACCGCCTACTGGAACCATACGCCCCTGCTGCTTGTCACGCCGCAGGCCGCAAACAAGACCATCGGCCAGGGCGGCTTCCAGGAAGTGGAGCAGATGAAGCTCTTTGAGGACATGGTGGCCTACCAGGAAGAGGTCCGTGACCCGACGCGCGTGGCAGAAGTGCTGACCCGCGTGATCAGCCAGGCCAAGCGCCTGTCTGGCCCCGCACAGATCAACATCCCCCGCGATTTCTGGACACAGGTGGTGGATATCGAGATCCCCGATCCCATGGAGTTCGAACGCTCTCCGGGCGGTGAGAACTCTGTCGCCGCAGCAGCCAAGCTGATTTCCGAAGCCAAGAACCCGGTCATCCTCAACGGTGCGGGCGTGGTCCTCTCCGATGGCGGCATCGAGGCTTCCAAGGCCCTGGCCGAACGGCTCGATGCGCCTGTCTGCGTGGGTTACCAGCACAATGACGCTTTCCCCGGCTCGCATCCCCTCTTCGCAGGGCCGCTGGGCTACAACGGGTCGAAAGCGGGTATGGAACTGATCAAGGAGGCGGATGTGGTTCTCTGCCTCGGCACGCGACTGAACCCCTTCTCCACCCTGCCGGGCTACGGGATGGAATACTGGCCCGCTGATGCCAAGATCATCCAGGTGGACATCAACCCTGACCGGATCGGTCTGACCAAGAAGGTCACGGTGGGTATCGTGGGCGACGCAGCGAAAGTCGCCAAGGGCATTCTGAACGGCCTGGCTGACGATGCAGGCGATGCCGGACGCGCGGACCGCAAGGCGCGCATCGCGAATGCCAAATCCAAGTGGGCACAGCAGCTTTCGTCGATGGACCACGAGGAGGACGATCCCGGCACCTCCTGGAACGAACGCGCCCGCTCGGCCAAGCCTGACTGGATGTCCCCCCGTATGGCCTGGCGCGCAATCCAGTCGGCGCTGCCACGTGAGGCGATCATCTCCTCCGACATCGGTAACAATTGCGCCATCGGAAACGCCTACCCGGATTTCGACGCAGGTAGAAAATACCTGGCCCCCGGCCTTTTCGGGCCCTGCGGCTACGGCCTGCCGGCCATCGTGGGGGCCAAGATTGGCTGCCCGGACGTACCCGTTGTGGGCTTCGCCGGTGACGGCGCCTTCGGTATCGCGGTGAATGAACTGACGGCCATCGGCCGCGGCGACTGGCCCCCGGTCACGCAGATTGTCTTCCGCAACTACCAGTGGGGCGCGGAAAAGCGGAACTCGACCCTTTGGTTCGACGACAATTTCGTTGGCACAGAGCTGGACGAGGAGGTTTCCTATGCCGGTATCGCCAAGGCCTGCGGCCTCCAAGGGGTTGTCGCCCGCACCATGGATGAGCTGACGGCGGCCCTGAAGAAGGCCATTGACGATCAGATGAAGCACGGCAAGACCACGCTCATCGAGGCCATGATCAACCAGGAGCTGGGCGAGCCCTTCCGCCGCGACGCGATGAAAAAACCGGTCTCCGTAGCGGGCATCAACAAGAACGACATGCGTCCGCAAGAGGCCGCCTGATCCTTGCAGGACCAGCACCATAGGGGCAGGCCGTGAAGGTGCTGTCGGCGCTGCGCCAGCGCGCGGCAGCCCGGCCTGCCCACATCGTTCTGAGCGAAGGCCACGACCCCCGGGTCGTGGCCGGTGCGCTTGAGGCCGCGCGGGCAGGGATTGCAAAGATCACGCTGATCGGAACCCATGAAGAAGTCTCAGCGCGCCTTGCCAAGGCGGGTGCCACACCGGATGACGGCATCCTCATCCAAGACCCTGCCACGTCCGATCTGACACAAAGCGCCATCGACACCTACTTCGATCTGCGCAAGCACAAGGGTATCAGACGCGACTTCGCCGAAGAACAGGTGCGCGACCCACTGATCTTTGCCACGCTGATGGTCCGCAAGGGTCAGGCCGATGGCACCGTTGGCGGCGCAGTGGCGACCACTTCCGACACCGTGCGCGCGGCGCTGCAGGTCATCGGCAAGGCGAAAGATGCGCCGCTTGTCTCCAGCTTCTTCCTGATGGCCCTGCCCGAAGACCATCCCTCAGGCCGCGCGGCCCTGACCTTTGGCGACTGCGGCCTGGTCATCGAACCGGACGCCGGGGAACTGGCCGCCATCGCCGCCGCCTCCGCTGCCTCGCACCGGCAATTGCTGGGCGAAAGCCCAAAGATCGCGATGCTTAGCTTCTCCACCATGGGCAGCGCGCGGCATCCCAAGGTCGCCAAGGTGACCGACGCGCTGGCGCTGCTGCGCAAGGCGCACCCCGACCTGCCCGCCGACGGCGAATTGCAGTTCGATGCGGCCTTTGTTCCCGATGTCGGCGCCGCCAAGGCACCGGGGTCGGACGTCGCTGGGCATGCCAACGTTATGATCTTCCCAAACCTTGACGCGGGCAACATTGGCTACAAGATCGCCCAGCGCATCGGCGGATGCGCGGCCATCGGTCCCATCCTTCAGGGTCTTGCAAAACCGGCCAATGACCTGTCTCGTGGCTGTACTGCTGAGGATGTTCTGAACATGATCGCCGTCACCACCTTGCAGGCCGCAAAGTAGAGAAAGAGACCGCATGTCCCACAAACAGCCCGTGCTCGATCTGTCGCCAAAAGTCTCTGACGAGGTGCGCCAGACCACCTGCTACATGTGCGCCTGCCGTTGCGGGATCAACGTACATCTCAAGGATGGCAAGGTGGCATATATTGAGGGGAACCGCGATCACCCGGTCAATCAGGGTGTGCTCTGCGCCAAGGGGAGCGCGGGGATCATGCAGCACAATGCGCCCTCGCGCCTGCGAAAGCCGCTGAAACGGGTCGGCCCCCGCGGATCGGGTGAGTTTGAGGAGATCTCCTGGGACGAAGCCTACGATATTGCGGTGAGCTGGCTGAAACCAATCCGTGAAGATAACCCCGAAATGCTGGCCTTTTTCACGGGCCGCGACCAGTCGCAAAGCTTTACCTCCTTCTGGGCGCAGGGCTTCGGCACGCCCAACTACGCGGCCCACGGCGGCTTCTGCTCGGTCAACATGGCGGCGGCGGGTATCTACACGATGGGCGGCGCCTTCTGGGAGTTTGGACAGCCCGACTGGGATCATACCAAGCTCTTCATGCTCTTCGGTGTGGCCGAAGACCATGACAGCAATCCCATCAAGATGGGGATCGGCAAGATCAAGGCGCGCGGGGCGCGGGTCATCGGGGTGAACCCGATCCGTACAGGCTATAACGCCGTAGCCGATGATTGGGTCGGGATTACGCCGGGGACAGACGGGCTTTTCATCCTGTCGATGATCCACTGCCTGATGAAGGCAGGCAAGATGGACCTGCACTATCTCGCGCAATATACCGATGCACCGGTGCTGGTAAACGGGGATGAGAAAAGCCCCGAACATGGTCTCTATTTGCGCGATGAGCAAGGCAAGATGCTGGTCGTGGATCGCAAGACCGGCAAGCCCACGCCCTTCGACCAGCCCGGCGTGCGGCCCGATCTGTCAGCCACCTGGCGATCCAAGGGCGTCACGCACCGGCCCGTCTTCCATCGCATGGCCGACCAGTACCTGAGCGAGGATTATGCCCCCGAAGCCGTGGCAGACCGCTGCGGCATCCCTGCGGATCGCATCCGCGCCATCGCCGCCGAACTGGCGCGCGTCGCCTTCGATGAGGCCTTCGAGCTTGAGCACGAGTGGACCGATTTCCGCGGCGAGACCCACAAGACAATGACGGGCCGCCCGGTCTCATTCCACGCGATGCGCGGCATCTCGGCCCACGCCAACGGCTTCCAGACCTGTCGCGCATTGCATGTCCTGCAGATCCTTCTGGGTACCGTTGAAGTCCCCGGCGGCTTCCGCTTCAAGCCTCCCTACCCCAAGCCCGCCACCGCTCACCCCAAGCCCCACGTAGGCATGACCCGCGGTGGTCCGCTCAACGGCCCGCACCTTGGTTTCGTCCATGGCCCCGACGATCTGGCGCTGAAGGAAGACGGCACGCCTGCCCGCATCGACAAGGCCTTTACATGGGAAAATCCCATGTCGGCCCACGGTCTGATGCATATGGTCATTTCCAACGCCCACGCGGGCGATCCCTATAAGATCGACACGCTTTTCATGTACATGGCGAACATGTCCTGGAATTCGTCGATGAACACCGGCGGAGTGATGGAGATGCTGACCGACAAGGACGAGAAGGGCGATTATGTCATCCCCCATATCATCTACTCGGATGCCTACAGCTCCGAGATGGTGGCCTACGCTGACCTGATCCTGCCTGACACAACCTATCTGGAACGGCACGACTGCATCTCCCTGCTGGACCGCCCCATCTGCGAAGCTGACGCGGCGGCGGATGCTATCCGCTGGCCCGTGGTGGAGCCCGATCGCGATGTGAAGGGCTTCCAGTCCGCCCTTTGCGATCTGGGCGCGCGGCTGGGCCTGCCAGGCTTTGTCAACGACGACGGCAGCCAGAAATACGCGGATTACGCCGACTATATCGTCAACCACGAACGCCGCCCCGGCATCGGGCCCCTGGCGGGTTGGCGCATGGGCGAAAAGGGCCTGCAGCACGGGCGTGGTTCGGCCAACGAAGGTCAGCTTGACAGCTACATCAAGAACGGCGGTTTTTTTGTCGAACACATTCCGGATGGGGCCAATTACTACAAACCCTGGAACCGCGCCTATCAGGACTGGGCCGTCAAGCTGGGCCTCTACGACAGCCCGCAGCCCTATCTTTTTTCGCTCTACGTGGAGCCGATGCGCAAGTTCCAGCTGGCCGCCGAAGGCCACGGGCAAAGGCAACCGCCCGACCACCTGCGCGAGCGGATCAAGCGGACCATGTCGCCCCTGCCCATCTGGTACGAGACAGACCAGCAGGGCAACGAGGGCTTCACTGTCACTGCCCTGACCCAGCGACCCATGGCCATGTATCACTCCTGGGGCTCACAGAACGCCTGGCTGCGGCAGCTGCACGGGCACAACCCGCTTTATGTGCCGACCAAGCTGATGCGCGCCAACGGTCTCAAAGACGGCGACTGGGCCCGCGTCACCTCTCCCCATGGGGAGATCACCGTGCCGGTGATGGAGATGGCCGCCCTCAACGACAACACCGTCTGGACCTGGAACGCCATCGGCAAGCGCAAGGGCGCCTGGGCGCTGGACAGGGATGCGCCAGAGGCCACCAAAGGCTTCCTGCTGAACCATCTGATCCATGAGTTGCTGCCGCCAAAGGGCGACGGGCTGCGCTGGGCCAATTCCGACCCGATTACCGGTCAGGCCGCCTGGTTCGATCTCAAGGTGCGGATCGAAAAGGCGGAGGCACCGAAGGAATCCCGTCCCGAATATCCACCCATCAAATCACCCGTGGGCCAAGGCCCCGAGGAACTGGCCTGGAAGGTGGGCAAATGATGCCTCCGCAAACGCTCGCCGCAAATACACCGTCCCCATATTTCCAAATGGCAACATATCCCGGGGGTCCGGGGGCTGGCCCCCGGTCCTACGCCGATCAAGGGAACAGACAATGACAACGCTGCCCCAAACCACCCAGAAGAAGCTCGGCCTGGTCATCGACCTCGATACCTGTGTCGGCTGCCACGCCTGCGTGATCTCCTGCAAGGGATGGAACACGGAAAACTACGGCGCACCCCTGTCGGATCAGGACCCCTACGGCAGCAATCCCTCGGGCACCTTCCTGAACCGCGTTCATTCCTACGAGGTGCAGCCCACGGAAGGGACTGCCAAGCTTGTTCACTTCCCAAAGTCCTGCCTGCACTGCGAGGACGCGCCCTGCGTCACGGTCTGCCCCACGGGTGCCAGCTACAAGCGGGTCGAAGACGGGATCGTGCTGGTCAACGAGACCGACTGCATCGGCTGCGGTCTGTGCGCCTGGGCC
>JABDKA010000198.1 GCA_013002405.1 Sulfitobacter sp. | reverse complement strand
CGAGCAGACCGGCCTCATAGGCCTCGTCAATCGCGGCCTGAAGCGCCTCACGCTCGCGGATATACTCCCCACGGATGTAGATATAGCAAGCGTGCGCATTCATCGCGAAGGAGGCAATGAGGCACCCTTCGATCAGCGTATGCGGATCGTGGCGCATGATCTCGCGATCCTTGCAGGTGCCCGGCTCGGATTCGTCGGCATTGATCACAAGGTAGGCCGGGCGCCCGTCGCTTTCCTTGGGCATGAAGGACCACTTGAGCCCGGTTGGAAAGCCCGCGCCGCCACGGCCCCGCAGGCCGGAAGCCTTCATTTGGTCCACGATCCATTCGCGGCCCTTGGCAAGGATCCCGGCGGTGCCGTCCCAGTGGCCGCGCGCCTGCGCACCCTTCAAGGTGCGGTCATGCATCCCGTAGATATTGGTGAAGATGCGGTCCTGATCTGCAAGCATGTGCGTTCCTTACGTCTGCGATGGCCCCATCCGGGCCCTTGCGTCCACTATTTATCGGCCTTGCGAGCCTGCCATATCTGATAGGTCACGACCATTGCCCAAAAGAGCGCAGCCAGGGCCAACAGATCGATCAGAATCGCGTAGCGTCCGGGGAGCCCCAGCGCGGGTCCCACCCAATTCGCGGCAAGCCAGATCAGCATCGTACCCGCAATCACCAGACCGGCGGTCTGGCCCTTGCGGGACAGGGCTTTTTCTTCTTGCTCGTTCATGAAAGGGCGATCCTGATCTACTTCTTCTTGCGCTTCGAGAATTCCGTCTCGCCGCCCGTTGCGAGGACCTTGGATTGGCCGATCCAATCGTCGCGTACAATGCGACCCTTGAACTTCAGCCGGTTGTCGACCCAAGCTATCTCCGTGTCCGTCCACTTGGCAATCTGATCGAAGTGCCAGATGCCCATATCGTTCAGCGTCTGCTCCAGCTTGGGGCCGACCCCGCTGATTTTCTTGAGGTCATCGGCACTTCCGCCACGGGGGGCCTCCATCAGGTCGGGCTTCTCCTCGGGGCCGACAGCCGCAGGGGCTGCTGCAGCCTTGGCGGCAGGTGCTGCGGTCTTTTTCGGTGCTTTTTCGGTCGCTGACGGACCCGGCTCGGCCTCGTATTTCCAGCTGCCCTTGCGCCCTGAAAGCTCCTTCTGGCCCGGCAGTTCCTTGCTTGGCTTGACCTCTGCTGCGCGCACCGGCGTGGCGGAGGGAGTTGCCGATGTGAGGTGCGCCGCGCCCGTGCCCGCGCCTTCGCTGGCCGAAACGGGGGAGGATCCCCCTGCCTGAGATTTATCGCCGCTGGCCGAGCCTGAACCCACGCCCGCGCTTCCCGGTTCCACGGGGCCGCCCTGCGCCCGGCTGCCGCTGCCCAGGATCAGGGCCAACAGCAGGGTCACGATAACCGCGGTCACGATCCCGGCAAAAATCGCCTGCAGGATTTCGTAATCGGCAACCACCCAAAACACTGCGGCAAAAACGATGCCCGCGATGATCCCCATCGCCGAATACGTCAGGGCATTGGAAACGCCGTTATTGCGCTCAGACATAGTTCAAATCCTCTCCCGTTGACCGGGATCAGTCCCGGTCCTTGTTTGTTCCGTTCTTACTGGCCCGTGCCGAGAATTCGGTCTCTTCGCCCGCCGCCAGTTTGACCGCCTGATCCACCCAGCTGTCGCGGGTCACACGGCCTTTGAACCCTTCCAGGTTCTGATCCACCCAGGCGACCTCATCTTTGCCCCACTTGGCAATCTGGTCGAAATGGTAAAATCCCATATTGTTTAGCATCTTTTCCAACTTCGGGCCTACACCCTTGATCATTTTCAGATCGTCAGCTCCGCCATCGCGCGGTGTTTCAAGCGTGCTGGGCTTGCGACCGGGGTCGGCAGGGGCCTTTTCCGCCTTCTTGGCGGGCTTTTTCTTTGTGGCGTCCTTGCCGCCGGAGACCTCGCCCAAGGGCGGTTTGGCCTTGGCCACTGCCTCAGGGGCTTCTCCTGAAACCTCGCTTCGCTTGTCCGAGGCTTCGCCGACATCCCGTGGTGCTGCTTTGGCTGCGGCGGAACGCCCGCCGGGCTTACCGTCAGGACCCTCGGGAGCCATTTTTGGATCCCGTTTCACCGCCGTGCCAGCGGGCGGCGCGTCCTTGTTCGCACCCTTGCCGATCCAGGGGGTCAGCAGTGGCACCTCGGTCCCGTCAATCCGCTTGACGGTATCGCCGATATCCACGGCAAGCTGCGCGCTCGCGTTGTACTGGGTATGGCCGCTGTCCTGATCCTTGAGGCTGGTCAGGCCTGCAAGCGGCTCTGACGCGTAGCGCCCGTTCTGCGGCCCCGGTGTGGGCACCTCCCCTGCGGCAAGCCGATCGAGCAATTCCCGCAGCTTGTCGGCGGTCAGGTCCTCGTAATAGTCCTTGCCGATCTGCGCCATGGGCGCGTTGGCACAGGCCCCGAGGCATTCCACCTCTTCCCAGGAAAACTTGCCATCGGCCGACAACTCGTGCGGACGATCCGCAATCTTTTCGCGGCAGATCGCGACCAGATCCTCGGCACCGCAAATCATGCAGGTGGTGGTGCCGCAGATCTGAATATGTGCAACAGAACCAACCGGTTGGAGCTGAAACATGAAGTAGAACGTAGCCACCTCAAGACCCCGGATATAGGCCATGCCAAGCATCTCGCTCACATGCTCGATCGCGGGACGGGTCAGCCAGCCTTCCTGTTCCTGCGCGCGCCACAGAAGCGGGATGATGGCGCTGGCCTGACGGCCTTCGGGAAACTTGGTGATCTGGGCCTCGGCCCACTCCTGATTGGCGGGGGTAAAGGCGAAGCTGTCGGGCTGTTCGGGGTGGAGGCGTCGTAGCATTAGTGACAAGGATCCCAATTCTGAAGACGCCATTTATTGTCCGGGGTCGAGCCCAGGTAGCGTCCGTTGTATAGTGCTGTGGCCTGCGCCTGCAGGTCGCTGATGCCGTAACCCTTGGCCTTCAACGCGGCGGCGGCCTCTTCTTCGGGCATGATGCAGCCATTTTCGATCATGATCTCGGCCAGCGGCTGACCGATGTGGTTTTTCGGTTGGGCAACAGCGCTGGTTGCACCGACAAAGACAAGACTGGTTGAAAACAAAACAGATTTAAGCATCGCTATTTCCTCCCTTTTTGTTTCGTCGCAGCGTGACCAGTGCGGAACTCTCCGAAAGGCCCGGAGACGTCCGGGCCTCTGTTATCTGTCGATCTCTCCAAAGACCACGTCCATCGTACCGATGATCGCCGCCACGTCGGCCAACTGATGCCCCTTGGACATGTGATCCATCGCCTGCAGGTGCAGGAACCCCGGTGCGCGCAGCTTGGTGCGGTAGGGCTTGTTGGAACCATCGGCCACTAGGTAGACGCCGAATTCCCCCTTGGGGGCCTCGACCGCGCAGTAAACCTCCCCTTCGGGCACGTGGAAGCCTTCGGTATAGAGCTTGAAGTGGTGGATCAGGCTTTCCATGTCCGTCTTCATGTCAGAGCGGCTGGGCGGTGTGATCTTGCCACGTGCCAGGATGTCGCCCTTCCCTTCGGGCGCGCGCAGCTTAACGATCGCCTGCTCGATGATGTGAACGGACTGGCGCATCTCTTCCATGCGCACAAGATAGCGGTCAAAGCAGTCGCCGTTCTTGCCAATAGGCACCTGAAAGTCGAACTCATCGTAACATTCGTAGGGCTGCGCGCGGCGCAGATCCCAGGCCAGGCCGGAGCCCCGGACCATGACGCCGGAGAATCCCCATTCCAGAATATCATCCTCGGTGACCACCCCGATATCGACGTTGCGCTGCTTGAAGATCCGGTTCTCCGTCAGCAGGCCGTCAATATCATCAAGCACCGCCGGGAAGGTCTTGCACCAGGCTTCGATGTCGTCGATCAGGTCGTCGGGCAGATCCTGATGCACGCCACCGGGCCGAAAGTAGGCCGCGTGCAGGCGCGCACCGCAGGCCCGCTCGTAGAAGATCATCAGCTTTTCACGTTCCTCGAAGCCCCAGAGCGGGGGCGTCAGAGCACCCACGTCAAGGGCCTGCGTGGTGACGTTCAGAAGGTGGTTCAGGACGCGCCCGATCTCGCAGTAAAGCACCCGGATCAGGGAGGCGCGGCGCGGCACCTCGGTGCCGGTCAGCTTTTCGATGGCAAGGCACCAGGCGTGTTCCTGGTTCATCGGGCTGACATAGTCGAGCCGGTCGAAATAGGGCAGGTTCTGCAGGTAGGTCCGGCTTTCCATCAGCTTTTCGGTACCGCGGTGCAGAAGACCGATGTGCGGATCGCACCGCTCCACGATCTCACCGTCCAGCTCAAGCACCAGACGCAACACACCGTGGGCCGCCGGGTGCTGAGGCCCGAAGTTGATGTTGAAGTTACGGATCCGCTGTTCGCCGGTCTCGAAGTCGGTTGAGCCGTCGTCGTAGGTGTTTACGCGAATGTCGCCGTCCATCATCTGCGCCCTTTCAACTGGCGGTCTTTCGGACGCCGGTCATCGTCGGCCCGCACCGGGATGGGCTGCGCTTCCTTCGTGCCGAACAGCTTGGCCATCAGTTCTTCGAGAAAGGCGATCATATCAGAGCTTCTCCAGTTCTTGCAGCTTCAGGCCCATCCACCAAAGAAGGGCGATGGTGCCGAAGGGCACCACACAGGCCAGAGCCCAGTATTTGTTGATGCCGAAGAAGGGCAGCAGCTTCAGCATCGGAATTGCGGTCAGGGCCGAGAGGATGAGCCACCAGAAACCACCCATTACTTGGCATCCTCCGCCTTGTCGTCACCCGGCAGGATATATTCGGCCCCTTCCCATGGGCTGAGGAAATCGAACTGCCGGTATTCCTGAACCAGTTTCACCGGCTCATAGACCACGCGCTTTTGCGCCTCGTCATAGCGGACTTCGGTATAGCCCGTAGTCGGGAAATCCTTGCGCAGCGGGTAGCCGCGAAAACCGTAGTCCGTGAGGATCCGCCGCAGGTCCGGATGACCCGAAAAGAGGATGCCGAACATGTCAAAGATCTCACGCTCGAACCAGTTGGCCGAGGGGTGAACACCGGTCAGCGAGGGGACCATGTCCTTTTCCCGCACCGCCACGCGCAGGCGGATGCGGTGGTTCTGGTACATCGACAGAAGGTGATAGACCACGTCGAAGCGCTTGGCCCGGCCGGGGTAGTCCACCGCCGTGATATCCACCAGGGTCGAGAACCGGCAGGTCGCATCACCCTTCAGAAATTCAATCAACCCGGCGATATTTGCCAGGGTCACATCGGCGTTCAGTTCACCCCGGGTCACATCCCAGGAGAGCACGCAATCGGGGCGCTTGGCCTCGATATAGGCGCCAAGTTCTTGGAGTTGCTCGCTCATCCCAAATCCTCTTTCCCGCGCCTCAGCGCACGATCGTTCCGGTTCGGCGCATCTTCTTCTGCAATTGCAGGATACCGTAAAGCAGTGCCTCCGCCGTCGGCGGGCAGCCGGGCACATAGATGTCCACCGGCACGATCCGGTCACAGCCGCGCACGACCGAGTAGCTGTAGTGATAGTAGCCGCCACCGTTGGCGCAGGAGCCCATGGAGATAACGTAACGCGGCTCCGGCATCTGGTCGTAGACCTTGCGGAGTGCGGGCGCCATCTTGTTCGTCAGGGTACCCGCGACAATCATCAGGTCCGACTGGCGCGGGGAAGCGCGCGGCGCTGTCCCGAAACGCTCCAGATCGTAGCGCGGCATGGAGGTGTGCATCATCTCCACCGCACAGCAAGCCAGACCAAAGGTCATCCAGTGCAAAGACCCGGTACGGGCCCAGTTGATCACATCCGCTGAGGAAGTGACCAGAAATCCCTTGTCCTGCAGATGGGCGTTCAGTTCCTGTGTCGCCACATCGCGGTCAGGTGCGGCGGTATATCCGCCCGCTTGTGTCACTGCCATTCCAGTGCCCCCTTCTTCCACTCGTACGCAAATCCGGCCGTCAGAACGGCAAGGAACACCATCATCGACCAGAAGCCGACCATAGATATGTCCTTGAAGGCCACCGCCCAAGGGAAGAGGAAGGCAATTTCCAGATCGAAGATGATGAAGAGGATCGACACCAGATAGAAGCGCACGTCAAATTTCATCCGCGCGTCATCGAAGGCGTTGAAACCGCATTCGTAGGCCGAAACCTTTTCGGGGTCCGGATTGCGGACTGCCACGATCACCGCAGCGAGGATCAGAATAACCCCGAAACCCACCGCAACGGCCAGGAAAACAAGGATCGGAAGGTATTCCCGCAGCATCTCGTCCAAGGGAGGCTCCTTTTGGCTGGGCATGCGTGCTGGCTGTGCTGGCATGCGGGGCATCAGACGTAAAGTCGGTCTAGCGCCTGGCGGGGTCAGGGTCAACGGCGGGCGGCGCGGGAAAGGTGTCGCACGGGGACTTTCTGACCCCCGTGACAAATGCCCGCACGGGCCCGGAGCGGAGACTTCTTGGGGCCTTTCGGGGGTGCTTGATATCCGTCAATGAATGCCCCGGCGCGGCGGACTAAGGTGCCAGCAAAGAGAACAGGAGGCTATGATGCTCAAAGTAACGAAACCCGGTGCGAACCGGATTGATATCGAACTCAGCGGTGCCCTTGACAGCGACTCGATGCGCCACGGGCTGGACGAACTGATCCGGCTGTCCGAAGGCGTCGAAAAGGGCCAGATGCTTTACACGATCCGGGATTTCGCCGTGCCGACCCTCGGCGCGCTTGGCGTGGAATTCACGCATCTGCCCAAGCTCTTTGGTCTTCTGGGCAAGTTTGATCGCTGCGCGGTACTGAGCGACACCGGCTGGCTGCGAAAGGCGGCCGAGGTCGAAGGGGCGGTCTTTCCGGGCATCGACATCAAGGCCTGGACGCTGGAGGAAACCGACGCCGCCGAAGCCTGGCTTGCCTCCGGCAAGGAGGCGGACTGACGGCTGCAGCCTTCAGTCTTTGATAACCTTTCCCATCCAGCGCGCCACCATGTCGTGCTGGACACGGGCCTGTTCGGTCACACGGTAGAAACTGACCAGTTCCCGCACCGGCCCGCTGATCCTCTCAAATCCGGAAATGAAGGCCACGATGACGCCAACCTGCGTTTCACCGATCATCACCAGGTAGCCACCGTAGAAAAGGACCGACAGGGGCCCCAGCGCATTGGTGAGGTTCAGCGCGCTTTTCAGCGCGAATTTCAAGAGGTTGAAGCGGATCCGGTTGTTGTAGATACGCTCAAGGATCTTGGGCCCTTCCTCCGCGACGGCTTCATCCATCGTTGACACGCGATCACCGAGGGTGCGCACGTACTTGACCCGCTCCTCTACCAGGTCGTTCAGCTTGCGCTGCATGAGCGGTGTGACCAGGATCTGCGGCACCATGAAGGCCAGGGCAAAGAGCGCGATCGTCGGCTCCACCAGGAACATGTAAATCAGCACCCCCAGCAAAAGTGCGATGTTCGCGCAGGCCTGCGAGATGGCCTCGCCCACGAAGCCGCCCAGCTTCTCGACCTCTGACCCGATGATCGAGACGACGCGCCCCTCCCCGTCGCTGTCCTCCTCTACGTGGCTGCCGTAAAGGCGCAGAAGGTGGTCCCGGGTGTACCTGTTGGTGCTTTCCGTCAGCCAGACCTGATACATCCGCAGGCCAAACTTGACGATCTGGTGAAGCAGGATCACCGCCAGATAGGCCAAGGCGAATTGGACCAGCAGCGGAACATTCTGCGTCTCCACCACCTCGTTGACGATGCGGCGCTGCAGTTCGATGGGGGCGAGGTTGAGGGCGGCCACCACCACCGCGATGGCGCAGGTCGCCACCTGGTGCCAGCCGGTCATCCGCCAGACATAGGCCCGGATGGAAGAGGCGGCGCTGTCGTCACCGGTCCGGGAAACCTCACGGGGGGAGAAGAGCCTTGAGAGAGGTGTCACAGGGTGTCTTTGCCTTTGCGGTGCCGTCGTGTGCTACCTTGCGCGCATTGTGGTGATGGCCGCAAGGGCGCGGGGTATGTGAGGGGTGTCGCCCCTTTGTCCTGTCGATGTCGCGTTGGGCCGGGCCTCGCTTGATGCGGCTCAAGACAAGGTGTCTGCCGTATTCATATCCTGCGGGAATGGGCATACCTGATACACCCCTTGGCCAGCATCGCAGCTACTTCATCCTTGCGGCAGCGGCCTGTGTTTGTGCGACCCTGTTTGCATTGACGGTCGCGGACGCGCCCTTGCCCGGCATTGGGGCCTGGCCCTTGCTGCCGATTGTGTTCTTCTCCGCCCTCTTCGGCCTTCCGCTGCTTGTCGTGATCAAGGGCCGCCTGCTGTCTCAGGCGCAAACGCTTGAAGGGCGGCACCTCCTCATTCTCCTCGGTCTCGCCGCGCTTCTGACCCTGCCGCCGGTCGCGATTGATCTCACGATTGCGTTCCCCAAGCACATGAACGTCCCGCTGCCAGGGGCATTGCTGTTCTACTTCGCCATTGCTCTGGTTGCAGAGGTCGTTTTCCACCTGATACCGCTCGCCGCCCTTGCCATTACAAGGTTGGCAAGGGTCGCCTCGCCCTGGGCCTACCTGCCCGCAGTCCTTGCCGAACCGGCTTTTCAGGCGGCCTTGGGTGCGGGAACAACGCTGCAGGGATGGCTGGTCTTCGGCAATGTGGCCCTGATCAGTGGCGTGCAGGTCTGGCTCTTCGTCCGCTACGGTTTTGCCGCGATGATGGGGCTGCGGCTCGCCTACTATCTCTTCTGGCACGTGCTTTGGGGCACCCTGCGCCTTCCGATCCTGTTTTGACGGAACCGGCGGTCAGGCCATCCAGGCCGCCTTGCGTTTGTCGAAAAAGGCACCGATCCCCTCGGCGGCCTCCTCTGTCTCCCAACGCGCCGCAAGGGCGGTGATCGACATGGCCACCGCCTCCTCCGTCGCGGCACCGCCCAGATCCAGCGCCAGTTTCTTGGCCGCCGCCACGGCCCCTGGCGCGCAGCTGAGATAGGGGACGACCTCCGCCTCAATCGCGGCCTCAAGGTCATCGGCGGGCACAACCCGCGCCAGAAGCCCCAGATCAACCGCCTCCGCCGCGCCGAAAAGCCTGGCGGACATAAAGACCCGGCGTGCGCGCCCCTCGCCCATGCGGGCGATCACGTAGGGCCCGATGGTGGCCGGGATAATGCCCAGCCGCGTTTCGGTAAAGCCCATCTTGAGGCTGTCCACCCCGATGGCCACGTCACAGACGGAGGCCATTCCGACACCGCCGCCAAAGGCATTGCCCTGGAGCATGCCAATCAATGGCTTGGGCAGACGGTTGAGCGCGCCCAGCATGGTCGCGAGTTTGCCCGCCTCGGCCGAGCGGGTCCTGGCATCCATGTCCCGCTGCGCCCGCATCCAGCCCAGATCACCGCCCGCGCAAAAGGACTTGCCCGCCCCGGTCAGGATTACGACGCGCACCGCGTCATCCGCCGCCAGCTCGGCCGCCGCAGCGGTCAGATCGGCCAGCATCTGGGCCGACATGGCATTGTGTTTCTCCGGCAGGTTCAGGGTGAGCGTCGCCACCCCCCTTTCATCGGTCTCAATCCTGATCGTCTCAAACATCTGAAACTAGCCCCGCATCGCGCGCGCCATCTCCGCCGCCTCTTCCAGCACCGACTGGTCCAGCCCGGTCTGGTACCCGAGGGCCGTCAGATGGGCATTCACCGCCTCCGTCGCCACGTTGCCCGCAGCACCGGGCGCATAGGGGCAACCGCCCAAGCCCCCCACGGCGGCATCAAAGACCCGCACCCCCATTGACAGGGAGGCGTCAATGTTGTCGAGCGCCCTGCCGTTGGTGTCATGGTAGTGCCCCGCCAAGCGCCCCACAGGCACCACGTCCCGCACGGCAAGAAGCATGCGTGCGATACTGTCCGGCGTGCCTGCGCCGATGGTGTCGCCCAGCGAAATCTCGTAGCAACCCATGGCAAAGAGCCTGTCCGCCACCTCCGCCACTGCGGCAGGGGCAACCGGTCCGTCGTAGGGGCATTCCACCGCGCAGGAGACATAGCCCCGCACCGGAAGGTCCCTGTGCCGCGCCTCCTCGATCACCGGCGCAAAGCGTTCCAGCGATTCCGCGATGGATGCATTGATGTTCTTCTGGCTGAAGCCTTCCGAGGCCGATCCGAAGACCGCGATCTCATCCGCCCCGGCGGCCAGCGCATCCTCATAGCCGCGCATGTTGGGCGTAAGGGCGGCATAGCGCACACCCTCGCCCCGCCTGATCCCGGCCAGCACCTCGGCCGAGCCAGCCATCTGCGGCACCCACTTGGGGCTCACGAAGGAGGCGCATTCGATGCGGCGGAAGCCCGCGTCGCTAAGCCTGTCGATCAGAGCGACCTTTTCGGACACCGGGATCTCGCGCGCCTCGTTCTGCAGGCCGTCGCGGGGGCCTACCTCGAATATCTCACATGGTCCCAAGCTCATACCGCCCCCCTGCTGCCGGTCATGCCCTGGGCTCAATCGGCCAGGGCGCGTAGTAGTCCTTATCATAGATGCCGTCGCCCTTGGGCAGCGATTTCTCAAAGCTCTCCCGCTCTGTGATCCGCGCGTACCAGTCGGCAACGGCCGGATGGTTGTCGAGTTTCACAAAAAAGCGTGACATGTAGACCGCCTGCCCGACGGAGACATCGGTCGCCGAAAAGCCACTGGTCAGAAGGTAGTCGCGGTTTTCCACCGGCGTGCTCAGCCGCGCCTCGATGGCGTCATAGCATTTGGCCACCCGCGCCGCCTCAAGCTTCATTACCATTGGGCTGCGCATCCAGTCCTCGCGCAGGGCCACGTGCTGTTGCGTAAGGGCAGCGGCATGCTGGCTGATGGTTTCGGCAAAATGCACCCAGACCAGCCAGGCCATCCGGTCCGGACTGCCGACTGAACGACCCATCCGGTCCGGGCTGAAGCGCTCGCAAAGGTATTCCGTGATGGCCCCCGTTTCGAACATCCGCTCCCCCTCGATCTCGAGCGCGGGCACCCGGCCCGCCGGCGAGAGGGAGAGGTATTCGGGGTCGCGCAGGCTCTTGTCGAAGGCATGCAGCTTGACCTGAAAGTCGATATCCAACTCGTTCAGCAGCCAAAGCGTGCGCATGGACCGGGTCTGGGGACAATGGTGCAGGACGATCATGCCGCCGCCTCCTCTTCTGCTTCAAGTCGGACAAGCGCCGCCCCGGCCTCGACCTGGTCTCCTTCGGCAGCCAGCACCTCGGCCACGATCCCGTCTCGGGCGGCCAGCAGGGAATGCTCCATCTTCATCGCCTCCAGAACCGCCAGACGATCACCCTTGGCCACGGTCTGACCAACCTGCGCCTCAACAGAGCGCACAAGGCCGGGCATGGGGGCCTCAATCACGTTGCCGTCGCCCGCCGCCCCACCGGCGCGGTCAAGCGGGTCGATCACGTCGAAGGATATGCCGTAGTCCTCAAAGACCGTGACCCTGGACCCGGCCAGCGCGACCTTCGGAGCAGGCACATCGTCCAAGTGCCAGCGCCCGCCGATCCTTTCAGCGGTCACCTCCTGCTCGCCCACCTGCCAAAGCTGCCGGTCAGGGGCCAGCACCCAGACCTGCAGACTGTGCACCTCATCACCCCAGCCCAGTATGACCTGTCGCCGAAGCGCGCGCCATAGCACGAAACCCGTGAGGGGCGTCCCCTCCATCAATCCCAGCGCGGCCATCCCGGCCAGGGCCGCCTGCCTTGGTTTGACTTCTGGCATGGCGGTCAGGCTTTCGATGTCGCGCGCAATCAGGCCGGTATCAACATCGCCCGCGCTGAATCCTTTGTGCTCCGCCAGCGCGCCGAGGAATGCGAGGTTGGTGACGGTCCCCGCCACCTCTGTCCCCGCAAGGGCTGCGCGCAGGCGCGCAAGGGCCACCGCCCGCGTCGGCCCATGCACGATCACCTTGGCGATCATCGGGTCGTAGAAAGGGCTGATCGTGTCCCCCGACCGCACCCCGCTGTCGGCCCGAGTCCGGGAGGTAAATCTTAGGTGGGTCAGCGTCCCGGTAGCGGGCAGGAAGCCCTTTGGCACATCCTCTGCGTAGAGCCGCGCCTCAAAGGCGTGGCCGGTGATGCTCAGATCCTCCTGGGCCGCAGGCAAGGGCTCACCCGCCGCCACGCGCAACTGCCATTCCACCAGGTCCACCCCCGTAATGGCCTCGGTGACCGGATGTTCCACCTGCAGGCGCGTGTTCATTTCCATGAAGAAAAACCCGTCGGGGCTGAGGCCCCCTTTCCCATCGACGATGAACTCCACCGTGCCTGCGCCCGCGTAGCCGATAGCCTCCGCCGCCCGCACCGCCGCCGCCCCCATGGCCGCGCGCATCTCCTGGGTCATGCCGGGGGCCGGTGCTTCTTCGATCACCTTCTGGTGCCGCCGCTGAAGCGAACAGTCCCGCTCGAACAGATGGAGGGCATGGGTACCATCACCAAAGACCTGCACCTCGATATGGCGCGGCTTGGTGACGAACTTTTCCACCAGCACGTCCGCATTGCCGAAGGCGGTCCGGGCCTCCGAGCGCGCGGACTTGAGCGCCGCCACGAAATCACCCGGCGACTCCACCAGCCGCATCCCCTTGCCGCCGCCGCCCGCCACGGCCTTGATGAGAACCGGATAGCCGATCTTGTCCGCCTCGGTTGCCAACAGGTCGTCAGACTGGTCCGCCCCGTGGTACCCCGGCACGACCGGAACCCCTGCCTCCACCATGAGCGCCTTGGCCGCATCCTTGAGACCCATGGCGCGGATGGCCTTGGCCGAGGGTCCGATGAAAGTGAGCCCCGCCGCCTCAACCGACTCCACGAAGTCAGGGTTCTCAGACAGGAAGCCGTAACCCGGATGGATCGCCTGTGCGCCTGTGCTGAGCGCCGCCTCAATGATCCGACCCCCCTTCAGATAGCTCTCCGCCGGTGCCGAGCCGCCGATGTGCACCGCAAGATCGGCCATCGCCACATGCTTGGCCCCCGCATCCGCGTCGGAATAGACGGCGACACAGCGCACGCCCATGGCCTGCGCCGTCTCCATCACCCGGCAAGCGATCTCGCCCCGGTTCGCGATCAGTATCGTATCAAACATCGACGCCTTCCCTTCTCATCTCTTTATCACCCCAAATGCTCCGGGGGAGGCGCGCCTTGGCGCGACTGGGGCAGAGCCCCCAATTTCCATCAGCCGAAATCCTCGACCACTTCGAATGTCTCGACCAGCATCTCCACGTCGGGCGCGAAGAGCCCTGCGCGGCGCAGATATGCTTCGTACCCCGCCCGCCAGTCGTCCAAGTCAAGAAATTCACCCTGCGGGGCGATAAGCGCTTCGGGCATGGCGTCGAAGGGGATCAGATCCACCGTCACCGTCCGCACCGCCAGCGCAGGCTTTCCGACCCAGTCCAGCGCGATGTCGATTCGCCCCGGCTCCGGCCTTGGCTCACCCCGCGCCTCAAATCCGGCCACCGCATCGCAGGTCACCGTCTTGCGGCCCGCGCGCACCAGCGCCAGGATCTCGGCATTGAGGGTCGCACTGTCGCCGTAGCGAAAACTGACGGCGCCGGGGTAACGTGCAAGGGCTTCCGCTTCGGTCATCTGAATTACATCCGGAACAGACCAAAGCGCGTCTCTTCGATCGGCGCGTTGAGTGAGGCCGACAGGCTGAGGAAGAGAACATCCCGCGATTTGCGCGGATCGATGATCCCGTCGTCCCAAAGCCGTGCACTGGCATAAAGCGGGTGGCTCTGCTCCTCGAACATATCGATGGTAGGCTGCTTGAAGGCCGCCTCCTCCTCGGCGGACCATGCCTCCCCCGCCCGCTCCATCGCGTCGCGTTTGACGGTGGCCAGAACGCCCGCCGCCTGGGCACCCCCCATGACCGAGATCCGACTGTTGGGCCAGGTCCAGAGAAAGCGGGGCCGGTAGGCGCGGCCCGCCATGCCATAATTCCCCGCCCCGAAGGAGCCGCCGACCAGCATTGTGATCTTTGGCACCGAAGTGGTGGCGACAGCCGTCACCATCTTGGCCCCGTGGCGGGCGATGCCCTCGTTCTCGTACTTCCGGCCGACCATGAAGCCTGTGATATTCTGCAGAAAAACCAGCGGTATCTTGCGCTGTGAACAGAGTTCAACGAAGTGCGCGCCCTTCTGGGCGGCCTCGGAGAAAAGGACACCATTGTTGGCGATGATCCCTATGGGACAGCCCTTGAGATGGGCGAATCCGCAGACAAGTGTTTCCCCGAAACGGGCCTTGAACTCATCAAAGCGCGAGCCATCCACGAGCCGCGCGATCACTTCGCGGATGTCGTAGGGCGTGCGCAGATCGGCAGGGACAATGCCCAGCATCTCACCGGGGTCATAGGCAGGCTCTTCGGGGCTTTCCCACTGGACCGTCGCGGGCCGGGTCCGGTTTAGCTGCGCCAGCGCCCGCCGCGCGAGTGCGAGCGCGTGGGTGTCATCTTCAGCCAGGTAGTCCGCCACGCCCGACAGACGCGTATGGACATCGCCGCCGCCAAGGTCTTCCGCGCTCACCACCTCACCCGTCGCCGCCTTGACCAACGGCGGTCCGGCAAGGAAGATCGTCCCCTGGTCCTTCACGATGATCGTTACATCCGACATGGCGGGCACGTAGGCCCCGCCTGCGGTGCAGGAGCCCATCACCACCGCAATCTGGGGAATGCCCTTGGCGCTCATCCGGGCCTGGTTGTAGAAAATCGCGCCGAAATGGTCCCGGTCCGGGAAGACCTCATCCTGATTGGGCAGGTTGGCACCGCCTGAATCGACCAGATAGACGCAGGGCAGATGGTTTGCCTCGGCGATCTCTTGCGCGCGGAGGTGTTTCTTGACCGTCATGGGGTAGTAGGTGCCACCCTTCACGGTGGCGTCGTTGCAGACCACCATGACCTCCTGCCCCTGAACCCGGCCGATCCCCGCGATCACACCGGCGCAGGGGGCAGCACCCTCGTAGAGACCATGGGCCGCGGTGGCCCCTACTTCCAGAAAAGGCGAGCCCGGATCGAGCAGGTTCGCCACCCGCGCCCGTGGCAGCATTTTGCCCCGGCTTTCGTGCCGCGCGCGGGACCTCTCACCTCCGCCAAGGGCGGCTGCCTCCGCCGCTTCCCTTACCAGAGAAAGAGCCTGCAAATGGGCCGTCTCATTGGCTTTGAAGCCTTCGGAGGTCGGCATCGCCTGGGATGTCAGTTTCATGGTTGTTCCTCTACTTGCCGCCGCGCACGGGCTTTCAGTTCCTTGCGGATGACCTTGCCGGTTACGGTCATGGGCAAGGCATCCAGAAATTCGATTTCCCTTGGGTAAGAGTAGCTTGCAAGCCGCTCCTGAACCCATGCTTGAAGATCTTCAGCACGCGCGGGGACTCCTTCCTTGAGGACCACGTAGGCCTTCACGATCTCCGTGCGGAGCGCGTCTGGCTTGCCCACCACGCCACAGGTCGCAACAGCCTCGTGAGTGAGCAGACAATCCTCGATTTCCGCCGGTCCGATCCGGTAGCCCGCGGACGTGATGACATCATCCTCGCGTCCCACGAAGCGCAGAAATTCGCCCTCACAGATGCCGCGGTCGCCGGTCACCAGCCAATCGCCGCGAAACTTCTCTGCCGTGGCCTCGGGCCGCTGCCAGTATTCCAGCATCATGGAGGCCGATCCACGCCGCACGGCCAGGTCACCTTCCCCCTTCGTGGGCTTTCCATCTGCGTCGATCACGGCGACATCGTGCCCCGGCACGGCCTTACCGATGCAGCCGGGTCGCGCGGCGAATCGCGCACCGCAGGAGGAGGCCACCATGTTGCACTCCGTCTGGCCGTAGAATTCATTGATCTCAAGGCCGAAGGCCTTGCGCCCCCAGGCCAGCATCTCTGCCCCCAGCGGCTCCCCCCCGCTTGCAACAGAGCGCAGACCGGGCAGCGCTGTGTCGGCGGCCTTGAGCATCCGCAGGGCCGTCGGCGGGAAGAAGATGTTGCGCACGCCGCCTTCCGCCACGATCTGCGCGCAACGCTCCGGCGTGAACTTGGGCATCCGCGCGGCCACCACGGGTACGCCCAGCGCCAGACCCGGCACGAGCACGTCGAAAAGCCCGCCGATCCAGGCCCAGTCGGCAGGGGTCCAGAGGCAGTCGCCCGGCTGGCCCAGAAGGTCATGACTCATCGCTACACCGGGCAGGTGGCCAGTCAGAACCCGGTGACCGTGGAGTGCGCCCTTCGGCGCGCCCGTTGTACCGGAAGTGTAGATCAGGACCGCCGGAACCTCGGGACCGGTGTCAGCAAAGGTAACGTCGCCACCGTCAATCCCTAGCCTGTCCGCAATCCAGGGTTCCGCCAGATCACCGAGCGCTTCTTGCCCCTCAAAATCCGTCAGAACCACCTCACAGCCTGCGTCCTTGACCCGTGATGAAAGCGCATCCCGCTTGAAGAGCTTGAACAGGGGCACCGAAATCGCGCCGATCTTCCAGATCGCCAGATGGGCGGCGGCACACCAGGGGCTCTGGCTAAGCAGGACGCCAACCCGGTCTCCCGGCTGAACCCGGCGCAGCAGCGCGCGGGCCAGACCATCGGTCATCTCGGTCAACTCAGCGTAGGTCAGCTCCCGCGGCGCTCCGGCGCTCAGGTCGATGATAGCCACCTGTTTCCCGGGGTGCGCGAGGCATTGCGCCGCCATATTGAGGCGTGCTGGGATATCCCAATTCCCCTGTGCGTTCAGCCCCGGCAACCTCATGTCTGCGGCTCCTGCGGCGCGGGCGGCCTGGCAGCCCCTTGTTCCAGTCCGCCAAGGCGATTCACCCGGTATGTTGCAGGCTCTCCTGCGTCCGGGGTGCACCGAACCACCAGCCAGATACCGCTGCCCGCCTGCCCCGGATAGGCGACGCAGTCGGCCAAGGCGGCATCGCCTCCGCGCTCCTTGATGTAGCGTGCTGCGTAGCGGTTGATCACATCCGTCTCCGTTATCGTGGCCGCGATCCAGCCATAGCGCAGACCGACCAGCGCAAAGCCCAGGACCAGCAGCGCGAGCGGCGTCCACCAAAGCCAGCGCGGCACGGGCTCAGGCCATCGCCGCCATCATTTCGCGGCCCACCAGCATGCGCCGGATTTCCGAAGTGCCCGCCCCGATCTCCATCAGTTTGGCGTCGCGGAACATTCGGCCCACCGGGTTATCATTTAAATAGCCCGCGCCACCCATCGCCTGGACCGCCTGATGGGCGACCTTCATTCCCTCTTCGCTGGCATAGAGGACGCAGGCCGCTGCATCAGCCCGCGTCACATCACCCCGGTCACAGGCCTTGGCCACTTCGTAGGCGTAGGCCCGCGCGGAATTGAGCGAGGTGTACATGTCCGCGAGCTTGCCTTGCATCAGCTGAAAGGTTCCGATCGGCTGACCGAACTGCTTGCGCTCGGCCATGTAGGGCATGACTTCATCCAGACATCCGGCCATGATCCCGATGTTCACGCCGGACAGAACGACCCGTTCGTAATCCAGTCCTGACATGAGTACCGCCACACCGCGCCCCTCTTCGCCAAGGACATTTTCGAAAGGCACTTCGACATCTTCAAAAACCAGTTCGGCGGTGTTCGACCCACGCATGCCGAGCTTGTCGAAATGGGGGGAGGTCGAGAAGCCCTTCATCGACTTCTCGATCAGGAAGGCCGTGATGCCTTTGGACCCGGCATCGGGATCTGTCTTGGCATAGACCACCAGCGTGTCGGCATCCGGCCCGTTGGTGATCCAATACTTGTTGCCGTTCAAACGGTAGTGATCGTTGCGCTTTTCCGCCCGCAGCTTCATCGAAACCACGTCGCTGCCCGCCGAAGGCTCCGACATGGCCAGCGCGCCCACATGTTCGCCAGAACAAAGCTTGGGAAGGTATTTCTCCTTCTGTTCGGCCGTGCCGTTCAGCTTGATCTGGTTGACACAGAGGTTCGAATGGGCCCCGTAGGAAAGCGAGACGGAAGCGGAAGCGCGGGCAATCTCTTCGACCGCGACAGTGTGGGCCACATAGCCCATGCCAGAGCCGCCGAACTCTTCCTCGACGGTCATGCCAAGCAGGCCCAGCTCCCCCATTTCGGTCCAGAGGGCGCGGGGCATGTCATTTTCGCTGTCGATCGCGGCGGCCATCGGCTTCAGCCGTTCCTGCGCCCAACGGTGCACCATCTCGCGCATGGCTTCGACGTCTTCACCCAGATCGAATTTCATGCTGGCGGTGAACATGGCTCTCTCCCGTTATTGAACGCTTGTTCATTACTTACTGTGCTCCGGCAATCCGGTCAAGCGTGGCTTGCCTTTGGAACAATCCCGGCAGCCCCCTCGTTGAACCGCCAACTGATTTAACTAGGAGAGAGAGTACACGATGACCAAGGACATCAAAGCAGACTTCTGGGACCGCCTGAAAGACACCCGGGCTGGCATGCTGAGCGCGGATGGCGCCCCCGCTGTCCCCATGAGCCACCATATCGACGAAGAAAACGACGGTTCGGTCCTGTGGTTCATCACCAACAAGCACACCGATCTGGCCCAGGCAACCGCCAAGGGTGTTGCAGGGCAATACATCGTCTCCTCCAAGGACGAACAGCTTTACGCGCGCATCGACGGACGCCTGTCGCAGGAAAAGGATCTCAAGCAGCTGGACCGTATCTGGAACAGCTTCGCGGCTGCCTGGTTCGAGGATGGCCGTCAGGACGATGACATCGCCCTGATGAAGTTCGAACTGAGCAAAGCCGAGGTCTGGATCACGGGCGGGAGCCTGAAGTTCCTGTACGAAGTGGCCAAGGCAAACACGACTGGTAGTGTGCCGGACGTGGGCGATCACGACACAGTCATTTTCTGATCCAACCCTAATGACGTCAACAAAGGCCGCGCCGTTGCTGACTGGCGCGGCCTCTATCTATGCTGCCGCCTGATGCACCGCACTGACCTCAGCCCGTATAATCCGCGCGATCAGGGCGCAGTCTTCCAGCGAAAAGGTCAGCGGAACCCGCATGTCGACAATCCCCGCAAGAATGGCATCGGAGCTTGGCATCGGCTCTGAAGGTGCATAGCGCCAGGAATCGTAGCGGCTGGTAAAACCTGTCGGTTCTGCCGCGCCGAACCACTTCAGCTCAATACCCCGCAATGCAGCGCGCGCCATGACCTCTTCGATGGCCTTTCCGGGCCAATCCTTCAACAAGAACTGGATGGAGGACCCGACAAAGGTCTCCTCCTCGGGACGCTCAATCACAGTCAGTCCGGGTGTGTCCCGCAAACCCCGCTCAATTTCGAAATAGCGTTGGTTCCACCTGGTTCGCTGCTGGGGCAGTGCCCTGAGTTGTGGTCTCAGTATCGCGGCCCTCAGGTTGTCCATGCGGCCCGAAATATTCGGTGTTTCGTACTTGATAAGGTCAAATACTTCTTTCGGCGGACCGGCCCGGTGGCGTTCGTACATCATGTAAGATCCCGAAAGCATGATGGCCCGAGCCGCAATCTCGGCATCGTCGGTGATCAGGAAGCCGCCCTCACCGGAATTGACGTGTTTGTAGGTCTGGCAGGAATAGCAGCCGACCTTGCCGCTCCGGCCTGAAGGCACACCCTTCCAGGCGGCCCCCATTGTATGGGCGCAATCCTCGACCACGGTGATTCCGGCGCGATCACAGATCGACAAGAGCCGTTCAATATCCGCCAGATGGCCGCGCATGTGGCTGAGAAGCAGAACAGAAGCGCGTCCCGCCTTGGCCTCAAGATCCTTCAGATCAATTGTCAGGTCTTCGGTGACGCCGACGAAGACGGGAACGCCGCCCACCGCGGCGATGGCCCCCGGCACCGGGGCAAGGGTAAAGGCATTGGTCAGGACCGGGGTGCCTGGCGTCACCCCGAGCGCCCGAAGCGCCGTGGCCATGGCATATCCGCCCGAAGCCACCGCGAGGCAGTACTTTGCACCCACCATGGCGGCAAATTCCTCTTCCAGGAGGACGGTCTCAGCGATCTCACCGGGGGCGGTGTTGTAGCGGTGCAGGCGTCCGTGCCGCATGACCCTGACGGCGGCCTCAATCCCCTCTTCCGGAATGGGCTCTTGCTGCGTGAAACTGCCCTTGAAAACCTCTGTCACGCCCGTGCCCCCCCGATAAGATCCGTCACAAGAGCGGGCAGATGGGCGTAGTCATGCAAAAGGGCCTCGGGCTCGAGCGCCGCCATATCCCCGCCAGCGGGCCCGAAGGTGACCAGGACCGAAGGCACTCCCGCCGCCCTTGCGGTCTTGCGGTCCGTATCGCTGTCACCGATCAGCAGGCATTTCTCTGGATGTCCCCCCGCGCGCCGCGCCGTTTCAAGCAGGTGTTCGGGATCGGGCTTGCGTACGGAGAGCGTATCGGCGCCCAGCATGGCACCGAACTCGTCAAGAATGCCCAGCCGCCCCAGCAGTTCAAGGGCAAGCCGTTCGGGTTTGTTGGTGCAGATGGCACAGAGATAGCCGTCCGCTTTCAGGGCAGCGACGGCTTCCATCGCGCCCGGATAGAGGTAGGTGTGACGATCAATATCCGCGGCGTAGGCCTCCAGCAGGACCGGATAATAGGCGTCGACGACCGCCTCCTCTTGCGGGCGGCCCAGTTTGGTGAGCCCGCGGTTCAGCATGGCGCGGGCTCCGCGCAACGCGATGCCTGCATCGGCGCCCGGATCCAGAACATCGCCCGCGCCCATCTGCCGGAAACAGACGTTCGCCGCCGCGATCAGGTCACCGCTGGTGTCAGCCAGCGTTCCGTCCAGATCGAATACAACCGTTTTCACGCAAACCCCCATGGGCGGAACACCGCCCGCCCTGTTTCAAGCCGCAACCTTGTTTGATGGCCCGCCACCTTGCGCCTTTGTGGTAAGCGCGTAAAGAGAAAGCAAGCAAGAGCAGATGGGCGATATATGAAAACTGCACTGATCATCCTGGCCGCGGGCAAGGGCACGAGGATGAATTCCGACCTGCCGAAGGTCCTGCACCCCATCGCTGGTGAGCCGATGCTGATCCACGCCATGGCAGCCGGTGAGAGCCTTATGCCTGAGCGTACCGTGGTCGTCGCGGGGCACGCGGCGGAAGCGGTGCGCAAGGCTGCGTTGGCCTATGACGGTACGGTCGCGGTGGTCGAGCAGCCCGAACAACTGGGCACGGCCCATGCGGTTCAGCAGGCGGAAAGCGCGCTTGCGGGCTTTGACGGAATGGCGCTGGTCTTATACGGTGATACCCCCTTCATTCAGGCCGAGACGCTGGAAAAGATGCAGGCCGCGCTGGCCGATCATGACGTGGTTGTGCTGGGGTTCGAAGCCGCCGATCCCGCCCGCTACGGACGTCTGGTGATGCACGGCGAGGCTCTGGATAAGATCGTTGAATTCAAGGATGCATCAGATAAGGAACGCGCTATAACACTCTGCAATAGCGGTGTTATCGCCTGTCGATCCGATCTGCTTTTCGACCTGATCTCGGTTGTGGATAACGACAACGCCTCTCAGGAGTACTACCTGACCGACATCGTTGCCATTGCCCGCGCCCGCGGACTGTCCGCCACGGTCGTCACCTGCGATGAGGCCGAGACGTTGGGCGTCAATTCCCGCGCCGATCTGGCCGCGGCGGAGGCCGCCTTTCAAACCCGAAAAAGGATCGAACTGATGGCTGACGGCGTCACGCTGATGGCGCCCGATACGGTCTTCTTCGCGCGCGATACGGTCATCGGCCGGGACGCAGTTGTGGAACCAAACGTGATCTTTGCGCCCGGTGTGTCCGTAGAAAGCGGAGCCACCATCCGCGCCTTTTCTCACCTGGAAGGGTGTCACGTATCCCGGGGTGCCACCGTCGGGCCCTACGCGCGCCTGCGCCCCGGTGCGGAACTGGCCGAGGATACGCGCATCGGCAACTTTGTTGAGATCAAGAACGCCCAGATCGCCGAAGGGGCCAAGGTGAACCACCTCAGCTACATCGGGGATGCCACCGTGGGAGCCGCTGCGAACATCGGTGCGGGTACCATCACCTGCAACTACGACGGGGTGATGAAGCACCATACCCATATCGGGGCGCGGGCCTTCATCGGGTCGAACACCATGCTGGTGGCTCCCGTATCCATCGGCGACGGGGCCATGACCGGCAGCGGATCGGTGATCACTTCGGATGTGGAGCCGGACGCGCTTGCCCTGTCACGCGCGCCACAGGTTGAAAAACCGGGCATGGCGCGAAAAATGTTCGAAATCTTAAAGGCCAAGCGGGCCAAGGCACAACGAGGCAGCTAATAATGTGTGGAATTGTCGGGGTACTTGGTAACCACGAGGTCGCGCCGATCCTCGTTGAGGCGCTGAAACGGCTGGAATATCGTGGCTATGACAGTGCCGGAATCGCCACCGTGAACGAGGGGCACCTGGCCCGCCGTCGCGCTGTGGGCAAGCTGGTAAACCTCAGCGATCTGCTGGTGCACGAACCCCTGACAGGCAAGGCCGGGATCGGTCATACCCGCTGGGCCACCCATGGCGCGCCCACCGTCAGCAACGCCCACCCGCATCAGGCGGGGCCCGTGGCCGTGGTCCACAATGGGATCATCGAGAATTTCCGGGATCTGCGCGAAGAACTGCGCGGCCACGGCATGTCCTTCGTGACCGAAACGGACACCGAAACGGTCGCCCTGCTCACCCAGTACTACATGTCTCAAGGGGCAGACCCTGTTGAGGCGGCAAAACAGACACTTGCCCGGCTTGAAGGGGCTTTCGCCCTCGCCTTCCTCTTTGACGGCCATGACGATCTGATGATCGCCGCGCGCAAGGGCTCGCCCCTGGCCATCGGATACGGTGTCGGAGAGATGTTCGTGGGCAGCGACGCCATCGCCCTGGCCCCCATGACGGACCGGATTGCCTACCTCGAAGAAGGGGACATCGCTGTCATCACGCGCGAAACAGTTGAGATCACGGATGCCAACGGCTCCCTTGCCAACCGCGCCATCAGGACCATCCAGGTCGACGCCACCCGTATCGACAAGGGCGGGCACAAACACTTCATGGCCAAGGAAATCGCCGAACAGCCTGGCATGATCGGGCAGGCCCTGAGCCACTACCTGAGCGATGAGGATCAGATACTTCTGCCTGGCGGCGGACTGGATTTCACGGCCATCGACCGGATTACCATGGTCGCCTGCGGAACTGCCTATTACGCCTGCCTCACTGCGAAATACTGGTTCGAAAAAATCGCCCGCCTGCCGGTGGAGGTCGATGTGGCCTCAGAATTTCGCTACCGGGAACCGCCAATCCCTGAACGGACCCTTGCCCTTTTCGTCAGCCAGTCGGGGGAAACCGCCGATACCCTCGCGGCTTTGCGCTATTGCGATGGCAAGGCCAGCCTCATCGCCTCCGTCATCAACGTCCCCGAAAGTTCAATCGCACGCGAGAGCGATCTGGCCCTGCCGATCTACGCGGGCGTTGAGGTGGGCGTCGCCTCGACCAAGGCCTTTACCTGCCAGCTGACCGTTTTGCTTCTTCTGGTTCTCAAGGCGGCGCGTGACCGCGGTGCCATTGATGAGGAGACCCTTGCCAACCACATCACCGCCTTGAGGGGATTGCCGGGGATCATCAACGCGTCGCTCGCCCTGAATGAGTCGATGCGGGAGACCGCCATGCGCCTTTCCACGGCCCGCGATGTCCTTTTCCTGGACGTGGGCAGATGTATCCGCTGGCCCTAGAGGGCGCTCTTAAATTAAAGGAAATCAGTTATATACATGCGGAAGCTTATGCATCAGGTGAGCTGAAGCACGGCCCGATCGCCCTTATCGACGAAGAGGTGCCGGTCATCGTCATGGCCCCCCGCGACAGCCTCTTCGACAAGACCGTCAGCAACATGCAGGAAGTCATGGCGCGTGACGGGAAGGTGATCTTGATCTCCGACCGCAAGGGGCTGGAGGAAGCCAGCGAAGGCGTCTGGTCCTCCATCGAGATGCCCGAAGTGGACGACGCGCTGGCCCCCATCCTCTACGCCATCCCCGCACAGCTTCTGGCCTATCACACGGCAGTTGCAAAGGGGACGGATGTGGACCAGCCCCGCAACCTCGCCAAATCCGTGACCGTTGAATAGGAGCCGCAAATGGCCAAGCAATTCGATGCCCTGAGCAACGACCACCGCCAATTCATCGCTGCCCAGCACCTTTACTTTTGTGGCACCGCAGCCGACGAGGGCCGGGTCAACATCTCACCCAAGGGGATGGATTCGCTCCGTGTTCTGGGCCCCAACCGTATCATCTGGCGAAATCTGACCGGGTCGGGCAACGAAACAGCGGCCCATCTGGCGCAGATCAACCGCATGACCCTGATGTGGTGCGGGTTCGAAAAACGCCCCATGATCATGCGCGCCTACGGATCCGCCCGCACGCTCCACCCCCGTGACCCCGATTTCGCTGAGCTGAACGCCCATTTCCCACCCAGCGCTGGCGCGCGACAGATCTATGACATGGAGGTTGAGATGGTGCAGACCAGCTGCGGCTACGCCATCCCCTACTACGACCATGTCGGGCCCCGCGATACGCTGGAGACCTGGGCCGAAAACAAGGGGATCGAGGGTATCGAAAGCCACTGGCGTGAACGCAATCAACTCAGCATCGACGGTCTGCCGACCCACATCACCGGCGATGCATGAGCCTTATCTGTCCGAGCTGGAGGCGCTGGCCAATCCCGACCGCGCGGAAGGCATGCGCGCCTATCACAAGGCTAACCGGCCCTACCTCGGCCTCAGCAATCCACAGATCAACGATCTGACGAAGGAATGGCGGCAGCGGCTGTCGGTTGAGGAGCGTGTCCGCGTCGCAGATGGCCTGTGGCAGACCAACATCTATGAGGCGCGGCTGGCGGCGGCCAAGCTGCTGACCCAGGCCCGGATCCGTCCGGATGAAGCGGTCTGGCGGCTCATCGCCTCCTGGTGCCCGGATTTTGACAGTTGGGCCATCGCCGATCACGCCTGCATGGCTGGGCAGAAGCGGCTGGTGGCGGACCCGTCCCGGCTCGATGAAGTGGAGACCTGGATTGCGTCTGACCACATGTGGACCCGCCGCGCGGCCCTGGTCAGTACCTTACCCTGGACCAAGCAGAATCATCCCAAACCAGCCGAGCTGGCGGCGCGCGATCGCGTCCTGGGCTGGGCGGCGCTGCTCGCAACGGACCACCAGTGGTTCATCCAGAAGGCGATTGGATGGTGGCTGCGGGAGCTGTCAAAGCACGATCCGGCGCGTACGGAGGCCTTCATCACAGCCCACGGTGGGGCAATGAAGCCATTTGCCGTGAAGGAGGCGCTGCGGCATTTGAGAAAGACGCGCGGCTAAGCCGTTGTTCTCTTAGCTGAGAGGTCCTCGGATCAGGTCCGGCACTGCGTAACACTAAAGGCAAGAGGTAGTCGCGGACCTGATCCGGGACCTCACCCCTCCAGCGCCACTTCCACCTCGGTCAGATCCGTTAGCAAGGCTTCAATCAACCGCATCGCCGCCAGGGACATACGGCTGCCACCCGTCGCCGGTCCCTCGATCGGGATCAGGGTGACGAGGGATGACTTGCCGTTTGCTCTGTTCGTCACCCGGCCCTGCCTTTCCTGTTTGACCAGCGGGGTCTTCAGCCAGAGACCCGGCTCCGTCGGGCTTCCGAGACTCACGACCGTTGTGCCCAGCGTCCTGCTTGGCTCTGCCGGGGGCGCTGTTGCGGCGGCCCTCTGTTCGGCTGTGGTGGTATCAAGTGCTGCCGCCGTCTGCGCGCCCCGTGGAGGCGGCGGGGCGGCAGTTTCTGGTGTCAGGGCGATCTCTGTCGCCGGGTCGGCCTTGATAAAGGGATCGGCGGGCGCGCCGCGCGCCTCCCCAGGTTGTCCGCCCAGCCCCAAGCGCCCTGCAACGCTGTCGAGGGTGGTACAACCGCCGACCCCGAAGATCAGCAAAATGAGCAGGGACAAGACTCTCATACATCCAAGCCTATGCCCGCTCTCCGGCAGCATCAATCACCCAAATGTCGCTTGCCCCCTCATGTACGGCGGATTACCAAGATAGCATGAACGCACCGCTCATAGATCCCTTCGCCCGCGCCATCACCTATCTGCGGGTCTCCGTCACGGACCGCTGCGATTTTCGCTGCGTCTACTGCATGTCGGAAAACATGACCTTCCTGCCCAAGAAAGAACTGCTGACGCTGGAAGAGCTGGACCGTCTCTGCTCCAGCTTTGTGGATCTGGGCGTGCAAAAGCTCCGCATTACCGGAGGGGAGCCTCTGGTACGCCGCGATATCATGAGCTTTTTCAACGGGATGGGCCGCCATCTGGAGGCGGGCACGCTGAAGGAACTGACACTCACCACGAACGGCAGCCAGTTGGAGCGTTTCGCGGATCAGCTCTATGCGGCGGGCGTGCGCCGGGTGAACATCTCACTCGATACGCTGGACGAAGCGAAGTTCGCGCAGATCACCCGCTGGGGCCGCCTGCCACAGGTGCTGCGCGGCGTCGATGCGGCACAGCGGGCGGGCCTTCGGGTCAAGATCAACGCGGTGGCGCTCAAGGGCTTCAACGAGGAGGAGTTGCCGCGTCTCACCGAATGGTGCGCGGAACGGGACATGGATATGACCTGGATCGAGGTCATGCCCATGGGCGATCTGGGCAATGAGGATCGCTTGGATCAGTACTGGTCGCTAAAGGACGTGCGCGCGCGCTACGCTGAGCATTACACGGTCACGGACCTTGCCGAACGTACGGGCGGGCCCGCCCGCTATGTCCGGCTAGAGGAGACGGGCCAGAAGATCGGCTTTATCACGCCGCTCAGCCACAATTTCTGCGAAAGCTGCAACCGGGTGCGGGTCACCTGCACCGGTGAGATCTACATGTGCCTCGGCCAGGAAGACGTCGCGGATCTGCGCGCGCCCTTGCGCGCCCACCCGAACGACAACGGGCCCCTGGAAGAGGCCATTCGAGCGGCCATCGGGCGCAAGCCCAAGGGCCACGATTTCGACTATTCCCGCCAGCGGGCCGACGGACAGATGTCCCGGCACATGAGCCACACCGGCGGCTAGGGGGAGGCCCGTGGCTGCCCCCCTTCTCTACCGGCTTTGGGTCGGGGTCAGCACGCTTCTGGTTCCCTTCTTCGCGCGGAGCGAAGTGCGCAAGCTGCGCCGCGCGGGGGTATCGGTGGCGCGGGCCTGGGAAAAGCTGGGGCACGCAACCGAACGGCGGCAGAAGGGTAAACTCATCTGGTTTCACGGCGCGTCGGTGGGCGAGAGCCTTTCGGTTCTGGCCCTCATCACACGGATGGGCACGGCCTTGCCACAGGCGCAGTTCCTGATCACCTCCGGCACGGCCACCTCTGCCGCACTCATCGCCCGCCGCCTGCCGCCCCGCACGGTGCACCAGTTCGCGCCCCTTGACGCCCCGGGCCCACTGAAGCGCTTTCTGCGTCACTGGCGGCCGGACGCCGCGATTTTCGTTGAATCAGAGCTTTGGCCGCAGATGCTCCGACGGACCTACGACAGCGGCGCGCGCATGGCGCTGGTCAACGCACGCCTCTCCGCAAAATCAATTGCAGGGTGGCGCAAGAGACCGAAACTCGCGCACTATCTCTTCGAAGTTTTCGACCTGATCCTGACCCAGAACGATGCCATGGCCGACGCGATGGTCGAGATCGGCGCACCGCCGGAACGCGTGGCACGCGGTATCAACCTGAAATCGCTCTCGGATCCGCTACCCGTCGACGAAGACCTGCTATTCGAGGCTCGTGCGGCTCTGGGCTACCGTCCGGTCTGGGTCGCCTCTTCCACGCACGAGGGGGAGGAGGCGACGGTTCTTGCGGCCCACAGGGCGCTGCTGGAGCGCTTTCCAGACCTCTGCCTTATCCTCGCCCCCCGCCACCCGGAACGGGGAACGGAGGTGCGGGATCTGATTGCTGCGGAAGGCCTCAGCTTTACCCGCCGCACGCGGGGCGACGCCCCGGGCGATGCGGTCTTTTTGGCCGATACCATGGGCGAACTGGGCACCTGGTACGCTCTGACGGATGTGGTCTTCCTGGGCGGCTCCCTGCGCCCCATCGGGGGTCACAACCCCTTCGAGGTGGCGCAATCGGGGGCGGCGGTCCTCTCAGGCAACCACGTGGCCAACTTCGCCGAGACCTTCTCGGCGATGGAAGCGGCGGAGGCCGCACAGCTGGTTGCCGATGCGGAGGATCTGGCGGAGAAGGTCGCCAAAGTCCTGTCGGATACCAGAGAGCAGGAGCGCGTCCGCGCCGCGGCCAGGGCCTTTTCCCAGGCGCAGACAGAGCGGCTCGATGCCATCGCCGCGCGGCTGATCGAGGCGCTGGAGCTGGCCCCGGATGGCTGAACTCTACATCACCAACTTCAATCCACATTATACGGGCGTTTCTGCTACCGCCGCAAACGTGCTGCGCGCGCAGGTGCGGCGCTATGATCTGGCCCTGGTCGGCCAGCCCCTGCCCGGCTGCCCCGATCCCATCACGCGCCGCGCCGCGCGGACGGCCTCACTCAAAGCGCCGCCGGGGCGGCCCTTCGCCATCTGGCATGTCCGCCGCAATCCCGAGATGCGCGCCGCCCTCTGGCTGCGCGACATCCGCCGCGCGCCCATTCGTATCGTCTTCACTTCGGCCGCACAGCGGCTCCATTCGCTCTATCCCCGCTGGCTCATCTCGCGCATGGATGCGGTCATCGCCACGACGGAGAAGGCGGCAGAGTTTGTCCCCCACGTTCGCGCCGTCGTCCCCCACGGCGTTGATTGTGAACGCTTTTCCCCCGCGTCTGAGCGGGCCGGAGCCTGGGCGACACTTGGCTACGGCGGCAAAAGGGGGATCGCGACCGTGGGCCGCGTCAGGCCAGAAAAAGGCACGGATCTTTTTGTGGAGGCGATGCTGCGCCTGCTGCCCGACATGCCCGAAACGGTCGCACTGGTGGTGGGCCGCGCGGGTGGCAAGCACGAAGCCTTCCTCGAAAATCTCAAAAGTCAGGTGGCGGCGGCGGGCCTTGCCGATCGGATCCTGTTCGTCGGGGAAATGCCTCCCGACGACCTCCCCGCCCTGATGCGCGCCCTGTCGCTGGTTGTCCAACTGCCCCGCTACGAGGGCTACGGCATGGTTCCGCTCGAAGGACTGGCCTCGGGCGTGCCCTTCGTGGGCTCAGAGACGGGCTACTACCGC
Source organism: Sulfitobacter sp. (assembly GCA_013002405.1). Lineage (GTDB taxonomy): Bacteria > Pseudomonadota > Alphaproteobacteria > Rhodobacterales > Rhodobacteraceae > Sulfitobacter. The sequence goes on along the minus strand of JABDKA010000198.1, from coordinate 19,938 downwards.
AACTTTTCCGGGCAAAGGCGCGTCGGCACGGTCGTGCCGCTTGATAAGGCCGAAGCCGCCGCCGCGGCCGCCCGGGATCTGCTGGGCCGTGTCGATGAGATCGCCCCACTCGCCCGCGAAATCGCCAAATCGCACTTCAGTGCGGAGGCGGAGGCCGACGGGATTGACCGGGTCTATCAGGCGCTTTGGAGCAACGGCTGATCTCTCAGGCCTCGTTCAGAAGCCTCTCACTCACCTCCCAAAGCCGCTCCGCAGAAGCATCATCGCAGGCGTGCGGATCGACGCCCATGAAGCGGGCGAATTGACTATCCGGATCGGTCACGGCGGCGATATCGCAATTCTCGCAATAGACACCCTGCTTGCCCTCCAGCCCGGAAGACGTGGCGACCCAGAGCGTGGTTGAGGCCCCCTGCTCGGGCGTCTTGAAGCCCTGTTTGGCCAGTTCCGACGGCTCCCCGGTTTCGTCCAGCCAACCAAGGGCGACCATTTCCTCTTTCGGCAGGTGCCGCTGCAGGGGCGTGAAGATGCCACCGGGATGAACGGAGAAGGCAAGCCCGCCCGTGTCACGCAAGCGCCGCGAGAGGCCATTGGCAAAGAGCGCGTTGGCCGTCTTGGCCTGCCCGTAGGCCTGCCATTTGTCATACTCGGTCCGCTCGTACTGGATATCGTCCCAGCGGATGTCCGATATTTTGTGCGCGGTCGAGGAGAGGGCTACGACCCGCGCCGCTGGCGTCTTTTGCAGCAACGGTATGAGGTCCCTGGTCAGCGCGAAATGCCCCATGTGGTTGATCCCGAACTGGGATTCCCAGCCCGGACCCACCCGCGCTTCGGGACAGGCCATGATGCCCGCGTTGTTGATCAGCAAATCCAGGCGGCTGTTGGCCTCCCGCACCCCTTGCGCGAATTTGCGGACAGATGACAGATCCGCCAGGTCCATGGGGGCCGTCGTGATCTTATTCGCCAGATCCCCGAGCGTTTCCTTCGCCTTCTCCGGCGAGCGCACCGGCACGATGACGCTGGCCCCCCTGTCCAGAAGGCAGCGCACCGTTTCCAGTCCGATGCCGCTGTAACCGCCCGTGACGAGTGCAATTTTTCCCGTCAGGTTGATGTCGGCGACCACCTCCGCCCCGGTGCTCTTGGCGTGAAACCCCGACTTCGTGGGTATCTGATCTGTGACGGCCATCAGGCGCTCCCGGCTGTTTTGCTGTGCAGAAGAAAGGCTGGAAATGGCCCCCACGTCCACTTGCCGTAAGCCTGACAGGCTTTGGGCAGCGAAACAACAGACCGCTTCGTGATCAAGGGGGCGGATCGGAGCCAAGGGAAAAACCGCCCCTGCATGTGCCGGGCGGTTCATTCCGCATCACATCGGGCTGACCTAGCCCGCCAGCGGCATCCGCTGCTCGGCAATGCCGGCCCACCAGCTGCACCCCGCGGGGATCGCCTCATCGTTGAAGTTATAGAGTGGATGGTGAACCATCGCGCTGTCCTCTCCGTTGCCGACAAGGATGTAGGCGCCCGGACGTTCTTCCAGCATGAAGGCGAAATCCTCACCTCCCATTACCAGCGGCGCATCATCGCACTGGCCCGAGACGGAGCGGGCCACCTCGGCGGCGAATTCCGTCTGCTCATCGTGGTTCACCATCACCGGATAGTTGCGCACGTAGTTGACCCGCGCCTCTGCGCCGAAGGTCGCGGCCACCCCTTCACAGATCTCAGTCACGCGCTTTTCGGCCAGATCGCGCAGGTCGTTGGACAGGGTCCGGACAGTCCCCATCAGGTTGACCCGTTGCGGAATCACGTTGAAGGCCTTGGACGAGGTCTCCACACTGGTGATCGAGACGACGATGTTGCCAACGGGATCCGCGTTGCGGCTGACGATGGTCTGGAGTGCGGTGATGATGTGGGCCGTCACGACGGTCGTGTCGATCGTTTCGTGCGGCTTGGCGGCGTGCCCGCCCCGGCCCTCGATCTCGATCTCCAGAAGGTCCGTCGCGGCAAAGAAGGGGCCGGTGCGAATGGCAAACTTGCCCGTCGGCACACCGGGCCAGTTGTGCATGCCGTAAACCTCCTGAATGCCCCAACGCTCCATCAGCCCGTCGCTGCACATCTCGCGCCCGCCGCCCCCGCCCTCTTCTGCGGGCTGGAAGATGACCACGACGGTGCCGTCGAAATTCCGCGTCTCTGCGAGATACCGCGCGGCCCCCAACAGCATGGCCGTATGGCCGTCGTGGCCGCAGGCGTGCATCGCGTTGTCGGTCTTGGAGGCATACTCAAGCCCTGTCTGTTCGTGAATCGGCAGGGCGTCCATGTCCGCGCGTAGGCCGATGACCTTGCCAGAATTTGTCTCACGCCCCTTGATCACCCCGACCACGCCGGTGCGCCCGATGCCTTCGACCACCTCATCGCAGCCGAAAGCGCGCAGCTTTTCCGCGACGGTGGCCGAGGTGCGGTGGGTCTCAAACAGGATTTCGGGGTTTTCGTGCAGATCACGTCGCCACTCGGTGATGTCATCGTGCAGTTCGGCAAAGCGGTTCTTGACGGGCATGGGATGTCCTTTGGTTCATTTGAAGTGCAACGCCGTCCCGGATCTGATCCAGGGCCTCTGCCTTCGCACGGGAGGTCCCGGCACGGGGGCCGGGACTGCGTTGTTTCTTTCTGATGTGCTTCCTACCCCAGCGGCAGGCGGGTCTCAACCATCTCGGCGAACCATGAACAGCCCGCGGGGATGGCCTCATCGTTGAAGTCGTACTTGGGGTGATGCACCGTCGCTCCCTCCGTCCCGTTGCCGATCATCATGTAGGCACCGGGACGGACGTTGAGCATGTAGGAAAAGTCCTCTCCGGCCATGATCGGCGGCGTGTCCCGCCAGACACCTGGTACGATGTTTTCCGCAACATCAGCGGCATAACCCGTCTCCCGCTCGTGGTTCTCCGTCACGGGGTAGCCGCGCGCGTAGTCTATGTCCGCCCGGCACTGATAGGCTGCCACCGTGTGGGTCACCAAATCCCGCAGCCGCGCCTCGGTCAGGTCACGCACCTCTTCGTCGAGCGTACGGACCGTGCCGATCAGCTTGACCGTCTGAGGCAGGACATTGTGGCTCTCGGTATCGCTGCGGATCGTGCAGACGGAGACCACGACCTGCTCTACCGGGTCAACATTGCGGCTGGCGATGGACTGAAGTGCGATGACGACGTGGGCCGCCGCGAGGTTTGTATCTATCGCCTCGTGGGGGGCTGCGGCATGGCCGCCCTGCCCTTCGATGACGATATCGAACATATCCGCCGCCGCGAGAAGCGCGCCGGGGCGGATGGCGAACTTGCCCGTCGGATAGCCGGGCATGTTGTGCATGCCGTAGACCTCCTCGATCCCCCATCGCTCCATCAGGCCCTCCTGGACCATGACGTTGCCGCCACCGCCGCTCTCCTCGGCGGGCTGGAAGATAAGCGCACAGCGCCCGTCGAAATTGCGCGTCTGCGCGAGGTACTGCGCCGCCCCGAGCAGCATGGCCGTGTGACCGTCGTGCCCGCAAGCGTGCATCTTTCCGGGGTTCTGCGAGGCATGAGGCAAGCCCGTGGCCTCTTTGATCGGCAGGGCGTCCATATCCGCGCGCAGACCGACGGTACGGCCCGAGGTGTTGCTGCGTCCCTCGATCACCGCAACAACACCGGTGCCGGCAATCCCCGTGGTGATGTCGCTGATCCCGAAGGAGCGCAGCTTTTCCTCGACGAATTTCGCCGTCTCGTGCTCTTCAAATCCCAGTTCGGGGTGGGCGTGCAGGTGACGCCGCCACCCGGCGATTTCTTCGTAGGTTTCGGCAAATCGGTTCTTGATGGGCACGCCGGTCTTCCTCCGATGCGGATCTTACACGGAAGGGCCAAGCTCGATCGCGCTGCCGCCCGTGAATCGGTCCGCGCGAAATCTGGTCAGATCATGCCCTACAGGCTCGCCGGTGACCAGCGCGGCAAGCACCCGGCCCATGCCGGGACCGATGCCGAACCCGTGACCGGACATGCCCGTGCCGATCACCAGCCCCGGCAGGGCGGCGCAGTGGTCCACCACTGGGACCACATCGGGCATGGTGTCGATCATCCCGGCCCAAGTGGCGCGGGGCCGGACGGGCGGCATATCCGGGAAGAGCCGACCGAATCGCCTGATTAATCGCTTGAGTGCAGGCATGTTGGGTTTGGGGTCCAGGATGCGCATCGCTTCGAAGGGGGAAGCGTCCTCCTCACTCCAGTCGCGTGGTGTGCTCCAGGCATCGGGAAAACCTTCGGGCGCGAAAGGTCTGTAGCCTTGGGAGAAGGGGCTGGCACGCAGTTGCGGGAGGTATTTCGTTGCCGCCCGAAAGGCATCGGGGCCGATGAAAAGCTCTGACGCCCCGGTCGGGGCAAGGCTGTAGCCGCCATCCATCCGGCGCCGAAAGGCGACCTTGCCGTAGGCCACCGCCCCTTCGGTAATCTGCGGCATGGCTTGCGTCGCCAGTACGCTTTCGCGCACGGAGAGTTGCGGCAGGTCCAAGCCGTGCCGCCGCAGGAAGAGCGCGGACCAGGCCCCGCCCGCCAGAACGGTTCTTTGCGCCCGCACCCTGCCCGCTTCTGTCACCACACCCACGACCCGGCCAGCGACGATATCGAGCGCCCGCACGGCGCAATTCTCAACGATCCGCACCCCGGCCCGCGCGGCAAGGGTGGCCAGGGCAGGCACGGCCAACCAAGGCTCGGCCCGCATGTCCGAGGGGGTCACCATTGCCCCCGCAATCTTGCCTTCAAGGCCCGGAAGGCAAGCGGCCACTTCGGCCGCGCTGAGCATCTTCGTGTCCACCCCGTGGGTCCGGGCGTGGGGCAGCCAGCGCTCGAACGTCTCAAGTTGCACCGCTGTGCGGGCGACGTAAGTCACCCCGCCCTGCCGCAACCCAAAGTCCTGATTGCTCTTGCGTGCAAGCTCCTGCCAGAGCCGCCGCGCCTCCACCATGATGGGCAATTCCGCCGGGTCCCGCCCCTGCTGGCGGATCCAGCCCCAGTTGCGAGAGGATTGTTCGCCCGCGATCCGGCCCTTTTCCAGCAGGGTCACCCGCAGGCCTGACCGGGCAAGGGAGAGGGCCGCACAGATCCCGATGACCCCGCCCCCGATGACCACCACATCCGCCTCCCTTGGTGGCGGTCCGGGATAGAGGACAGGGCTGGTCAGGGTGATCGGGAAGTACGGCATAGGTCAACATCAAAGGACGGTGCGTCCTTCTGGCAAGGTATCAAATGGGGCAAGGACACGTTTGAGTATTTCTGGTGAAAAAGAGAGGGGTGTTGCCCCCAAGAAGACTTCAGGTGCTTAGACGTGCCAGCAGGTCTTTCATGAATTGATGGCCTGCGTCGAACTGCGACACTTCGATATATTCATTGGGTTGGTGGGCCTGGTCGATGGAGCCGGGACCGCAGATCACGGCGGAATAGCCTGCCTCCTGGAACTGACCGGCCTCGGTGCCATAGCTGACCTTGTGGCTGGCATTGTCGCCGGTGATCTGGCGCACGAGGGTCTCGGCGGCGCCCTCCTCTTCCGGTTTCAGGCCCGGCACGTCAAAGCGCGGCGTGATCCCGATGCGGGTTTCGGGCACGACCGCCTGCATCTTGGCCTCCACCTCGCGCACCTTTTCCAGATACTGGCTCGCCCAGACCTCTTTGCTCTCGCCCGGCACCACGCGGAAATCCATCGCAAAGCGGCAGTCCTTGGCAGTGATGTTGTGCGCCGTCCCGCCCGAGATCATGCCCACGTGCAGGGTGGTGAAGGGCGGATCGAACATGGCGGCAAGCTCCGTCGGCTTGTCCTCCATGTTTTCGGTGTTCATCTGGTTGGCCCATTCGATGAGCTTGGCCCCCGCCATGATCGCGTTCACGCCCTTGTGCAGGAGCGATGAATGGATCTCATGCCCTATCACGTGGGTGTCGAACCCGATGCCGCCCTTGTGTCCGGTCACGGCCTGCATGGAGGAAGGCTCTCCGATGATGGCAAGTTCGCCCTTGGGCAGGACGGGCTGCATCGCCTCGATCATCGGCGGTGCACCGGTGCAGCCGACTTCTTCGTCAAAGCTCAGGGCGATCTGCAGGGGGCGTTTGAGATTTCCGTAGTGCCCCTGGACCAGTGCCCAGAGGGCGAGGGCGTCGAAACCCTTCATATCACAGGTGCCGCGGCCGTAGTATTTGCCCTCCCGCTCGACCACTTCGAAGGGATCGGTGTCCCAGGGCTGGCCGTCAATGGGCACCACGTCCGTGTGACCGGACAGGACCACTGCGCCTTCCTTCCAGGGCCCGACATGCGCAAAAAGCGCGTGCTTGGGCTGTTCAGGATCAATATAGCGGTGGCTTTCGATGCCGTGGCTGGAAAGGTAGTCGGCCACCCAATCGATCAGGGGGATGTTGGTGTCACGCGACACTGTGGGAAAGCTCACCAGCTTTTCCATGAGCTGAAACGGCGTCAGACGATCGGGCATGAGGGCTCCTTCAATACCCGCTGTCGGTCAGCAGGATCTCGTGGCCCGGCTCGATCTGGCGGAAGACGGTCGGATCGGGCTCGTACCCGATGGGGTGGATGGGCGACGGAATGGGCTTGAAATTCAGGTCCTTCTCGTCTTTGCGCTTGCGCGGGTCGGCGATGGGAACGGCCTTCATAAGGGCCTGGGTATAGGGATGCTGCGGGTTTTCGAAAACCGCCTGGCGCGGGCCAATTTCAACGATACGGCCGAGGTACATAACCCCCACATAGTGGCTGACCCGTTCGACCACCGCCATGTCGTGGCTGATGAAAAGAAAGCTGAGACCCAGTTCCGCCTGAAGCTCCATCATCAGGTTCAGGACCTGCGCCTGTACCGACACGTCAAGCGCCGAGACGGCCTCATCCGCGATGATCAGCTTGGGGTTCAGCGCAAGCGCTCGGGCGATTGCGACCCGCTGTCGCTGACCGCCCGACAGCTCGTGCGGGAAGCGCCGCATGAAAGAGCGCGGCAGTTCCACCCGGTCAAAAAGCATCTCGACCCTTTTGGAGATCTCGTTGCCCTTTAGCGTCTTGAAGTTGTGGATCGGTTCGGCCACCTGATCGCTCAACTGCATCTGCGGATTGAGCGAGGCGAAGGGATCCTGGAAGATCATCTGCATGTCCAGCCGAGCGGTGCGCAGTTCCTTCTGAGTAAGCGCCATGATATCTTTGCCACCAAGGTCGATCTCCCCCGCCATCGGCTCGACCAGCCGCAAGATGGAGCGTCCGGCGGTAGACTTGCCGCAGCCCGACTCGCCCACCAGGCTGAGGGTCTGACCCTTGTTGATGGTAAAGGAGATGTCTTCGACCGCGTGCACGTTGGCCACGGTGCGGCGCAGGAACCCGCCTGTGACGGGGAAGCGCGTCGTCAACCCCTTCACGGTCAGAAGCACCTCTTCCGTGCCCTTGATCGGAACAATTTCCTTGTCCTCGCTGCCCAGCAGCTTCATCGGTTCGGGGTATTTCTTGCCGGTCATTTCGCCCAGTTTGGGGACGGCGGCCAGAAGGGCCTTGGTATAAGCGTGCTGCGGGTTCTCGAAGATCTGCTCGACCGGACCTTCCTCAACCTTGTTGCCGCGGAACATGACCACGACACGGTCGGCCATTTGGGCCACGACGGCCATATCGTGGGTGATGAACATCACCGCTGTGCCGGTTTCCCGCTTAAGCCGGTCCATCAGGGCGAGGATTTCGGCCTGGATCGTCACATCGAGCGCGGTTGTCGGCTCATCCGCGATCAGCAGACGCGGTTCACAGGCCAGGGCCATGGCGATCACGACCCGCTGACGCATGCCGCCCGAAAGTTCGTGGGGATACTGCTTGAGACGGCGCTCGGCTTCGGGAATGCGGACCTGCTTGAGCAGCTCCAGCGCGCGCGCTTCGGCCTGGGACCTGCTGAGGTTCTTGTGCAGGCGCAGTCCTTCGGTCATCTGGCGGCCTACGGTGAAGACCGGGTTGAGGGCCGTCATGGGTTCCTGAAAGATCATCCCGATTTCGTTGCCGCGGATGTGGCGCATCTTTTTCTGGTCAGTTTCAGCGAGGTTTACCTCACCCACCTCACGCCCGTCGAAGATCAGCTGCCCGCCCGAGATCTCTCCCCCGCCGTATTCCACAAGGCGCATCAGAGACAGTGAGGAGACCGATTTGCCGGAGCCGCTTTCCCCCACCACGCAGACCGTCTCTCCGGGGTTGATGTCGAACGAGACGTCCTCGACCCCCACCACCGGGCCATCCTTGGTCTGAAATTCAACCCTCAGCCCCTTGATCTGCGCAATCGGTTTGTCGTTTGACTGGTCCAGCATCTTTATCCCTGACGTGAATGGCGGCAGCAGACCCGACGCTACGGCCATCGGACGGACAGGTCAAACCTCTGCGCGCCCGCTGCTCAATTTTGTATCGCTCGCTATCTCCGGGCTTGCATTTCTGGCCAAACCTGTTTCGATACAAGGCATGCGCGCCGGGGGTGCAGGGACCATTCTCAGATAATCTTCCGACTTAAGGTCAGGTTAGCTGTGGTTCTTCATGCGTTTTCGGTTCCGTAAAATGAGGGTGGGCCAATCCTGCCCCGCACTGCGGCACGACTAAAGTGTCCAACAAGGAGTATAAAATGAAGATGAGAACCCTCTTGATGGGTGCAATTGCCTCGGTTGCCTTTGCCCCCGTTGCTTTCGCCGACGGCCACGTAGGCGAGCGCGGACGCGATGGTGAGGTCAAGATCCTGTACTGGCAGGCACCCTCCATCCTGAACCCCTTTTTGTCGGGCGGCACCAAGGACGTTGAATCCGCCTCCCTGATTATTGAGCCTCTGGCGCGCTACAACGAGAAGGGTGAAATGATCCCCTTCCTGGCCGCAGAAGTGCCGACCGTCGCCAATGGCGGCGTGTCCGAAGATCTGACCACCATCACCTGGCAGCTGGCCGACGGCATCACCTGGTCCGACGGCACGCCATTTACGTCAGCTGACGTGGTCTTTACCGCCGACTACTGCATGCACCCCGAAGGCGGCTGCGCCCAGGGTGCCAAGTTCGACGGCGTGGAAAGCGTTGAGGCGCTTGACGACAAGACCGTGAAGGTCACTTTCTCCAGTCCCCAGCCAAACCCTTACGGCCCATTTGTCGGCGGTGAGAGCCCGATTATCCAGGCTGCTCAATTCGCCGACTGCATGGGTGCCAAGGCCCCTGAGTGCACGACCGAGAACTTCAACCCCATCGGCACCGGTCCCTTCAAGGTGGTGGAATTCCGTCCCAATGACGTGATCACGATGGAAGCCAACGAGAACTTCCGCCACGAGGGCAAGCCGGCCTTCGCCAAGCTGACCTTCAAGGGCGGCGGCGATGCGACGGCCGCGGGCCGCGCCGTTCTTGAGACGGGCGAATTCGACTATGCCTGGAACCTGCAGCTGGCCCCCGACGTCATCGCCAAGATGGAAGAAGGCGGCAAGGGCATCGCCATCGCAGGCTTCGGCCCGCTGGTTGAGCGTCTTGAGATGAACCTGACCAACCCCTCGCCCGACCTGCCACCAGAGACGCGGTCCACCGTGGCAGAGCCGCACCCCTTCCTGAGCGATGAGAAGGTCCGGCGCGCCTTGTCGATGGCCATCGACCGTGAACTGCTGACCGAAGTGGGCTACGGCAAGGCCGGCGCACCGACCTGTAACCTGGTCCCCGCCCCCGCGATCTATGCCTCGGACAATACCGAGTGCCTGACGCAGGACATCGACGGCGCGAAAGCACTGCTGGATGAGGCAGGCTGGGTCGACAGCGATGGTGACGGCGTGCGCGACAAGGATGGCGTCAAGCTCTCCATCCTCTATCAGACCTCGACCAACGCTGTGCGTCAGGACTTTCAGGCCCTGATCAAGGACTGGTGGAGCCAGATCGGTGTCGAAACCGAGCTGCGCAACCTTGATGCTTCGGTCTTCTTCGGCGGTGACCCGGGTTCCCCGGACACCTTCCAGAAGTTCTATGCGGACGTGGAAATGTACGCCAACACCTTCAACGGCACCGACCCCCAGACCTATCTGGCGGCCTACCGTTGCGGCAACGAGCCCAAGCCCGCAAGCCAGTGGCAGGGTGAGAACATCAACCGCTTCTGCGACCCCGAGTATGACGCTCTGATCGATGAACTGGCACGCACCGGTGACATCGACAAGCGTGCGGAGATCGCCAAGAAGATGAACGACATGATCACCAAAGATACGATGACCATCGTACCGCTGGTGAACCGTGCGCGCGTCTCGGCTCACGCCAACTCCCTGGGCGGTGTTATCCTGAACGTCTGGGACTCCGAGCTGTGGAATGTGGCGGACTGGTACCGCATGAAGTAAGAGCACTTTGGCCGCGTGCGGGTCTTGAAGGACCCGCATGCGCACCGCAGTTCCGGACCCCGATCCGGGACCTCCTATCACAAAAGAGGCCCGGATCTGGGCCCGGGGCTGCGGCAACCATCTTCCCGCTCAAAGACCGATAAGCAAAGGCGCCAGGAATGCTGACCTTCACCATCCGACGATTGCTTCTGTCGATCCCGACGCTTTTGTTCATCAGTCTTGTTATATTTCTGCTGCTGCAGCTCGCCCCCGGCGATCCCATGGCGCAGGTTCCCCTGACCGTCCCGCCGGAGGTCAAACAGAAGATGCGTGAGGCCCTTGGCCTCGGTGCACCGATCTACGTCCAGTACTGGAAATGGCTGGTCCAGTTTTTCTGGATCGAACCGCAGGTGTTCATCGACTACCTGACTAACCGTTCGACCCTCTTCGGCTGGCTGCCCGACACGAACTTCTACAAGGACGAGCTGCGGGTGATTTCCTGGCAGACCCGCTCTCCGGTGATGGACATCGTCGTCCAGCGGATGCCCCAGACACTCTGGGTCGTCGGCCTCAGCTATATCGTGGGCATCGTGATCGCCATTCCGATCGGGATCTATTCGGCCTACAAGCACTATTCGATCTTCGACCAGTCGGGCACCTTCATCACGATGATCGGCTTCTCGATTCCACCTTTCTTCACCGGTCCCCTGCTGATCGTGATTTTCTCGGTCCAGCTCGGCTGGCTGCCCTCGATCTATGACACGACCCACGTCGTGACCGACTGGGAAAGCTTCAAGGTCCAGTTCTACCAGATGGTCATGCCGGTGATGGTGCTGGCACTCCAGACCACCGCCCAGATTAGCCGCTACATGCGGGGCGCGATGCTGGACAATCTCAACCAGGATTACGTGCGCACCGCCCGCGCCAAGGGCCTGCGGGAGGCATCGGTCGTCATGGTGCACGTCCTGCGCAACTCCATGATTCCGGTGGTCACAGTGATCGCCCTGGGGATGCCCGCCATCTTTGGCGGCGCCATCATCACCGAGAACGTCTTCAAGGTGAACGGCATCGGTCAGCTTCTCCTGACCGCGCTTTTCGCGAACGATCTGCCCATGGTGATGACACTGACCTTCATCTTCGCCATCCTGATTGTGCTCTTCAACCTGATCGCCGATGTCCTTTACGGCCTGCTTGACCCGAGGATCCGCTATGACTGAGCAAGCCACTCCCGCAAGCCCTGTCGAGGCCGACATTGAGATCTTCGGCGCGCTCACCGACAAGGAGCCGCAGAAGCCGCCCCGCAGCCAGTGGAAAGACGTCTGGGACCAGTTCCGCAAGCACAAGGGCGCGGTCTTTGGCGGCGGTTTCCTGATCTTCATCACCCTGGCCGTGCTCCTGGGTCCCTACCTCTGGACCGTGGAGCCGACAAAGCTTGATATCCGCAACAAGGACTGGCGGCCGATCTACACGCTCCTGTGGGAGTCCGACGCCAAGGCCGGCTGGGCCCATCCCTTCGGATCCGACCAGCTGGGACGCGATATCCTGGCGCAGATGATCGCGGGGGGCCGTGTCTCCATGGCTGTCGGTTGGCTTGCCATGGCGCTGGCCCTGATCATCGGCACCGCAATCGGCGTGGCCGCGGGCTACTTCAAAAAACTCGACTTTTGGCTGATGCGCTTTACCGATCTGGTCCTGTCGCTGCCCATCCTGCCGCTGGTGCTGCTGGCCGTGACGCTCTTCCGGCAACCGCTCAATTCGCGCTTCGGCCCCGAGGGGGGCATGTTCATCCTCATCGTGTCTGTCATCGGCCTCACTTCATGGATGCAGACCGCCCGGATCGTGCGTGGCGACGTTCTGGCGCTGAAGGAGCGGGAGTTCATCCTGGCGGCCCGCTCCATCGGGACCACCTCCGGCGCGATCATCCGGCGGCACCTGCTTCCGAACGTGATCTCACCCATCATGGTCTCCGCCACACTGGGCCTCGCCACCGCGATTATCACTGAAAGCGCACTGAGTTTCCTTGGTGTTGGCTTTCCTTCGGACTATCCCACCTGGGGCAAGTTGCTGGCCGATGCGGTCCAGCGGATGCAGGACTATCCCGAAAGGGTGCTTCTTCCCGGCATCGCCATCTCGCTCACGGTGCTGAGCGTGAACTACCTCGGCGACGGCCTGCGCGACGCGCTGGATCCGCGTATTCGGGGCCGCTGACAAATAAGGATCAATGCCCACGGCCTGCCCCTGCGGCAGGCCGTTTGTATTTCCAGGAAAGCATCTTCGGAACAGACGTTCTGCCATCGCAGCGCTTGCAGAATTGCGTTCCGGTCTGATCCCGACTTCACACCTCACATTTCCTTGATCACGCCCTTAGCTCGCTCCATTTGGAACAAACGTTCTGAATTTGGAGAAAACAGATGTTCGAATCCTTCGGTTTTGAAGCGCTGACCGCGCCCCAGGCAACGGTTTACTTCGCCTTGCTGGTGGGCCTCATCTTTGGCGTCCTGGCCCAGGTCACGAAATTCTGCTTTCGCCGCGCGCTGGTGGGTGAGGACAGCCGTGCCGCCGCCGGTGTCTGGCTGACCGCTCTTGCCGTTGCCGTTATCGGCACGCAAGGCGCTGTTGCCGCTGGCCTCATCGACTTCGCTGACCATCGCTTCATGGCCACTGAGATGCCTCTGCTTGCCATCGCAATCGGGGGACTTCTCTTCGGTGCGGGCATGGTGCTGACGCGTGGATGCATCTCGCGGCTCACGGTGCTGACAGGCACCGGTAACCTGCGCGCCGCTCTCATGGTCCTTGTCTTCGCCATCGTGGCCCACATGACGTTGAAGGGCGTTCTCGCTCCGGTCCGGGTTGCACTGGGCAGCGTGACCGTCGACATGGGCGATTACATCACCCTTGCCGCCCTGCCCGGCGGTGGCTGGCTCTGGGCTGGTTTGATCGCTGCGGCCGCCCTGGTCTTTGCCCTCCGCTCGGGCAATGGGCTGAGCACGCTCGCTCTCGCCACTCTCATCGGCCTTCTGGTCCCGGCGGCCTGGGTCGGCACGGGGTTCATCCTCTACGATGATTTCGACCCCGTCGCGATGGAGAGCCTTTCCTTTACCGCCCCAGCAGCCGACACGCTCTTCTGGGGTATCGCCAGCACCTCCATTGCGCCGGGTTTCGGCGTGGGGCTGCTGGGCGGCGTGATCGCGGGTGCGCTGGCCGCCAGCCTGATCTTCGGTGGCTTTAAATGGCAAAGCTTTGAAGCCCCCCGTCAGACCGGCCGCTACGTCCTGGGCGCGTCCCTCATGGGTGTCGGCGGAGTTCTTGCGGGCGGTTGCACACTTGGGGCAGGTCTTTCAGGCGTGCCCACCCTCTCGGTTGCAGCGCTCATTGCTATTGTAATGATTGCAATCGGGGCCAAGCTGACCCACGCGCTTCTCAGCCAAGGTGCCGCCGCAGACGCCGCACCATCCACCACACGGCACCCACTACCGGCAGAGTGACCACGGCGGTCAGCAGTCCCTTGCTGACCTCGAAGGCCTCTGCCACGGGGTAAAGCAGGTACCCGGCAAGTGAGACCGCATAGTAGCTGATCGCGACCACAGAGAGGCCTTCGACCGTCCGCTGCAGGCGCAGCTGCAGATCGGCACGTTTGTCCATGGAGGCCAGGATCTCCTGGTTCTGGGCAGAGCGTTCCACATCGACGCGGGTGCGCAGCAATTCTGCAGCGCGGACCGCGCGGGCTGACATGGTCTTGAGCCGGTTCTCGGTCGATTGCACCGTCCGCATCGCGGGCTCGTAGCGGCGCATCATGAACTCAGCAAAGCCCTGACGCCCCATGAATCGCGCTTCGCGCAGCGCCTCGATCCGCTGGTTGACGATGGCCCGGTAGGCCCCTGTGGCACCAAAGCGGAAGGCGGATTGGACCGCCAGCGTTTCCAACTCCACGGAGACGTCCAGAAGTGCGTGCAAGGTTTTTTCCGCCCCGCCTTCGGGCTCGCGCATCTGCGCCATCAGTTCGGTCAGCTTGATGTCCAGCGCATTCAGGTGCGGGCCCATCTCCCGCACCATGGAAAAGCCCAGCATTGACGCGCTCTTGTACATCTCGATCTCGCACAGCCGCTGGACGATCCGCCCGGTACGCCGCCCGCCGGTCGCCTCGTCGGTAAAGACCGCCATGCGCAGGTGTCCGGCGGAATCGATCCGGAAGTCGGAGGCGACCACCGCCGCCCCTTCCAGCACGTCCGCCACGGCCAGGCTTTCGGGCACGAACCAATCGGCCAGCTGGTCTGCGATTTCGGCATCCTCCTCTGGCCGCGGCAAGAGCCGCAGAAGGGCAGAGGTGATCCGGCCGCCCGGTGCCTTGCTCAGCCAATATTCGGGGAAAACCTCGAATTCGCTGGGATCAAAGGCCCGCTCCCCCGCGTCGGACGAAAAGACCGTGTAGGTCACCAGTTCGGTGTGCTGTTCCCACTTCAGCCGGTATTTGCCCATCTCACCGTAATAGTGGGTCGCGTTGGCCGATGGCCGGGGCGCGCCGTAGTGGTCCAGCAGTTCGATCAGGTGTTCCAGATCCGCAGATCGATCGCGGTTCGCCGCATCCTCGGGCTGCTTGATGGCCAGAAAGACCGCCCGCGAGGGAGCCTTGAGCGATGGGAAGGGACGCGCGTGCAGTTCCCCTGTCAGGGCATAACGCTGCGGATAGTCGTTGATGGGGGCCATGGCATCGTCCGAAGTTGGCAAGTTATTGACGCTCAACATAGGCTAACTTGCCGCTTTGAACAGAGAAAATGTAGTTTTTTCAGGATGTTGGCGGTGTGCTGCTGTATACAGAAGCCTTTGAAATCAATCGCTTTGCTGGTCAGGGCCATTCTGCGGCCTAGCTTGGAGGCGTTGCGAAGATACAAGTGAGGGCCCCGTGCCAGATCAAGCCGAACAGGAAAGAGACGAGAGCAGCCTGCGTGACCTGACCCAGGGCCCAATCTGGCGCGCGCTGGCAGCTATGTCCGCGCCCATGAGCTTTGGCATCTTCGCCGTCCTTTCTGTCGGGCTGGCGGATGCCTTCTTCCTGGGGCAATTGGGCGGGGCGCCCCTGGCGGCGGTTGGCTTTATCTATCCTGTGACGACAACGGTGACCTCGCTGTCCATCGGGCTGAGCGCCGGGGCCAATGCGGCCCTCAGCCAGGGCGTGGGCCGGGGTGACGATGCGCGCGCGACCCAGCGGCTTGGGCTCCACGCGATCTCACTCGGGCTTGTCCTGTCGCTCTGCGTGGCCGGGCTTGTCTATATGATCTTTCCCTTCATCTTTCAGGCCCTTGGCGCGGGCCGGGACGTCTCGGGCAATATCGCGCAGTATATGCCGGTTTGGGCGCTCAGCTTTCCCTTCCTTGTGGTCATGATGATCACCAACGCCGTCTTTCGCTCGCACGGGGACAGCATTACCTCCGCCTGGATCATGGTGCTGGCGGCCGTGGTCAACGTGGCCCTCGACCCGCTGCTGATCTTCGGCCTGTGGTTTCTGCCCGAGTTGGGTGTGATGGGGGCTGCCGTAGCCACCCTTGCCGGTCGGGTCCTTGCCGTGGCGCTGGCGCTCTATATCGCCTGGCGGCGCGGCCTGCTGGGATGGTGCGGAGACTTCCTCGATGGAGCCCTTGCCTCAACGAAAAAGATCATGAACGTGGGGCTCCCCGCTGCCTTCTCCAACTCCATCAACCCGGCGGGCATGGCGCTTGTCACCGCCGCTGTCGCCACGGTGGGTGAAGCCGCAGTCGGCGGCTTCGGGGCGGCAACCCGGATCCAATCTATGGCGCTGGTGCCGCTTCTGGCGCTTTCTGCTGGCATCGGCCCCGTGATCGGCCAGAACTGGGGGGCCAAGGAAGCGGCCCGCGCCCGCAAGGCCACCGCCACGGGCTTTTGGTTCTGTATGGGCTACGGGGCCCTGGTGGCCCTGGTGCTGGGTCTGTTTGCCGAACCGCTGGCGGGCATCTTTGCCACCGACAGCGACAGTGCAGGCTACGCTGCGACCTACCTGCGCTTCGTGGGTCTGTCGCTTTTCGGCTACGAGACCGTCGTGACCGCGAACGCCGCGATGAACGCCCGGGACAAGGCGGTTTGGTCGATGGGTCTCAGCCTGGGGCGGATCTTCCTGCTCTACCTCCCCCTCGCCTGGCTGGGCGCGCTCACCGTGGGTTACGTCGGCATCATCGCCGCCGCCGTCTTGGCCAACGTGCTGGCCGCCTGGGCGGGCGTTGTGGCCGCGCGGGGAACCGGGTTGCTGCAGACGGATAACGCCCTGCTGACCCTGCCGCTCAAGGTTATCCCGGCACGCGGCTGATCTTCTGGAACCGGTCTATTGCAGATGTCCGGACAGACCACGCAAACGAAAACGCCCCCCGGTTTCCCGGAGGGCGCTGCATGCTTCACAAGGGTTGCACTGATCAGTCGATCATGGGCAGCAGCTTGTCGAGCGAGGCCTTCGCATCCCCGTAGAACATCCGCGTGTTCTCCTTGAAGAAGAGCGGGTTCTCGATCCCCGAATAGCCCGTGCCCTGACCCCGCTTGGAGACGAATACCTGCTTGGCCTTCCAGCACTCAAGCACCGGCATGCCAGCGATGGGGCTGTTGGGATCGTCCTGTGCGGCGGGGTTCACGATATCGTTGGAGCCGATCACGATGGCCACGTCCGTATCGGGGAAGTCATCGTTGATTTCGTCCATCTCCAGCACGATGTCGTAAGGGACCTTCGCCTCGGCCAGAAGCACGTTCATGTGCCCGGGCAGACGGCCTGCCACGGGGTGGATTGCGAAGCGGACCTTCTTGCCCTTTGCCCGCAGCTTCTTGACCAGATCGGAAACGGCCCCCTGCGCCTGGGCCACGGCCATGCCGTAGCCGGGGATGATGATGACGCTGTCGGCCTCGTTGAGTGCCTGAGCGACACCTTCGGCCTCAATGGCGATCTGCTCACCTTCCACGGCCATCTGCTCACCCGCGGGGCCGCCAAAGCCACCCAGGATCACACTGACGAAGGATCGGTTCATGGCCTTGCACATGATGTAGGACAGGATCGCACCCGAGGAGCCCACCAGCGCACCCACAACGATCAGCAGATCATTGCCGAGCGAGAAGCC
The DNA here is from genome assembly GCA_013002405.1 of Sulfitobacter sp. GTDB lineage: Bacteria > Pseudomonadota > Alphaproteobacteria > Rhodobacterales > Rhodobacteraceae > Sulfitobacter. Next base: position 2,502 of record JABDKA010000198.1, on the reverse strand, counting down.
GATGGCTGCTGCGGCCCAGCCCGAGTAGCTGTTGAGCATGGAGACAACGACAGGCATGTCCGCGCCGCCGATCCCCATGATCAGGTGATACCCGATGAAGAGGGCCGCCAGGGTCAGGATCAGCAAAGGCAGAAAGCTGCCCGAAGCAAGGTACCAGATCAGGCAGAGAGCCGAGATGACCGCCGCCGCGATGTTCAGCAGGTGTCCTCCCGGCAGTTTGGTCGCTGCACTGTCCACCCGGCCGGCCAGCTTGCCGTAGGCGATGACGGAGCCGGTGAAGGTGACCGCGCCAATCCAGACACCCAGCACCAGCTCGACCCGCAGGATGTTGATCTCCACGCCGGTCTTTTTGGAGACGATGGCGGCGAAGCCACGGAATTGGTCTGCCACCTCCTTGGCCGCCCCTGTGAGGGTCCCGTAGGTTTCCTGCGGAAAGGGCAGGTCTGCCTCCATGAATGCGGCCGCCACGCGGCCGATCTCGATGTGGGCGTTTAGACCCACAAAGACCGCGGCAAGGCCGACGAGGCTGTGCATCGCCGCCACAAGCTCGGGCATCTGGGTCATCTGGACCCGCTGGGCCAGTTGCATCCCGATAACGCCGCCTGCGGCGATCAGGACAAGGGACAGGAGCCACAGACCGGCACCGGGGCCAATCAGGGTCGCGATGACCGCCAGCGCCATACCGACGATCCCGTACCAGACCGCGCGCTTGGCGCTTTCCTGTCCCGACAGCCCGCCAAGCGAGAAGATGAATAGGACGGCCGCGACGACGTAAGCCGCTGTAGTAAATCCGAATTCCATTGGTTCTTCTCCGCTCTTAGGACTTCTGGAACATGGCAAGCATGCGCCGCGTCACCATGAAACCACCAAAAATGTTGATCCCAGCCATGAAGACCGAGGCCGCCGCCAGTATCATCACCAGCCAGGAGCCCGAGCCGATCTGCATCAGGGCCCCAAGGATGATGATGGAGGAGATGGCGTTGGTGATTGCCATCAACGGCGTGTGCAGCGAATGGGCCACGCCCCAGATCACCTGGAAGCCGACGAAGACCGCCAGCACGAAGACGATGAAGTGCTGCATGAAGCTGGCGGGTGCCACAAGGCCCACAGTAAGGAGCAGCGCACCCCCAACCGCGAACAGGGTCACCTGGTTGCGCGTCTGCTGTTTGAAGGTGGCCAGCTCCTGCGCGGCTTTCTCTTCGGGCGTCAGCTCCTTGGGTGCAGCAGGCTTGTTCTTTTGCTGCGCGATGGCGTTCACCTTCGGCGGCGGTGGCGGAAAGGTCACCTCTTTCCCGTGGGCAATGGTCGCCCCGCGGATCACGTCATCTTCCATGTTGTGGTCAATGACGCCGTCTTTCTCCGGCGTCAGATCCGTCATCAGGTGACGGATGTTGGTGGCGTAAAGTGTCGAAGCCTGCGCGCCCATCCGGCTTGGAAAGTCGGTATAACCGATGATCGTGACACCGTTGTCGGTGACGATCTTTTTGTCCATGACGGTCAGCTTGCAGTTTCCGCCTTTCTCGGCGGCAAGGTCCACGATGACTGAACCGGGCTTCATCGCGGCGACCATGTCCTCGGTCCAAAGCTCGGGCGCCTCGCGGTTCGGGATCAGCGCCGTGGTGATCACGATGTCTATCTCCGGCGCCAGCTCGCGGAACTTGGCCAGTTGCGCCTCGCGGAACTCGGGGGAAGAGACGGAGGCATAGCCGCCGGTGACGGCACCATCCTGCTGCTCTTCCTCGAAATCGAGGTAGACAAACTCGGCCCCCATCGATTCCACCTGCTCGGCCACTTCGGGCCGCACGTCAAAGGCATAAGTGATCGCCCCGAGAGAGGTCGATGTACCGATCGCCGCAAGGCCCGCAACGCCTGCGCCAACAACCAGCACCTTGGCCGGAGGCACCTTGCCCGCCGCCGTGATCTGACCGGTGAAGAAACGGCCAAAGTTGTTGCCCGCCTCGATCACCGCGCGGTAGCCCGCGATGTTGGCCATCGACGAGAGCGCGTCCATCTTCTGCGCGCGAGAGATCCGCGGGATCATCTCCATCGCGACGACGGTGGCACCTTTCTTGGCGGCCTGCTGCATCTCTTTTTCGTTCGCCACGGGGCTGAAGAATGAGATCAGCGTCTGGCCTGAGCGCAGGCGCTTCATTTCCGTTTCATTCGGCGCCCGGACTTTTGCGACCACATCTGCCGCCTTCCAGAGGGCCGCGGCCGTCTTGACCACCTCGACACCCGCCGCCACATAGGCCGCGTCGTCAAATCCGGCCATCGCACCCGCGCCCGACTCGATCAGGCATTCGTGGCCCAGTTTCTGCAAGGCCTGCGCAGAATCGGGTGTCATCGCGACCCGCGCTTCACCCTCAAAGACCTCTTTTGGCGTTCCGATCTTCACTTCAAAAACCCCCGCATAGATGCGCCGCGCCCCAACGGCGCAACTTTGTTGCGTGGCTGATATAGGGCGCGTTCGGATAGTACAAGCCAACCATCGCGCCAATTGCC
>JABDKA010000196.1 GCA_013002405.1 Sulfitobacter sp. | reverse complement strand
CATCACGTCTGCGGGGTTGTCCTGTCTCAGCCCGGGCACCACACCCACGCTAAAGCCGCCCTCGCGGATGATGGCCATCTCACCGCCGAGGGGCGTAGCGGGCACCCTGCGATAGGGGGCCTCGACCCAGCCCTGACGCGCGCCAACCATGCCGCAGGCGATGATGGGCGTGCCCTCATCGACCTCCCAAGCGGCCACCAGACGGGCCAGCGCAGGGGCGAAATCCTGACGCTCAAGCGTCCCCATGCCATCGCTGGACTGGGCCGTCGCCAGTACCTCGCTCCCCCGCATGGCCCAGCCACGCAGGTTGCTGGTGCCCCAGTCCAGCGCGATCCAGTCAGGTGTGATCCGATCCGCCATGCTCATCCCGTGCTGACAACGCCGCCATCCACGACCAGGCACTGCCCGGTCATCATACGGCTGGTGTCTGAGGCCAGGAAGAGGGTCGCATCCACCACATCCTGCGGGGCAAGGTGGGTCTTGAGGCACTGCCTGTCCAGATGTGCGGCCAGATCTTCGGGGGTGGCCCATTGATCAAGCTGTTTCTGGGTCAGCACCCAGCCCGGGGCGAGGGCGTTCACGCGGATACCATCTGGGCCGAGCTCTCGGGCGAGCGACCGGCTCATTGCCGTGATCCCGCCGTTTGCCGTGGTGTAGGCTGGATAGCCTGTGTTCCCCATCATGTAGCTGATGGAACTGAAATTGATGATCGCGCCTGCGCCTTTCCGACGCATTCCCGGTGCGACGGCCTGGGCGGCAAAGAAGTAGGCCTTGAGGTTGATGGCCTGCAGTTGGTCCCAGGCGTCAGGTGTCAGATCGTCCATCCTGTGACGCTTGTCATTGGCCGCGTTGCTGACCAGCACGTCGATGGGTCCCTGCACCTCTGCCGCCTTCTCCATGCTGGCCCGAAGGCGGGCGATGTCAGTGATATCCCCCTGCAGGAAGAGGGGCGCGCGCCCGTGTTTGGCCGCCATCTCCTCGACAAAGGCGCTGGCGTCGGACCGGCCGATGAAGGCAACATGCGCACCCTGGGCGAGGAAGCCGTCCGTCAGGGCCGCGCCGATCCCCGCACCGCCCCCGGTGATATAGACGGATTTGCCCGCCAGATCGTGAAAGCTTGCCGTCTTCGTCATATGGCTCTCTCCCCGCTCATGGTATTTTTCCTTCCAGAACCCACATCGTCTCCGGAAAGCTCCAGGGCAGAGTGATGCCCTGTTGCATCAGGGCCGCGCCCGAAATGACAAGTGGCCCTGACTTGATCGCTTGCTGACCCCGCGACAGGTCCGGTGCCTCTGCACGGTTCCTCAAATGAATGCTGTAGCGGGCCTCAGGATCAAGGCGGGTCAGGCGCAGCGGGCGGGGCAGGATCTGAGCGGAAGGTGCCGTCCGCCCTGCAAAAACCACGAAGCGGCTGCCATCCTCGGCCAGTTGCTCCTCCGCGATCACAGCCGGGTCCGCATGGTCCAGCCGCAGAATATCGGCGCGGGCCAGCCAGGTGCGGTTCTCTTTCCACCAGGCTGTGACCTCGCGGAGGATCTCGGCTTCCTGCGCATCCAGTTCGCGCGGATCCATCTCAAACCCCATATGCCGCTGGGCCGCGACCCAGGCGCGCAAGGAGATATCCAGCGTCCGACCTGAGGTATGACACCGGCGCGGACCCACATGACTCCCGGTAATGACGGCGGGCAGGAAGAGCGCGGCATCGTGCTGCATGCGCAACCGTTCCAGCGCATCGTTGCTGTCGGACAGCCAGATCCGCTGGGTGCGCTGCAGGATGCCGAAGTCGATCCGTCCGCCACCGGAGGCACAGCTTTCGATCTCAACATCTGGGAAGTCCGCCCGCAGCCGGTCCAGAAGCGCGTAGGTGCCCCGCGTCTGCGCCGCGTCGGGGAGGGGCAGGACCCGGTTGTGGTCCCACTTGATATAGTCGATCCGGTGTGCCTTCAGCAGGGCCGAAATCCGGTCATACAGATAGTTCCGCACTTCAGGCAGTGCGAGGTTCAGCACCTTCTGTTGGCGTCCCAGGATCTGATCCTTTGGCCCCAAGGCCCAGTCGGGATGGGCGCGGTAAGTATCGCTGTCGGGGCTAATCATCTCCGGCTCAAGCCAGATGCCGAAGGACATCCCAAGGCCCTCTACGTGGTTGATCAGCGGGCCCAGCCCCTCGGGATACTTGCGGGGATCAACCTCCCAGTCCCCGAGTGATGAGGTGTCATCGTCCCGCCGCCCGAACCAGCCATCATCGAGGACGAACCGCTCGGCCCCCAGATCGGCGGCGTGCGTGGCGATCTCTTTCAGCTTGGGCAGGTCGTGGTCGAAATAGACGGCCTCCCAGCAGTTATAATGGACGGGTCGGGGCTTGTCGGGTGTGGGCCAGGTCACGATCCGGTTCCGCGCATGGCGCTGGAAGGCAGTGGCGATACCGTTCAGACCCCCCGAAGAGAAAACGGCATAGAGCGGCGCGGTGGAGAATTCCGTGGCGGGCGCTGTCTCGGTATCCGCAGCATTGCCGAACTGCACCTGACGGCGCCCGTCGGGCAATTCCTCGGCGATCATCCGGTGACCGCCGGACCAGCCATAATGCAACCCGTAAGCCTCGCCAGCGGTGTTTGTGGTCCCGCACGCGGGGAGGATCAGACCGGGAAAATGCTCGTGCCCGGTCCGGCCTGTGCGGCTTTCCCGAAGCCGGGTGCCGGGAGACCATTGCGTGCGATTGATCTGAAACTCACCGCACCAGCGTCCGCCGAAGTCGATCATCTCATCCGACAACTGGGGCGCGGGCAGGACCGGTGCGGCCAGCCATTGGAGATGCATTGGTCCGTCAGAGATGAGGCGGGCGGTGAGTGTGACGACATGGGTCTGCGGATCAAAACCGATCTGCGCCACGTAGGTCAGACCCTTGCCCGCATCCGCACAGGTGATGGTGAGTGACTGGTCGAGCTTCGCAACATCAACCAGATCGAAGCGGGGCAGAAGTGGTGTGCCTGATGCGTCCCTCAGGACCAACCCGGGCTGCCCGGGAAAGCTGCGGCTTGCTTCGGGACAAATAGACAGATCCGGCGTTTGGTCCAGCATCCCGCCGGTGACATCAGCCTCCTGCGCCGCGGCGAGGGCCGCCATGTCCTCGTCCGCTGGCAGAGGGGCGCTCCAATAGATGACCTGCGGGCATCTTCCCGCGGTCGAGCAAAGCACCAATGTCTGGCGCGCATCATCCAGCCGCCAGGTCTCTGTCATTTTACGGCGCCCAGTGTCAGGCCCGCGATGAAGTGCTTTTGCATCAAGAAGAACATGGCCACCGGGGGCAGGGCGGCGACGATGGAGCCCGCGCTCATCAGGTGGTACATGGCGCGAAACTGGCTGTTGAAGGCGGTGATCCCTGCCGTGACCGGTTGGCTTTCGGGCCCCTGGGTCAGGACCACAGCCCAGAAATAATCATTCCAGATAAAGGTGAAGATGAGCACTGACAAGGCCGCCAGCGCGGGCTTCATCAGGGGCAGGACGACGTACCAGAAAATGCGCCATTCCGACACGCCTTCGACCCGCGCCGCCTCGATCAGTTCGAAAGGCAGGGCGCGAATGAAATTGCGCATGAAGAGGGTGCAGAACCCGGTCTGAAAGGCGATGTGAAAAAGGACCAGCCCGGTCTTGGTGTTGTAGAGGCCCAGATCCAGCGTCAGATCCCGCACAGGGACCATGAGGATCTGGAAGGGTACGAAATTGCCCGCGACGAACATGAAGAAAAGCCAGATGTTGGCCTTGAAGCGGTAAATGCCGAGCGCAAAGCCCGCCATCGCCGAGAGGGCGACAGCACCCACCACCGTCGGGATGGTGATCAGGAAGGAATTGAGCAGGTAACGCGGCATGTCCGAATTGAAAAAGACCTGTCCATAGTTTTCCGCAAGATCAAAGGAGGAGGGCATGTTCCAGTAGTTGGCATTGGTAAAATCCGCGCCCGGTTTGATTGAGAATACCGCAACCGCGATCAGCGGAAGCAGCCAGGCGATCAGCGCCAGTGGCAGGAAGGCCTGGTAGGTCACGCGCGCGGCGGGCGGGCGTTTTTCGATCGGGGTGGGGAACATGTCAGTGCCTCCCCTGCAAGCGGCGCATCGCAACCCCGGACCTTCTCCGAAGCCTCTGGCTGGAGGTGAGAGGTCCCGGCGCAAGGACCGGGATTGCGTTGCATGGTCTCATCGTCGCTCCTCCCGGTACATGGACCAGAGGAAGTAGGCGATAAAGCAGAGCATGATCAGGAACAGCACCACCGCGATGGCAGCGCCATACCCCATGCGGAAGCCGTACTCCGAGAGGGCCACCTCGAACATGTAGAAGGCCAGCACGCGCGAGGAGCCGAAAGGCCCGCCACCGGTCATGATGGAGATCAGGTCAAAACTGCGCAGCGCCCCGATGATCGTCACCACAAAGGCAATGAAGGTGGCCGGCTTCAGCTGCGGCAGCACGACGTGCCAGAGCATCCGCCAACCCTTGGCCCCGTCAAGCCGCCCCGCCTCGATCTGTTCGGGATCCACCGCGTTTAGACCTGTCAGATAGAGGATCATGCAATAGGCGGTCTGGGGCCAGAGGCCAGCCAGAATCACGCCGTAGGTCACAAGGTTCTCATCTCCCAGCATGTTCACTGGGCCAAGGCCCACCCAACCGAGGACCACGTTCAATAGACCGAAGGCGGGATCGTAGAACCATGTAAAGACCAAGCCGACGACCACTTGGGAAATGACGAAGGGAAAGAAGAACAAAGACTTGTACAGCCTGATCCCCGTGACCGTCTGATTTAGGAAGAGGGCGATGAAGAGACCCGCCGGGATGGCCGCCAGGTACAGCACCAGCCAGATCAGGTTGTTCTTGAGCGAGACATAGAATGCGTCCCGGTCGACCCACTCATAGTAGAGGTCTTCGTAGTTACGCAGGCCGATGTATTCCGCCTCTCCCAGTCCGTCCCATTCGTAAAGCGAAAGGTTGAAGGACTGGAAAATCGGAAAGACGACATAAAAGGCAAAAAACAGGATCGCGGGGGCCAGGAAGAACCAGGGCGCCAGGGTCTGCTGATTGCGCAGCCAGAAGCCCCGGTCGGGGGCGGATGCGGCGGGCAGAGCGGCCTGGGTCATGTCAGCGGTCCTTGCGCGAGGGGCCGAGAAGGTCCGCGCCCGAAGTCAGCCTTCGGGCGCGCAACAGGATCATTCGTAGATGCGGCCGCGGGCGCGCTCCAGCTTGCTTAGGATACGGTCAAGGTTGTCGGGCTTGACCATGAACTCCTGGAAACCCTCCATCGCCACCTTGGCCATCTCAGCCGGGGCATCCCGGTCAAAGAACTGCGCCACGCCGCCGGGGGAGTTGGACGAAAGCATCGCGAAGCCCTCGGTGAGGAATTCGTCGTCATCCACACTGGATTTTGCGTTGACCGGCAACTGGCCGAGGGCATCGCCCGCGTTAATGATCGTCTGTTCCTCGGCCGACACCATGTGCCGCAGGAAGGCGCGCGCGGCGTCCTTGTTCTGGGCGTTGGCGGGGATATGGAAGGTATCGGTCGGTGCATCCTCGGCCAGCTCAACGGCGGGGTTGATCGCCGGGAACTGGTAGAAGCCAAGCTGGTCGTCGCTCAGCCCCGCCTCACGCAGGGGGGCCACCGCGAAGTTGCCCATCAGGTAGGCCGTCGCATCGCCATTGACCATGAAGGGCAGGGCTTCCTGCCAGGAATAGGTCTGGTGGTTGTCGATAAAGCCGCCCATGTCGATCAGTTCGCGCCAGTTTGCGAATGTCGCGCGGACCTCATCGCTTTCCCAGCTGGCATCGCCCTGCAAAAGCTGCATGTGGAAATCAAAGCCGTTGGTGCGCATGTTGAGGTAGTCGAACCAGCCGCCGGCGGTCCAGAGGAACTTGGTCCCGATGGTATAGCAGGCGCGGCCCGACTCCACGATCTTGGCGCAGTTGGCCTTTTCCTCTTCCCAGGTTGCAGGCTCGCTCAGGCCCAGTTCGTTAAAGATATCCTCGCGGTAGTAGACGCCCCACTGGTAGTAGGTATAGGGCACGCCCCACTGTTTTCCGTCTATGGTCATCGCCCCCTTGGTGGAGGCGAGGTTTTCAGCGATTTCAGGCTCTTGCCAGAGGTCGCTCACGTCCTCGAAAAGCCCGGCGTCGACATAGGGACGCATCCTGTTGGCCGCATACCATGTGGCCACGTCGGGCGCGTCAGCGGTCAGGAAGTTGCGGATCTGGGTCTTGTAGGCCTCGCGATCGATCACCGTGGTTTCGATGTTCAGATCGGGATGTTGTTCTTGGAAGCGGGCGATGGAGCTTTCCATAGCCGCGCGAGGGGCAGGGTTCGAGGTGTCGAGGAAGATCTTCAGTTCCCCGGTCAGCTTGGCGTGGCCGTCGGCAAAGGCCGCGCCCGCCAGCAAAGTCGATCCGGCCAGGGCGGCCAGCAGCGTCGTGCGTGTCAGTCTCATTGGTATCCTCCCATGGATTCTGTGCCCGCCCCATTTTTTGCTCGGCGGATTTATGACTTGAAGGCTACACCCATGGCTGACAGGCTTGTCAAGCGGCGGTCGCGGACAAGCGCCGCTTTATTTCGGGTACGCGAGGGGAGGCGCTGGCCATGACCGGGGTGACACTCAGGAACGCGATCAAGCGCTACGGCGATGTGCAGGTGATCCACGGGATCGATCTGGAAGTGCAGGACGGCGAATTCTGCGTCTTCGTCGGCCCCTCGGGCTGCGGCAAGTCCACCCTGCTGCGCATGATCGCCGGGCTTGAAGAGACGACCGAAGGGGCCATCAACATCGGCGCGCGGGATGTTACCCGGCTCGACCCGTCCGAACGGGGGGTTGCGATGGTTTTCCAGACCTACGCGCTTTACCCGCACATGACCGTGGCCGAAAATATGGGGTTTGGCCTCAAGATGAATGGCGTGTCCAAGACGGAGATCGCGCAAAAGGTCAAGGCGGCCTCGGACATTCTTAAACTGGATGAGTATCTGTCGCGCAAACCTGCGAACCTGTCCGGCGGGCAGCGCCAGCGTGTGGCCATCGGGCGGGCCATCGTGCGGGGGCCGGAAGTCTTTCTCTTTGACGAGCCTCTCTCGAACCTCGATGCCGAACTGCGGGTCGAGATGCGAGTAGAGATCGCGCGCCTGCACAAGGAGATTGGCGCGACAATGATCTACGTCACCCACGACCAGGTCGAGGCGATGACGCTAGCCGACAAGATTGTGGTGCTGCGCGCGGGGCACATTGAGCAGGTGGGCGCGCCGCTGGATTTGTACCGTGACCCGGATAACCGGTTTGTGGCGGGTTTTATCGGCTCGCCCGCGATGAATTTTCTCAATGGCAAGGTCGAAGGGGGCGGTGTTGCCGTGCCCGCGCTTGGGCGCACCGTTGAAGTCACCGCGAAACTGCCCGAGCAGGGGAGCGACGTGATCCTTGGGGTCCGGCCCGAACATATCGAAGTGCAAAGGGAGCAGGGCGGCCTGCGCGCTGATCTGTCCGAAGCCCTGGGCGGGGTAAGTTACCTGCACCTTGGCACCCACACTGACGAACGCATCATCGCGGAAGAACGGGGGGATGAGCGCGCGCGCGAAGGTGACAGCATCGACATCAGCTTCGAGCCGCGACGCGCCATGCTCTTTGATGCGGTTACCGAGATGCGGATCAGATAGCCGTCCGCCCGTGACAGCCAATCTTCTCCCGCTTGCGGTTTTCGTCTTTGTGGGGCTCTTCTCGCCTGGTCCCAATGTACTGCTTCTCACGGCTTCCGGTGTGCGTTTCGGTTTCCCGGCCACCGTGCCGCATCTTCTGGGCGTGCCGGTCGGCACGGGAATCGTCGCGGCACTCAGTGCCACGGGCATCGGCGCGCTTCTTGTTGCCGCGCCGCAGTTGAAGGTCGCCCTGCAAGTCATTTCATCCCTTTGGATCTTGTGGCTTGCCTGGCGCATGGTGCAGAGCGCGCGCATTCCCCGTGCAGCCGACCGCGGTCGGCCTTTCACTTTTTTGGAGGCGATCGCCTTTCAGGCCGTTAATCCCAAGATGTGGGCCGTGACCCTTGCTGCGGCAGCCGGGTTTTCCGGCGGGTTGAGCCCTGGATCAGAGGTTTTGCGGCTCTTTACGGTCTTTGCCTGTATCAATCTGTTTGTCTGTTTCTTCTGGGTTACCGTGGGGCATTTCCTGGCGCCGCTTCTGCGCGCCGATCGGGCATGGCGGCTTTTCATGACGCTGATGGCCGGTCTGATGGCGGCGAGCGTGATCCTGGATTTTCCTGTGAAATCCTAACCACTCAGGGATCTCCTGGCGATTATTTCATGTATGAAATATTTTTACTTGAAGCATAAAGCAATAGGCCTTACCGTCTGCCCAAGTCGTTTATTTGGAGATGACCATGCGTGCAATCTGTCTGGGAGGTGGGCCCGCGGGGCTCTATTTCGCGATATCGCTGAAGCTGCGCGATCCGGAGGCGGAGATCACCGTGCTGGAGCGCAACCGCCCGGACGACACCTTCGGCTGGGGCGTCGTCCTGTCCGATGAAACCCTGCAGAACCTCGAAAACAATGATCCCGTCTCGGGCCAGCGCATCCGTGAGAACTTCGCCTACTGGGACGACATCGCGTTGATCTACAAGGGCACCAAGACGCTCAGTTCAGGCCACGGGTTCTGCGGCATCGGGCGGATGCGTCTGCTCATCATCCTGCAAGAACGGGCGCGCGAACTGGGGATAGACCTGCAATTCGAGACAGAGGTCGAATCCGCCTCCGCCTACATGGATGACTATGATCTCGTTGTGGCCTGTGACGGGCTCAACTCAAAGACACGGCTGGAGTTCGAAGAGAGCTTCAAGCCCGACATCGACGTGCGCAAGTGTCCCTTCGTCTGGCTGGGCACGCACCAGAAGTTCGACGATGCCTTCACCTTCATCTTCGAGGAGACTGAAAAGGGCTGGCTCTGGGTCCACGCCTACCAGTTCGACGAAGACACGGCGACCTTCATCGTGGAGTGCAGCCAGGAGACTTTTGACAACTACGGCTTCGGCGAGATGAGCCAGCAGGAGACCATCGCCATTTGCGAGGAGGTCTTCAAGGATCATCTGGACGGGCACAGCCTGATGACCAATGCCAATCACATTCGTGGGTCCGCCTGGATCCGCTTTCCTCGCGTCCTTTGTGAAAGCTGGTACCATAAGAACGTTGTGCTGCTGGGCGATGCGGCCGCGACAGCCCATTTCTCCATTGGCTCGGGCACGAAGCTCGCCATGGAATCCGCCATGGCCCTGGCCGAGCATGTACACGCGGAGAAGGACATCTCGAAGGCTTTCGAGAAGTACGAGGAGGCGCGTCGGCTCGAAGTGTTGCGCCTGCAGTCCGCAGCCCGTAACTCCCTGGAATGGTTCGAGGATGTGGAGCGTTATCTGGATCTTGATCCCGTCCAGCTCAACTATTCCATGCTCACCCGCTCCCAGCGGATCAGCCACGAAAACCTGCGCGAACGTGATCCCGGATGGCTGGAGGGGGCCGAGAAGTGGTTTATGGAACAGTCGGGCGTCGGGGCCAATGGTCCGGTGCGCGCACCTATGTTCGCGCCCTTCCAGCTACGCGATATGAAGCTGGAAAACCGCGTCGTCGTCTCTCCCATGGCACAGTACAAGGCTGTGGATGGCTGTCCGACCGACTGGCACCTGATCCACTACGGTGAAAGGGCCAAGGGTGGGGCAGGGCTGGTTTTTACCGAAATGACCTGCGTCTCGGCTGAGGGGCGCATCACGCCGGGCTGTCCGGGCCTTTACGCGCCCGAGCATGAGGCGGCCTGGAAGCGCCTCACGCATTTCGTGCACGCGGAAACCGATGCCAAGATCTGCTGCCAGATCGGCCATTCGGGTCGCAAGGGCTCGACCCGGCTGGGCTGGGAGGGCATGGACAGCCCGTTGAAGGACGGGAACTGGGAGATCATCTCGGCCTCGCCCATCCCCTGGTCCGACGATAATGCGGTGCCCAAGGAGGCAACGCGCGCTGATATGGATGTGATCCGCGACCAGTTCGTGGAGGCCGCCAAGATGGCTGACCGGGCAGGCTTTGACATGATCGAACTGCACGCGGCGCACGGCTACTTCATCTCTTCCTTTATCTCGCCGCTGTCGAATCTACGCACGGACGAATACGGTGGCAGCCTCGAGAACCGGATGCGTTATCCGCTGGAGGTCTTTAATGCCATGCGCGCCGTCTGGCCCGCGGGCAAACCAATGTCGGTCCGCATCTCTGCCAATGATTGGGTGGGCGACGACGGGGTCACGCCGGAAGAAGCGGCTGAAATTGCTGCGAAGTTTGAGGCTGCGGGCGCCGACATCATCGATGTCTCGGCTGGCCAGACCTCGACCCAGGGCAAGCCGGTTTACGGCCGCATGTTCCAGACCCCCTTTTCGGACCGCATCCGGAATGAGAAGGGCATCAAGACCATGGCGGTGGGCAACATCTATGAGCCCGATCACGTCAATTCGATCCTCATGGCGGGTCGCGCGGACCTTGTCTGCCTTGCCCGCCCGCATCTGAGCGATCCTTACTGGACCTTGCACGCGGGTGCCGAGATTGGTGATCGGCATGCGAAATGGCCCTTGCCCTACGAGGCGGGCCGAGATCAGGCGTGGCGACTGGCCGACCGCGCCGCAGAAATGGAGCAGGTATGAGACAGATTCTAGTGACAGGCGGCGGCTCGGGCATCGGGCGCGACGTGGCGCAGGACTTTGCGGCTAAGGGCGACGCTGTGACCATCGCGGGGCGCCGGATGGATGCGCTGGAGGAAACCGCCAAGGGCATGGACATGCGCTGCCTGCAAGCGGATGTGACGGATGAGGCGTCGGTCAAGATGCTCTTCGACCGGCGCTATGACGTGGTCGTTGCCAACGCGGGCGCGGGTCACGTCATGCCGGTGGCACAGATGCCCAGCCAGATCTGGCACGACACGCTGGCGGTGAACTTGACGGGCGTCTTCTATACTTTCCGTGCGGCGCTGCAGGAGATGGGCCCTGGCGGGCGGCTGATTGCCATGGCCTCCATCGCAAGCCTCAAGGGCGGTGCCAACCTCGCCGCCTATGCGGCGGCCAAGCACGGAGTGCTGGGGCTGGTCCGGTCCCTTGCCATCGAAGTGGCCAAGCAGGGCATTACCTGCAACGCGGTCTGCCCCGGCTTCGTCGATACGGACATGGCGGCGGGTGCCGTCAAGAACGTGATGAAGCGGATGGAAGTTGATCAGTCGACGGCGGAAAAGATGCTGGTCGCCAATAACCCCATGCGCCGGATGATCACCGCCGTTGAGGTGACGGCAGCGGTCCGCTTCCTCGCCTCGCCCGAGGCCTCCATGATAAACGGGCACGACCTGGTCGTGTCGGGCGGAGAGATATGAGCGAGGCCAAGGATCGCGTCCGGCTCTGGCTGCGCCTGCTGAAGGTGGTGCGCGGGATCGAGAACGATTTGCGCGACCGGCTTCGGCGGGATCACAACACGACCCTGCCCCGGTTTGACATGATGTCAGCGCTGTCGCGTCATCCCGACGGGCTCAAGATGAGCCAGCTTTCGGGTGTTTTGCGGGTCTCCAACGGGAATGTCACGGGCATCGCGGATCGCCTGAGCGACGAAGGTCTGGTCGAACGCATTGCTGTGCCCGGTGATCGTCGCGCAACCCTTCTGAGGCTGACCAAGGCGGGGCAGACCCAATTTGCCGACCAGGCCCGCGCCCACGAGGAATGGATAGACGAGATGCTGCGCGGTGTGACGCCGCAGGAGGCCCGCCAGATGGCTGCCCGCCTGCAGGACTTTGCCGCCGCCGCAGAAGAAAAGAAGGAAAAGGCCCATGCGCAGTGATGTGAAACACTTCAGGTGCGAGATCGAGGAAGGCATCGCCACCGTAAGACTGGACCGCCCGGATCGAAAGAACCCGCTTACCTTCGACAGCTACGCCGAACTGCGCGATTGGTTCCGGGAACTTGTTTATGCTGACGATGTCGATGTGGTCATTTTCGGATCCAACGGCGGCAACTTCAGCTCCGGTGGGGATGTCCATGATATCATTGGGCCTTTGACCAGGATGAACATGAAGGAGCTTTTGCAGTTCACCCGCATGACCGGTGATCTGGTGAAGGCCATCGTGAACTGCGGCAAGCCCGTCATCGCCGCCGTCGATGGCATCTGCGTAGGGGCCGGTGCGATCATCGCAATGGCCTCTGACCTGCGGATAGCCACGTCCGAGGCCAAGACGGCCTTTCTCTTCACTCGCGTAGGGCTCGCGGGCTGCGACATGGGTGCCTGCGCGATCCTGCCGCGCATCATCGGCCAGACGCGGGCGGCCGAGCTGCTCTATACGGGCCGCTCGATGAGCGCCGAGGAGGGAGAGCGCTGGGGCTTCTTCAACCGTCTGGTTTCATCAGCCGAGCTTGACGCTGATGCGCTGAAACTGGCGCGTCAGATCCAGGCAGGGCCGAACTTTGCCCACATGATGACCAAGACCATGCTGGCCCAGGAATGGTCCATGTCCATCGAGCAGGC
>JABDKA010000145.1 GCA_013002405.1 Sulfitobacter sp. | reverse complement strand
GGGCTGAAATTATCAAAACATTTCAAGTGATTATAGCGCATTCTTCGCCTTCGGTTTATCCTAAGCGGGTGAGGTCCCGGACCAGGTCCGGGACTGCGGTAATAGGCTAAAAGCAACTTAGCCCGGGACTTGATCCGGAGCCTTCACCCTCACGCTACTGAGAGAAATATTCAGAACTTGCTGACGCGCCGACCAGCGCTCATCGCCTGTTTCGCGGCGCGCGCATTCTGGCGGGCCTGACGCATGGCGCGGCGTTCCTCACGGCTCATTTGCGGGGCTTCTTCCGCGTCGCTCTGCGCAGTCTGCCCTCGCTTGCCGATCTTCGATGCCTGATCGAACCCCGCACTGACACCACGGTTGATAAGCTGGCGCATCACCTGGCGCACGATCATGTTGATAATCTGGTTCATTGACTGACCCTCATTTGCCTCAAGGCGCACTATACCACGGAATGGGGCGATTTTCGGGCAAACCCGCGCCAGCGCTGCAATCAGTCCTCGAAAAGCTCGCTTTGGCCCGTCGTGGCCTCTTCTTCCTCCTCACCCTCACCCATCAAGGGCAAGGCGCCGGGTGGCGGCCGGTTTTCCAGCAGCCCCGCGGCGCGGAGCTCCTTCAGGCCCGGCAGATCACGGGCATTCTCAAGCCCGAAGTGATCAAGGAAGGTAGGCGTCACGACGAAGGTCACGGGCCGCCCCGGTGTCATCTTGCGGCGCCCGAAACGGATCCATTCAAGCTCAAGCAACTGGTCTACCGTCCCGCGAGAGACGGAAACGCCGCGGATCTCCTCAATTTCCGCCCGAGTAACCGGCTGATGGTAGGCGATGATGGCCAGCGTCTCGATCGCTGCGCGGCTCAGCTTGCGGGTCTCGACTGTCTCTTTCTGCATCAGGAAGCCGAGGTCCGGGGCCGTCCGCATCGCATAGGCGTCGCCCACTTTCACCACCTGAACGCCGCGCCCATCGTAGCGGCGGCGCAGGTGCACCAGTGCCTCGCCCGCGTCACAACCGTGCGGCATCCGGCTTTCCAGTTCCTTGATCGAGGCGGGTTCGGACGCGGCGAAAAGGATCGCCTCCACCATCCGCTCCTGCTCTGCCATGGGCGGCGCCTCGAAAAGGCTTTCTTCCAAGGGGTCATCCGACAAGGGTCAGTCCTTTTTGCGCAGCTGGATCGGGGCGAAGGTCTCGCTCTGGCGCAGTTCAAGCCGACCTTCCTTTACCAGTTCCAAAGAGGCGGCAAAAGTCGCCGCCGTGGCCGACCGGCGCCGCGCTGGGTCCGTCTCCCACCCCTCGGGCAGAAAGGACATCAGATCTCCCCACTCCCCCGCATAGCCGATCAGGCCCCGCATCCGCTCAAGCGCCTGTTCCATCGTAAAGACCGCGTCGCGGTCCATCGTAAAGGGTCGGAATTCATCCCGCGTACGGGTCCGGGCGTAGGCCTGCATCAGGTCCAGCAGCGTGGCGGTGTAGGTGATCCGCCGTGTTCGTTTGACCTCATGGGTCTGGCCACGGGCGAAGAAATCCCGCCCCAACTGATCCCGCGCCATCAGGCGCGCGGCGGCATCGCGCATGGCCTGCAACCGCTCAAGCTGGAAGGCCAGATGCGCGGCCAATTCCTCGCCCGAAGGTCCCTCTTCCGCCGGGTCCGGTGGCAGAAGCAAACGCGATTTCAGGAAGGCGAGCCAGGCTGCCATGACGAGATAATCGGCCGCAAGTTCCAGCCGCAGCGCCTTGGCCTGTTCGACAAAGGCGAGGTATTGATGGGCCAGTTGCAGGACCGAGATCTTGCGCAAATCGACCTTTTGCGTTCGGCTGAGCGTGAGGAGCAGGTCGAGCGGCCCCTCGAAGCCGTCCACATCCACAATCAGCGCCTCTGCGGCCATCCTTTCGGTGACCGAGAGTGTGTCTTCCTCGAATGTGGTATCAGCCATGCAGCGCCCCGCCCGTCAGCGCGTCCAGCTTGGCGGTGAGGGCGGGAATGTCAACATCGTCGGGCGTCCGGCGCTGTGCCAGCGCGCGTTCGGCGCGGGTCTGGGCAGCTTCAGTCATCTCGCCCGCCGCCTCGGCCACCGCCCGTCGGTCCGCCAATGGCTGGTTGCAGTAGAGGATCACGTCACATCCCGCCGCGATGGCCGCGCGGGTGCTTTCCACATGGGTGCCCTGCAGCGCTTTCATGGACACATCATCGGTCATTATCAGGTTATCAAAACCGATCTCATCCCGGATCACCTGCATTACCTCGGGCGAACAGGTGGCAGGCACCGCCTTGTCGTAGGCCTCAAAGATCAGATGGGCGGTCATCCCCATGGGCAGATCGTTGAGCGCGCGAAAGGGCGCGAAGTCCGTCCGGAGCAGTTCCGCGGGCGAAGCCGTGACGCGTGGCAGATCATTGTGGCTGTCCAGTGTCGCGCGCCCGTGGCCCGGAATATGCTTGAGTACAGGTAGAACGCCCCCATTTAGCAGACCGTCCGCAACGGCGCGCCCCAGGTCGGCTACGCGCTGCGGATCGGTGCCGTAGCAGCGATTACGCAGGAAATCGTGGGTTTCAGCGGTGGCCAGATCGACCATTGGGGCACAATTGCTGTCAACGCCGATGGCGTGCAACTCATCCGCGATAATCCGGTACATGAGGTACAGAGCTTCTGCTGCATCCTCTCCGGTCATCGCCACAAGATCGAGCGGCGGCAACCAGTCCCGCCAGATCGGGCCCCGCAAACGCTGAACCCGACCGCCTTCCTGATCAATCGTGATGACGGCGTGATGGCCCACCGCCTCCCGCATCTCATCGCAGATGGCGCGAACCTGATCGGGCGTGTCGATGTTGCGGGCGAAGAGGATGAAACCGAAGGGATTCATCTCCCTGAAAAATGCCTTCTCCTCGACTGTGAGCCGCAGCCCGTCTGCGTCAAGGATCGTTGCGCCAAAGCGCATCAGCGGGTGACCACCGGGATGCAGTCCGCGTTCTCGGCCACGAGAGCGGAACAGAAGCGTCGCGCCTCGCCGATGTCGGCGAAGCCCATTGCGCGCAGGCGGTAAAACACCCTTCCGCCGCTGGTGGCCTTTTGTACCACACGCTGCTTGTCGGCCATGTAGGTGCCGAAACGCTTCTGCATGACCTCCCACTGCTCCCGCGCGACCTCGGGACTGTCAAAGGCACCAAGCTGCGCCAGACGGGTGCCCGCGGGCAAATTGTTCGGGTCGATCTCTACCGTCTCAGCGGCAGGGGCTGCCGGGGCCGAGGTGGGCGTGACCATCGCAAGGACTGCGGGCCGCTTGCGGGGCCGCAGGGACCGGCGGACACCGGGGGCTTCCAGCACCTGTTTCACCTTGGCTTCCGCGGCCGTCACCTCGGCCACGACAGTTTCGGTGACGCTGGCGACAACCTTTTCGGGGCTCTCCCCAAGGTCCGCCATCGGGGCGACACCGGCTGTCAATTGGGCAACAAGTTCATCCACGTTGCCCGCCTGCAGTGCGCCAGTGACGTCGGGTATGGCGGCAGACGGACCCTCACCCGTCGGATCCAGCGGCGCGGGCATTTCGATGGCGGCCGCCACAAGGTGGTCTTCTGGCAACAGGTCAACCGGTTGCGGGGCCAGTTGCAACCGGTCAGCGGGGCGCGCCGCACTCCCTTTGGCAGCGACCTGGTTGACCGACAGACCCTGATGCTGGGCCAGCTGCCCGCCGGGATCTTCGGGTCGGACGCGCATTTCACCACTTGCCGCACGGACCACGGGGATGCCGGTCACGTCCCGCACCAGCAGCCTGTAACCCCAGATCGCCACCCCGACGATCAGAGCCAGTGATATCACGGCACCCGCAATATTGGTCAGCGTTGTCAAGGAGTTGGCGGAAGGTACAGTCCGCGCATCAAGATCGGATTCATAGGTGTACCCCCCCTCACCGGGGGATGCCGCATAGTCTGCCATCTGTGCCTCATTGCCCGCGGATACGTGCCCGCCGGGTCTGGTCTGGGGTTCGCCTGTCTTTGCCGGGCGCGCGTGCTTTATCGCATCTCTTGCGCCGGTGTGACCCCAAGAATACCAAGACCGGCCGCAATTACAATTGCGACGGACCGTGCAAGGGCGATTTTTGCCTGTGAGGTGGCCACGTCGTGCTCCTGAATGAAGCGCAGGGAGGTCTCTTCGTTGCCCCGGTTCCAGAGGCCGTGGAATTCTCCGGCCAGCTCGTAAAGATAGAAAGCCACCCGGTGCGGCTCATTGACCCGCGCGGCGGTCTCCACCAGCCGGGGCCATTCGGCGATCTTGCGCAGCAGCGCCAGTTCGGCCTCGTGGTCAAGCTTGCCCAGATCGGACCCCCGCAAGGTCGCGTCATCGGCGGCAATCCCAGCCTCTTCCGCCTTGCGCAACACCGACGCCACACGTGCGTGGGC
>JABDKA010000138.1 GCA_013002405.1 Sulfitobacter sp. | reverse complement strand
CTTTGTCGCTAAAATCAAATGAAGATTTATTCGGGCCCAACCAAACCGGGATCTGATGCCCCCACCAAAGCTGGCGCGAGATGCACCAGGGCTCGATGTTTTCAAGCCAGTGGAAATAGACCTTCCTGTCCTGCTCGGGCAGGATTTTGGTGTCGCCGTTGCGGACGGCGTCAATCGCGGGGCCGACGATCTTGGCGGTATCGACGAACCACTGATCGGTCAGCATCGGCTCGATGACCACCTTGGAACGGTCGCCGAATGGCTGCATGATCTTCTTGGCCTCGACCAGCGGGACAAGCTCGTGGCTGCGTTCCTCGCCGCCTTCTTCGGGGGCGAGGGGTTTCACGGCGGCTTTGCCCAGACGCGGATCGTGGGCCTGGGTCATGACGGCCAGCCCTTCGGCGGTGATGTCGGCGACCACCGCCTTGCGCGCCTCAAACCGGTCCATCCCGCGGTAGGCGTCGGGGACAAGGTTCATCGCGGCCACCTTGGCCTCATCAAAATCCTCTTCACCATTGGCGATACGCTGGGCGATGGCCGCCTCCTCGGCGTAGGGGCGACCGTCCGCGCGCATGGCGCCCTTGGTGTCCATGAGGTTGTACATCGGGATATTGCCCCGCTTGGCGACCTCATAGTCGTTGAAGTCGTGCGCACCGGTGATCTTGACCGCGCCAGAACCGAAGTCGGGATCGGGGTAGTCATCCGTGATGATCGGGATCAGGCGGCGGTGTTGCTTGGGGCCGACAGGGATTTCACAGAGCTTGCCAATGATAGGGGCATAGCGCGCGTCCGAGGGATGGACCGCGACCGCCCCATCGCCAAGCATTGTCTCAGGCCGTGTGGTGGCGATGGAGATATAGTCGCGCTCTTCCTCGAAGAGGGTTTTTCCCTCTTCATCCTTCTCCACGTAGGTATAGGTCGCCCCGCCCGCGAGCGGGTACTTGAAGTGCCACATGTGGCCATCAACTTCGATATTCTCGACCTCCAGATCGGAGATGGCCGTCTCGAAATGCGGGTCCCAGTTCACCAGCCGCTTGCCGCGATAGATGAGACCCTTGTTGTACATATCGACAAAGACCTTGATCACCGCATCGTGGAAGTTGCCTTCCTCGCCCTCGGGCGCGTTGGGGGCGCCGGACATGGTGAAAGCATTCCGTTCCCAGTCGCAGGAAGCGCCGAGGCGCTTCAACTGCTCGATGATCGTGCCGCCCGACTGCTTCTTCCACTCCCAGACCTTCTTGAGGAAGGCCTCGCGCCCCATCTCCCGGCGCGAAGGCTGCTGATCTTCGGCCAGCTTGCGTTCCACGACCATCTGGGTGGCGATGCCGGCGTGATCCTGCCCCGGCTGCCAGAGGGTGTCGTGCCCCTGCATCCGGTGCCAGCGGGTCAGGATATCCTGCAGCGTGTTGTTGAAGGCATGGCCCATGTGCAGCACGCCCGTGACGTTGGGCGGCGGGATCATGATCGAAAAGGTCTCGGCCCCCGACCTGGCATTGGCCCCCGCGCGGAAGGCCCCGGCCTCTTCCCAGTTGGCATAGAGGCGCGGCTCGGCGGTACGGGCGTCGAAGGTCTTGTCTAGGGCCATGTCGGGTCTCCTGCGTCGGTTGCGCGTTCATCTAGCCGAGTGGGCGGGCAAGGAAAAGGGCGCACCGCCCGGATTGGCCGATAGCGCGCCTTTGGGGGAGGTCATGCAGAGTATTGGGGGCAAAAAGGACCGTGGGTTCACGCTTTGTTGTGAATGTTTCGCTTTTCTGGGGTCGGGGTACAGGCTGGAGAGCCTTCTGCCTCGGACCAAGGGGCGACCTCGCGCTGCTCCGGCTGTATGTCAAAGGGTGAGACCCGAAAGGTGGCCGCGGCGTCTTTGCCGCTTTTTTGGCCTAAGATGCGCATCCCCGCAACTGCGGCCCACACAAGGTTGGGACATCGTGCCGCGCAAGGCT
Organism: Sulfitobacter sp.; assembly: GCA_013002405.1. Taxonomy (GTDB): domain Bacteria; phylum Pseudomonadota; class Alphaproteobacteria; order Rhodobacterales; family Rhodobacteraceae; genus Sulfitobacter. The sequence continues at coordinate 20,733 of JABDKA010000138.1, read as the reverse complement.
GGACACGCCCGATCAGACCTTTATTTGTGGCCTGTTGGCAATCAAGGCAGAGGGCGCGCAAGATGGACAAGTTCGGCAAAAGCCAAGCGATCAAGCGGACCGAGGATGTGCGGTTTCTCACCGGTGAGGGGCGTTACGTCGATGATATTACGCCCGAAGGGGCGCTCCACGCCTTCGTCTTCCGCTCCCCCGTGGCCCATGGAATGATCACCGATCTTGATCTGTCTGACGCCCGAGAGGCCGAAGGTGTCCACGCCATCCTCACGGTCGAGGATCTGGAGAAAGCGGGCATGAATATCGCCCTGCACGGGGCGCAGATCCAGAACCGGGACGGCACCAAGGCCGCGGGGCCCCTGCGGCCCATGCTGGCCAAGGACCGGGTGCGCTATGTGGGCGAGCCTGTGGCCCTTGTCGTGGCCGATACCCTGGCCCAGGCCCGCGATGCGGCGGAACTTATCCTGCTCGACATAGACGACCTGCCCGCCAAGATGGATATTGGCCCCGGCGGCGAACCCCTGCACGAAGACGCCCCCGACAACCGCGCATTCGACTGGGCTCTGGGGGATGAGGAAGCGACCGAGGCGGCTTTTCGCTCGGCGGCGCGCACCGTCTCGCTGGAGGTGGGCGACAACCGGATCATTGTCAATTCCATGGAGCCGCGCGGTTGCTATGCGGAGTGGCAGGAGGGCCGCCTCCACGTGGCTATCAACGGACAAGGGGTCTGGGTCCACAAGGGCTTTATGCAGCGGGCCTTCGGTCTGGAAGAGGAACAGGTGCGCGTGACCAACCCCGACGTGGGCGGCGGTTTCGGCATGAAGGCCATGACCTATCCCGAGCATTTCTCCGTGGCCCAGGCCGCGCGCCTGCTGGGCCGCCCGGTGCGCTGGATGTCCGAACGGACGGAGGCCATGTTGAGCGACAATGGCGGGCGCGATCTGACCTCCCTGGCGGAGCTTGCCTTCGACGCGGACAACCGCATCACTGCCTACCGGGTGCACACCCGCTGCAACCTTGGTGCCTACAATTCTCAGTTTGGCCAGGGCATTCAGACCCAGCTTTTCAGCCGGGTGCTGATGGGTGTCTATGACGTTCAGACCACCTTTTACCGTGCCGAGGGGTTTTATACCAATACCACACAGGTGGATGCCTACCGCGGCGCCGGACGGCCCGAGGCGATCTATGTGCTGGAGCGGCTGATGGACCGCGCGGCGCGCGAGCTGGACGTTGACCCCTGGGAGCTGCGGCGCATCAATTTCATCAAGCCCGATCAGTTCCCCTATACCACCGCAACCGGAGAGACCTACGACGTGGGCGATTTTGACCGCCTGCTGAGCCGCGCCTCAATAGAGGCGGACCGAGCAGGCTTTGAGGCGCGCAAGGCCGAAGACGCCAAGCGCGGCCTGCTGCGGGGGCAGGGGCTTTGCTACTACATCGAAAGCATCCTGGGGGACCCTTCCGAAGGCGCGCGCGTCGTCTATGAGGAAGACGGAACCGTAACCATCTACGTCGGCACCCAGTCCAATGGACAGGGGCACGAGACGGTCTATGCCCAGTTCCTGTCTGACCAAACCGGTATCCCGGCGGACAAGATAACCGTGGTGCAGGGCGACAGCGACCTGATCAAGCAGGGCGGCGGCACGGGCGGTTCCCGCTCCGTCACCACCCAGAACAACGCCACGCTTGCCACGGTCGCCGCCATGACCGAAGCCTTCACCCTCTTCCTCGCCGATGAGATGGGCGTGCCCGCATCAGCCATCGAATTCGACGATGAGCGGTTCCGTGCGGAGGGTTCCAACCTTACGCCGACCATGCTGGAGGTGGCCGAGTTGGCCCGCGAGCGGGGCCGCACGGATCTGCTGACCCACGAAGAGCGGGCAAAGCTGCCCGGCCGCTCCTATCCCAACGGTGTCCACGTGACAGAGGCAGTGGTGGATCCTGAGACCGGCATCGTCACCACCGATCGCTACACCGTGGTCGATGATTTCGGTAACCTTATCAATCCCATGCTAGCCGAAGGACAGGTTCATGGTGGGGTCGCCCAAGGTGTGGGGCAGGCCGTGCAGGAGCATGTGGTCTACGACGAGGACGGGCAACTCCTCACGGCATCTTTCATGGACTATGCCTTGCCCCGGGCGGCCGATCTTCCCAATATTACCTTCAAGTCGGAACCGGTGCCCTCCACCGCCAATATCATGGGGATGAAGGGCTGCGGCGAGGCGGGGACGGTGGGCGCAATGGCGGCCATCGCCAATGCCGTACAGGACGCGCTGTGGGACCAGGGTGTGCGTCAGGCGGACATGCCCTTCACGCCGCTCCGGGTGTGGGAGATGTTGAACAATGGGCGCATCGCCGCTGAATAATGACCTGAGACGGGGCGGCGATTCTGTCTCTCATGTTGTCATTCTTGACGGCACACTGTCATCGCTCGAGCCGCTTTGCCAGACCAACGCCGCGCGCACCTACATGCTTTTGCAGGAGGTGGGTGCGCCGCTGTCACTCTACTACGAACCGGGCCTGCAGTGGACCGACTGGCGCTCGGCCCTCCATGTCACCACCGGGCGCGGTATCAACCGGCAGATCCGGCGGGCCTACGGTTATCTTGCCGCGCGCTACCGGCCGGGGGACCGGATCTTTCTCTTTGGGTATTCCCGCGGTGCCTACGCGGTGCGCAGCCTTGCAGGAGTGATTGACCTGGTAGGGCTGCTGCGACCGGACCGGGCAACAGTTGGGGGTATCGCCGCCGCCTACCATTACTACGAATCCAATACCGAAAGCGCTGCGGCCGCAGCCTTTCGGACCGATCACTGTCACCCCGATGTGCAGATCGAAATGATCGGCGTCTGGGATACGGTAAAATCGCTTGGGATCAATGCGCCGATCCTGTGGCGCTGGACGGAACATCTGCACGCCTTTCACAATCACGACCTGGGCGCGCACATCAGGAACGGCTTCCACGCCCTCGCATACGATGAAACAAGAGTGGCCTTTTCCCCGGTCCTGTGGCGCTGTGACGGGGGCCACGATGGGCGGGTGGAGCAGGTCTGGTTCCCCGGCGCGCACGGGGACGTGGGCGGCCAACTGGGCGGGTTCGAGGCAGCGCGGCCCCTGTCAAATATCCCACTGGTCTGGATGCTGGAACGCGCGGAGCAGAGCGGCCTGATCCTCCCCAAGGGCTGGCAGGACCGGTATCCGCGCGATCCGCTGGCCCCTGCGCGGGGCACCTGGCGGGGGCACGGGCGGATGCTGATGAGCCGCAAGAGACGGATAATCGGGGAAGACCCCTCCGAGGAAATCCACCCCTCGGTCACCCTGCGCTACGCCACCCGCGCCAAAAAGAAAGGGAAGGCCGAGGCCTTGCAGCCGTAACCCTAGGCCACTTTCATGATGATACAGGTGGTGGAGCCGACGGCATAGAGCTTGCCATCCTCGGTCCCTCTGATCTCCCCGTGCGACACCCCGGTTGACCGGCCCACGTGATCGGTGATGCCAATGCAGTCGATCTCCATCCCGATGGGAATGCCACGTAGAATGTTCACCTTGTACTCTAGCGTGGTATAGACAGACCCCTTCGGTACCCCGGTCAGAACCGCACAGGCCATCGCACTGTCCAGAAGCGTGCCGTACCAGCCACCGTGTACCGTGCCCATCGGGTTGGTCATCTCTTTCGAAGGGGCTCCGCGAAAGACCACACGGCCCTCTTCGACGGCGTGGAGCGTGTAGCCCATCGTACGGGAAATGGGCGGCCCCGGCAGCTTGCCCTCAATCATCATCTGCAGGGATTCAAGGCCCGAAAGCTCCGCAAGGTGCGCCGGATCGAAGGCTGAGGGGTAAGGGGACATAGCGGCAACTCCTGCAAAAATTGATTTGCCGCGATGCTAGTGCCGGAAATCAAAGGGCCGCAAGCTCTTACGCCACGTCCTCAAGTGCGACCTGGGACGTCACGCCGAGGGCGCGGCAGACGTCGCGGGTCAGATCGGCGCGGTTTAGGGTGTAGAAGTGCAACTGCTCCACCCCCTCGTCGATCAGGGTGCTGCAAAGCTCGGTACAGAGGGACAGGGCAAGCAGATCGTGTCGCCCGTCCCGGATCGCGGTCTCGAAGCTCTGTTCGACCCAGTCGGGCACCGGCGTGCCGCAACGTGCGGCGAAGCTGCGGGCAGATTTCCAGTTCAGGATCGGCAAGATGCCCGGCGTGATGGGCCTATCGATCCCGGCCTTCACGCAGGCATCGCGGAAGCGCAGGAAACTCTCGGGCTCGAAAAAGAACTGCGTGATGGCCTCGCAGGCCCCCGCCTCGAACTTCCGCTTGAGCCAATCAATGTTGGTCTTGGCATCTGCCGCCTCGGGGTGCACGTCCGGATAAGCCCCTACGCGAACGTTGAAACGGCCTGTCTCCGCCAGCGCCTCGATCAACTCACAGCTGTTGGTGAAGCCATCGGGATGAGGCTCGAACCGCTCCTTGCCGCCCTCGGGATCGCCGCGCAGGGCGACGATATCCGTCACACCGATCTTGGCGAAACTCTCCGCCACCGCAAGCGTTTCGGCCTTGCTGGCCCCCACGCACGTCAGATGCCCCGCCACCGGCAACCCGGAGGTGCGGCGCAGCACATGCGCCGCGTCATGCGTGATGTCCCGGGTGGAGCCCCCCGCGCCGTAAGTGACAGAGAAGAAGCGCGGCGCCAGCGGCGCCAGGGCCTGTGCCGTGTCCCAAAGGTTGAAGGACGCGTCCACGGTGCGCGGCGGAAAGACTTCGAAGGAAACGGTTGGCACGGACATGAGGACACTCCTGAACTGAGAAAGTCAGCCCTTGTCCCACATCATCCGATGTGAGACAAACTCATAAATCTCATCTTCAACATGAGGAAAACCTCATATGCATATCGAGTTCCGACACCTGCGCACGATCCAGGCGATTCACGAGGCGGGAGGCCTCGCCCGGGCGGCCGAGCAGATGAACATCACCCAGTCGGCCCTCAGCCATCAGGTCAAGGGGCTGGAGGATCAGGCGGGGGTGGAGCTTTTTGTGCGCCGTTCCAAACCGCTGAAACTGTCGCCCGCGGGCCAGCGCCTGCTGAAACTGGCGGAGCAAGTGCTTCCACAGGTGCAGGCCTTGCAGGATGAGTTCTCCGGCCTGCGCGCGGGCAGCACCGGGCGCATGCACATCGCCATCGAATGTCACGCCTGTTTCGAATGGCTCTTCCCCGTGCTGGAGAAATTCCGCCACTCCTGGCCGGACGTGGACGTGGACATCCGCCCCGGCCTCGCCTTCGACGCACTCCCAGCGCTTCTGCGCGAGGAGGTCGATCTGGTCGTCTCCTCCGACCCCGAAGACCTGCCGGGTGTCGAATTCGTGGAGCTTTTCGATTACGAGGCCGTTTTCGTCGCCGCGCGCCAGCATCCCCTGGCGGCAAAACCTTTCGTCGAGGCGCAGGATTTCCGGGGCGAGACGCTCATCACCTACCCGGTCGACAAGAACCGGCTCGATGTCTTCAGCCAACTCCTCATTCCTGCCAAGGTGGAGCCCGCCGCAATCCGCCAGGTGGAACTGACAGCGGTGATCCTGCTGCTGGTCGCCTCCAACCGGGGCGTCTCGGTCCTGCCCGACTGGGTGGTGCGGGAGGTGAAGTACTCCTCCGACTATGTCACGCGGCCCCTGACGAAGGACGGGATCACCCGCCGCCTCTATGCCGCTGTGCGGACAGATGATCTGGGCAAGCCTTATATGGAGCAGTTGCTGGCATTGGCGGGGGAAGAGGCGCGCAAGCTGCAGGCCGCCTAGGATGGGGCAGTCCGTATGAATGGCCGGATAGAGCCCAAAACAGGCATTTCCCACACCCGGCCAGCATACGATGCTGCGAATGGCTTCCCGCGCCAAAATAGGCTAGCGCTCCCCCCCGCATTTTCTTAGCTTGAGCTGGAAAGGGAAGGCTATGACCCGAGGTCTTGCAGCAGTTCTGGCCGTCGATGTGGCCGACTACTCTCGCCTTATGGGTGCAGATAGCAAAGGCACGCTTGCTGCCTTGCGTAGACTGCGAACGGAGTTGTTCCGTCCAATGGTGGCGGGGCATCACGGCACCATCGTCAAGAATATGGGAGACGGGTGGATCGTAACCTTCAGCAGCGCGGTAGATGCGGTGACCTGCGCAATGCGACTGCAGGACAGCATGGTTCTGGAAGGAGAAATCCAGCTGAGGACGGGCGTGCACTTGGGTGACATTGTACACGAGGACGAGGACGTTTTCGGGGAGGGCGTGAATGTGGCCGCCCGACTAGAAGCGTTGTGCAAGCCCGGTGGCGTCACGATCTCAGATGCGGTGTATGGGGTCATAGATGGGACGCTCCGGCCAGCCTTCGACGATGCAGGAGAACAGACGCTGAAAAACATTAAGCGTCCGGTTCGTGTCTGGACGCGAGGCGGTATCACCGGGGCGAAGATGCTTAAAGATCGGAGTGGCATGGAGGGCTTTCCGAGACTAGTGATCCGACCTGTGACGACGTCGAGCGACACTGTCGAGGTGCGGGAACTGGCGGACGCGCTCACTCATGATCTGGCAACGTACCTTGGGTCGACGCGATGGCTCCAAAGTCGGGTTTCGACCGCGGAAATGGCAGTGGGCTTTGAACTTTCGGCCAATCTCCGAGCAAGCGGATCGCGTTTGCGTCTGCAAACTCGCTTGAAAGCTCCCGGCAGTGCGGAAATTTGGAGCGCAAAGCACGATGGATCGCTGCAAGATGCATTCGATTGGCAGGACGAGTTAGCGTCGGCGATTGCCACTCAATTGGTCAGCAAAACGCTGGACTTTGTGCTAGACGAAATCAAAAAGAAGCCGGAATCGGAGCGGAGCTGGGAAGACTTCACGATATTGGCACTACAACCCTCGGGTGCTGATCAAGAAGGTTTACGGGATGCTCTTCAGTATGTTGTTCAGGCGTTAGAAAAGCGGCCGGATAGCAGTTATCCTTATGAGCTCGCATTGACGTTCTGGACCTCTGCAACGTCCATTGGGTATCTAGAGGTTTCTGAATACTACCGCGAGGCTACCGGAGAATGGTTATCGAGGGCGCGGGAATTTGGCGGCATGGCATCGTCGTCACGTGCAAATCTTGCGTTCTTCAATTTCGTCAATACAGGCGACATTGTTCAAGCCCGCATAGAAGTCGAGGCCTTCCTAAGGGATCTGCCTTTCGATCTTGAAGCCCTGGTGTTCGCTGGTTTTCTGTTCAACTATATAGGTGAGCCAGAAAAAGCTCTGGAGTGTTTCCAAAAATTCGATCTCTTCGCCTCACATGTCGCCCTTGCGGTGCCCGTTCGGAACGGAATGGCTGGGGCGCTGATCATGTTGGGGCGGTTCGAAGAAGCTCTGACCCATCTTGAGCGGGCAATCAGGCTAAACCCGAGCTACGCGGCACCTTATAGATGGAAAGCTTGTGCGTTGGTCAACCTGGGCCGCACCGAAGAAGCAAAGGCGGAGTTGGCCAAACACGAAAAAATTCTTCCGGGTGTTACTATCGCGTCTTTGGCCTCTAACTCATACACAGGAGAAGTCCCTGCGCACCGGGTTTTCCGTGAGGGTCTCCGCGCTGCCGGAATGCCGGAAGAGTAATCCTCGTCCAGACATAGCCACTTTAGCAATCCTTGATTGGCCATGCAGTTTTGCCTTTTCTTTGGGCTTGCGGAAGACCCCTAAGTCCACAAAGCCGACGTTGGGCTCCTAGACCGAGACAGATCCACCTGTGGCCGCCGACAGGTTGTCCCGGCCCTTTGGGCCTGTGTAAAGGGGGGGGCAAAGCCCGCCCCCTGGGATTACGAGACCTTGACGATGGCTTTGCCGTGGTTGCCCCCCGTCAGCAGGTCCATGAAGGCCTGCGGCGCGTTCTCCAGCCCTTCGGTGATGTCCTCTTTGTATTTCACCCGGCCATCCGCAATCATCGGGGCCACCTCGTTCAAGAAGTCGGGGTAGCGGTCCCAGTGGTTGGAGATGATAAATCCGTTCACGCTCAGGAAGTTGACCAGGATTGTGCGCCAGAGCTTGGGGGCCGTCAGCCCTTCACCCCCCGCGTCCGCGCCCAGACCACCGGCATTGTACCAGGCGATCATGCCGCAAACGGGGATGCGCCCGTGCGGGTTCATCATTGAGAGCGCCGCCTCAAGGACCGGGCCGCCGACATTCTCGAAATAGACGTCAACACCGTCGGGGCAGGCCTCCTTCATCTCGGCCCGCAGGGCCTTGGCATCCTTGCCCCGGTGGTCGATGCAGGCGTCGAAGCCGAAATCGCCCTTGGCGAGCGCCACCTTATCCGCACCGCCCGCAACGCCCACAGCGCGCAGGCCCTTGGCCTTGGCCAACTGCCCCACCATGGAGCCCACGGGGCCCGTTGCGGCGGCCACCAGCAGGGTCTCGCCCTTCTTCGGGCGGCCATATTCGTTCAGGCCCCACCAGCCGGTGAAACCGGGCATCCCCAGGACGCCCAGGGCTGTGGTGACAGGTGCCTGGGAGGGGTCGAGCTTGCGGCACATGCGCGCGTCCGCAGTACTGTGGGTGGCCCAGCCGAACATGCCGAAGACATGATCGCCTTCCGCGAAGTGCGCTGAATTGGAGGCGATAACCCGGCCCACAGCACCGCCCTCCATTTTGCCACCGACGGGCACGGGCTGGGCGTAGGATTTGGCGTCATCCATCCGACCGCGCATGTAAGGGTCCAGCGACATGTGGCTTACCTCTACCAGGATCTCCCCCTCACCGGGGCGCGGCATCGCTTCCGTCTCAAGGCGGAAGTTATCCTGGCTCGGCGCGCCGTCGGGGCGGCTGGCAAGGACGATCTGTTGCATCTTCTGGCTCATTTGGAGCTCCCCATTTTTTGTCTGGCCCAGACTGACGTGCGCTGCAGGAATGACAAGGCCGGATCGCACGCGGCGACGTTCTTTTGCGCGCAAACGGGCTAGGGTCCTCTTGGGTGCAGCCTTGGTGCCAACGTATTTCTGGCGATAAGGGGCGCAAGATCATCGCTCCTTTACGCCCCCCAATCGTCAACTCCGACCTTTCAGACGGGACCTGCTGTGGTCCTCAAACCACTACAGCCCTGACAGGTGGCCTTGGCATTCCCGCCCGCGGGGCCTATAGGCAACGCCTGATCCAGAACGAGGTATCCGCAATGGTTGGCTCTGCTAATCTCAACGTCATGATGAAGGCCGCCCGCAAGGCCGGTCGCGCCCTGCTGAAGGACTTTCGCGAGGTGGAGAACCTGCAGGTTTCCGTCAAGGGGGCCGGCGATTTCGTGAGCCGTGCCGACATCAACGCCGAGAAGCTGCTGAAGGACGAACTGATGGGTGCGCGCCCCACCTACGGCTGGACCGCCGAGGAGGGTGGTTCGGAAGAGGGCAAGGACCCCACCCGCCGCTGGATCGTCGATCCGCTGGACGGGACAACCAATTTCCTCCACGGCCTGCCACACTTTGCCGTCTCCATCGCACTGGAGCACAAGGGTCAGGTGACCGCGGGGGTCATTTATGACCCTTCCAAGGATGAGCTCTTCTTTGCCGAGAAGGGGGCGGGCTCCTGGATGAATGAAACCCGCCTGCGCGTCTCGGGTCGAAGCCGGATGATCGAGTGTATCTTTGCCACCGGACTGCCCTTCGGAGGCCGTTCCGATCTGCCCGCGACTCTGCAGGACCTCGCGCGCCTCTTGCCTGCCACCGCAGGTGTGCGTCGCTTTGGGTCGGCGGCGCTCGATCTGGCCTACGTCGCGGCGGGGCGCTATGACGGGTTTTGGGAGCGTCGGCTGAACTCCTGGGACATGGCTGCGGGTCTGATCATCGTGAAGGAGGCTGGCGGCCTGGTAGAGCCGCTCAGCCCCAAGGGCGATATCCTGGAAGATGGTGAAGTGATCTGCGCGAACCAGGCGATTTATGACAGCTTCGCCAAGGTGATCCGCGGCTGATTTCGCGGCGCGGGCGTCGACCATCTGTGAGAACCTAAGGTCTCACCACAGGATCTCTGCCGGTATTGGCCTTGAGACGTTTCGCGGCGGACCAACTGCGCTCGCCGAAAAAGCCTGAAACCCTTGCCGAATTACCCGCCCTGAGTACGGTCCGAGGGGTGGTTGACGCCATCGGTCCAACGCACCGGCTCATGCTCACAGGTCTTCACCCCCTCGATACAGCCCAGGTTGATGCCGCATTGCAAGGGATCGGAGCGGCGCCGGTGGTGGGTATAGATCCCGCAGGTCTTGCAGAAATAGTGCTGTGCGGTGTGTGTGCCCCAGGTGTAGAGCGTCAGATTCTCCGCCCCCTTGACCAGCTTGACCGAAGCCGCATCCGCCGTGACCGCCGCCGCCTGCCTGCGGTTGCAAAAGGAGCAGGTGCAGCGGGCAGCATCTGACAGTCCAAAGGGCAGGTGGGCGGTCAGATGAACCGCTCCGCAGTGGCAGCTTACCTTGATGTCCAACCCTTCGCTCATCGCCGTTTGACCTTGGGCAGGCGGCTTTCAATCGCATCATAGCGCGCCGGTGGGTGGGGCGGATGGCCTTCGGTCCGTTCCCAGTAGTCCGTCGCCCCCCGCCGCAGCCAGAAGGGCAGGGTGAGGACCAGTCCCGCCACGAAACCGCCAGCGTGGGCCCAGTAGGCCGTCCCACCCTGGTTCGGATCGGCACCGATGCCACCCAGGAATTGTAGAGCGAACCAGAGGATCAGCATGATCCAGGCCGGGATGGGGAGGATGCGGAAGAAGACAATGAAGAAGATGAAGATATCGACCCTGGCCTTGGGAAATAGCAGCAGGTAGCCGCCCATGACCCCTGCGATGGCCCCGGAGGCGCCAACCATGGGCACGCGCGAGGCGGGCTCGAACAGGACCTGCGCCAGCCCCGCCGCGATGCCGGCGATGAGGTAAAAGAAGAGAAAGGGGATGTGCCCCATCTCCTCCTCCACATTATCGCCAAAAATGAAGAGAAAGAGCATGTTACCGGCCAGGTGCATCCAGCCCGCATGGAGGAATTGCGAGGTCAGGAGCGCCTCGAACCCGTAGCCAGCCCCCAGCCGGGCGGGCACAAGTGCGTAGGCGTCGAAGAGCGCGTAGATCACACGCTCATTCCCAAGGGCGGCCGCGTAGCTGAGGAAGATGCCGATATTGGCGATCATCAGCGCGTAGGTGACATAGGGCGTCTTGCCCGAGGGGTTGTGATCGCGGATCGGGAACATGGCCCATAGCTGACCCGGAGGTGCGGGCGCGTCAAGAGCGCGCCGGCACCTTAGGCCATCGCGCCCAATAAGGCGGCATTTCCGCCAGAGGCGGTTGTGTCCACGCAGAGGTGCCGTTCCGCCCGGACTCGTGCCGTATCGGGCAGCCCCCGAATCAGGGGGATGATAGGCCCGGTGCGCCGGGAAAGGGCTCGCTCGATCGCGCGCGCTGTGTCCTCATCGCCCCACCACAGCAGGCCGCCGTAGCCCGGTCCGTCGGTCAAGGCTTCGGGCGCGATCTCTCCGTTCGCACGCAGGGCGACGCCGCCCAAGGCCTCTATGGCGCGGGCCTGGGCGTTGACCGTCTCGGGGCCAGGTCCCATGCAGAGGAGCGCGGGACGCGGGAGGGTCGAAAGGCGGTTCGATTCGCCCGTAGGGCCGGGCATCGACAGGGTCTCGATCGGCTTGACCGGCGGGTGCGGGGGCAGGGAGGGCAGGGCGCCTGCGGCGTCCTCCCAGCGGTCCCGTGCCTCCTGCAGATCGGGTGCGGCGAAGCGGGGCAGGTAGTTGGGTCCGCCCGCCTTGGGGCCGGTGCCGGAAAGCCCCTCACCGCCAAAGGGCTGGGAGCCGACGATGGCACCGATCTGGTTGCGGTTGACGTAGATGTTGCCGGCCTCAATCCGCTCACTCACGTGCTGCACCCGGTCGTCAATCCGGGTGTGAAGCCCGAAGGTAAGGCCGTACCCTGTGCCGTTGATGGCGTCGATCACGCTATCCAGTTCGTGTGACTTGAAGGTGGCCAGATGCAGGACAGGGCCGAAGATCTCCCGCTCCATATCGGCAATCCCGTTAACGCGAAGGATCGTGGGTGCAACAAAGGTGCCCTGTGCAGGAACAGGCATCTCAGCGACCAGGCGACCTTCGGTGCGGGCCTGCTCGATATGGTCCTGGATCCCCTTGCGCGCCGCCTCGTCGATCACTGGGCCGACGTCCGTTGAGAGGTTCCAGGGGTCGCCCAGATGCAAGGCCTGCATCGCGCCTGTAAGCATCCTGGTCAGGTCCTCCGCGATATCCTCCTGCACGTAGAGGCAGCGCAGGGCGGAGCAGCGTTGGCCCGCGGACTGAAAGGCGCTTTCCTCGATGGCCTGCACCGCCTGTTCGGGCAGGGCCGTGCTGTCCACGATCATGGCGTTCAGACCGCCGGTTTCCGCAATCAGCGGCGTTCCCGGCGCGCAGTGTTCGGCCATGCTGGCACGGATCTTCAGGGCGGTGGCGGTGGAACCGGTGAAGGCCACACCATTCACCCGGGCGGTGCCTGTGAGCATCGCGCCCACCGCGCCGCCGCCGGGCAGCAGTTGCAGGGCCGTGCGCGGCACGCCCGCACGGTAGAGCAGTTCGACGGTCAGGTGGGCCACCAGCGGGGTCTGCTCCGCAGGCTTGGCCAGTACGGCGTTGCCCGCAGCCAGCGCCGCGCTGATCTGCCCGGTAAAGATGGCCATGGGGAAGTTCCAGGGTGAGATGCAGATGAAGATGCCCGCAGGCGGCGTGTTGGTCGCCTGGCCCGCGTAGTAGCGCAGGAAATCAACGCCTTCACGAAGTTCCGCCACGCAGTCGGGCAGTCCCTTACCCGCCTCGCGGGCCAGAAGGGCGAAGATCTCGCCATAGTTCTCCTCGATCAGGTCGGCGGCCCTGAGCAGGATGCGACGGCGCTCTGCCAGCGGCGCGTCCCAGGGCCGCGCACTATCGAAAGCAATCTGTACATCCACCTCAGAAGCGTTGGCCACCGTGCCCGGCTGATCTTTTGGATCGAAAGGATTGGCGACCGCCACCGGGGCTTCAGGCTTGGCCTTCCCTGCCAGCAGCGGGGCGGCCTCCCATCTGTGGGCGCGGAAGCGGTCCCGCGCATCGTCGATCTCTTTCAGTGTGGGCGCGTGGGCCAGGTCGAACCCCCGCGCATTTCCGCGTGTCGGCAGAAAAACCTCCGGCCCCCGGGCGATGGGCAGGTTGGACTTACCCAGTTGTTCAAAGGGGTCGGCCGCGACCACTTCGGCAGGCACATCCTCATCCACGATCTGGTTGACGAAGCTGGAGTTGGCCCCGTTTTCCAGCAAACGCCGCACCAGATAGGCCAGCAGATCGCGGTGTGCGCCCACGGGGGCGTAGATCCGGCAGCGGGTCTTGTTCCGCTTCATCACAAGTGTGTGAAGGGTCTCGCCCATTCCGTGCAGGCGCTGGAATTCGTAGGTCTCGGGATCATCAGCCATGCGCAGGACGGCGGCGACGGTATGGGCGTTATGGGTTGCGAACTGGGGATAGATGCGGTCCGTCATCCCCAGAAGCTTGCGGGCGTTGGCGATGTAGCTCACGTCTGTCGCGGCCTTCTGCGTGAAGACCGGGAAGCCATCGACCCCTTCGACCTGGGCACGCTTGATTTCGGTATCCCAGTAGGCGCCCTTGACCAGCCGCACCATGATGCGCCGGTCGTGGCGCTGGGCCATTTCGTAGAGCGCGTCGATGACGGTGCCAGCGCGCGGCCCGAAGGCCTGAACAACGATGCCGAAGCCGTCCCACCCGGCAAGCGCAGGCTCACCCATAACCCGCTCGATCACTTCGAGCGAGAGGGAGAGGCGGTCCGCCTCCTCCGCATCGACATTCAGGCCCATGCCCGCCGATTTCGCCAGCAGGGCGAGGGCGCGCAGTCGGGGGACGAGTTCGTTCATCACGGCCTCTTCCTGGGCCACCTCGTAGCGGGGGTGCAGGGCCGAGAGCTTGACCGAGATACCTGGGTTGAGGCGGATATCCTCCTCGTTACAGGCCGAGGCGATGGCGGCGATGGCCCGCGAATAGCTGAGGTGATAGCGCTTGGCGTCCCTTTCCGTGCGCGCCGCTTCCCCCAGCATATCGTAGCTGTAGGTAAAGCCCTTTGCCTCCATCCCCTCGGCCCGCTTCATGGCGGCATCGATGTCCTCGCCCAACACGAACTGGCGCCCCATTTCCTTCATTGCGCGCGAAACGGCGGTGCGGATGACGGGCTCGCCCAGCCGCTTGATGGCGGCGCGCAGGTGACGGACAGGACCCGGTTGATCATCGTCGAGCACGCGGCCCGTCAGCATGAGCGCCCAGGTTGAGGCATTCACGAGGCTGGAGGTGGAGTGCCCCATGTGGCGGCCCCAGTCGGATGGGGCGATCTTGTCCTCGATCAGCGCGTCGATGGTATCCGCATCGGGCACCCTTAGCAGGGCCTCTGCGAGGCACATGAGGGCCACGCCTTCGTCGGTGGAAAGGCCGTATTCGGCCAGAAAGACCTCCATCAGTCCCGGCTGGGTGGTGCCGCGGATGTCGCGCACCAGTTGTGCCGCATCGGCGCTGATCGCGGCACGTTCACCGGCGGAGAGGTCCGCCTGACGGACAAGCTGGTCCAGCACGGCTTCCTGATCGGCATAGGTCTGGGCGTCAACACGGTGGCGCAGGTCAGTGGTAAAGGGCTTGTTCATGGCGGTCTTCCTTTAAGAGGTTTGGCGCAGTATATCCTATCGCAGCAGGTCGGTTTGCCCTATGTTTCGGCATATGACAGACGATTAGACTTAAATTGGGATGCCATATATGACTAATGACCTTCTCGAAATGGACCGCTTCGACCGTGCGATTCTGTCTGAACTGGCCTCGGACGGGCGGATCAGCATCACCGAACTGGCCCGCCGCATCGGCCTGTCGAAAACCCCCACCCAAAGTCGCCTGCGCAGGCTTGAGGAAAGCGGTGTCATCATCGGCTATCGCGCGCTTTATGATCCGATCCGACTGGGCCTGGATCATGTGGCCTTTGTCGAGGTACGGCTGGAGGACACGCGGGAGGCGGCCTTGCGGGCCTTCAACGCCGCGGTT
Source organism: Sulfitobacter sp. (assembly GCA_013002405.1). Classification (GTDB taxonomy): domain Bacteria; phylum Pseudomonadota; class Alphaproteobacteria; order Rhodobacterales; family Rhodobacteraceae; genus Sulfitobacter. The sequence continues at coordinate 5,678 of JABDKA010000138.1, read as the reverse complement.
GCCCGGGTGCCGGAGATTGAGCAGGCTCACATGATCGCCTCCCATTTCGACTATCTGCTCAAGGTGCGGACGCGGGACATGTCCGCCTATCGCCGTTTCCTGGGAGAAACGATTTCGTCCCTGCCGCATGTCTCCAACACCTCGACCTATGTGGCGATGGAAGCGGTAAAGGAGGTCATGCTGGCCGACGGGACTTGACCCACCCGCCCGCTGCCCCATCATCGGTGTATGTTGAAAACGACACTAATGAGCGGCCTTCTGGCCATTTTCCTTGCCACCGGGGGACAGGCTGCCTGTCCCGATCCCGACGACATCTCTGCCGAGATGGAGGCGCTTTTTGACAAGGCGCGCACGGCGGAGACCTTTATGGAGGGGCGCGCGGTTTCGGCCGAGATGTGGGAGGTCTGGCTGCGCGCGCCCGATGAGGCGGCGCAGGAGATCCTGGATGCCGGGATGCAGCGGCGCGGCTCTTTCGATTTTCTGGGCGCGATTGCCCAGTTCGACCGCCTGACGGACTATTGCCCCACCTACGCCGAAGGGTTTAACCAGCGGGCTTTTGTCAACTTCCTGAGAGAGGATTACGAGGCGGCCCTGGTCGATCTGGACGTGGCCCTGAAGCTGCAGCCGCGACACGTTGGCGCTCAGTCCGGGCGGGCGCTGACCCTGATGAAGCTGGGTCGTCTTGAGGAGGCACGTGCACAGCTGCAAGAGGCGGTCGCGAACAATCCCTGGCTGTCAGAGCGGGCGCTGCTGGCCGACGGGGCGCCGCTGGGGCCGGTGGGCGAGGACATCTGACATTTACACCGGGCGTCCTCGCGTTATGGTGCGCCCGAGGGCCATTGAGACCCGATGCGGGCGTGATGGAATGGTAGACATACCAGACTTAAAATCTGTTGGGGCGTAGCCCCGTGTGGGTTCGAGTCCCACCGCCCGCACCAAAACAGACATTGTCTGTTTTCAACCTCCTTAACGCTCTGAACGGCAAGGCTATTTGTGCGGATCCAGGCCCCTCATCTCGGTAGTAGTGGGGGCATTCCGTAAATGGCCGTTAGTATGGTCCGACGCAGCGGACACTCATCTGTTGCCAGAAAAGTACCCAAAAAATTTCGCACCTAGTTCCGACCATTTCCAGGGGTCAAGACCAACCCGGACTTGCTCCTCGGTCGTGGTGCGATCGTACGGGGGGCGGCTCGTGACCGGCGGCCTGCAAATGGCCCGCCAGTCGACAGCCCCATTATACCAAGGCCAAGGCGAGCAATTATTGTTGCCATGAATGCCCTTTGACAGGCTAAAGCAGGTCGCCCGGTGTCTTACCGGAGAAAAAGGCATCAAGGTTATCGAGCGCGCGAAAGCCCATTGCGTCGCGTGTCTGACGGGTGGCGCTGCCGATGTGCGGTAGCATGAAGATGCTGTCGTACTTCGCAAAATCCGGATTGCCGCCTGGTTCGACTTTGAAGCAATCGAGGCCTGCGGCAGAGATTTGACCGGTTTCCAAGGCGGCCAACAGGGCCTCTTCGTCCACCAAGGCACCCCGAGCGGTATTCACGATAACCGCGCCCTCGGGCAGCATGGCAAAGCGATTTCGGTTCATCAGATCGGTGGTGTCCGGTGTTGCAGGGCAATGTAGCGACAGGAAATCGGCCACTCCAAGCAGGCTTTCGACGCTTTCGTGATAGGTTGCGCCCTGTGCTTTGTCCTCGGGCAGTTCGGTGCGATTGTAGTAGTGGATGTCCATGTTGAACCCCCGTGCCTTGGCGGCAAAAGCGCGGCCGACACGGCCCATGCCGATGATGCCCAACCGTGCACCGGTCACCTGCTTGCCCACCATGAAGGCGGGCGACCAGCTATCCCACAGGCCCGTGCGCACAATGCGATCACCGGCCACCGCATTGCGAGCCGCACCCAACATCAGCAACATCGCCAGTTCAGCCGTTGCATCCGACAGCACGTCGGGCGTGTTCGTCACCGCAATGCCTCGCTCCTTGAGCGCGGGCAAATCGCAGTGATCCACCCCGACGGAGTGGTTCGCCACGATCCGCAGCCGGTCTGAGAATTGTGCCACCGCTTCGGCGCTGAAATGTTCCGAATGGCAGGGGATGATGGCATCGAATTCGGCGCTGGCGGCAATCAGATCGCCCGCACTGCCGGGCGTGTCGTCATGGTTCACCACCAGGTCATAGTCGCGGGCGGCCCGCTCCAGCGTAGCGTCCGACAGGCGGCGGGTGATACAGAGGCGGGGTCGGGTCATTTCTTGCGTACGCATTCATCCCAGAAATCATAGATCGCCAGGCCACAGACAATGATGGCGATGATCATGAAGGGCAGTCCCCCAATGAACCCGGCAAACCCGCTCGAGATACTTTGCGACAAGCCCCCGATGAAGATGCACAGTAAAGCCGTGCCGATCAGGCCCACAATCAGTTTCACAGTGTATGACATTTCATGTCCTCTCTATGCGTCGGCCGCCTGGGCCAGTTCGGTTTGCAGCCAGCGGGCAGTGCGCAGCAGGCGGTCGTCCTTTTCCACGGGGCCGATCAGCTGCACCCCGATCGGCAGGCCGGTCCCGCCCACAAGCAAAGGCAGGGACACGCAGGGCAGGCCTGCCAGCGTCCACAGTGTGCAGAAAACCGGATCGCCGGTACCAGCGCCAAATAAAGGTGCCTCGCCCGCGGCTGACGGGGCAATGATTGCATCGAATTCTAGAAAGAAGTCGGCAAAAAAAGCTTCTGCAGATGCTTTGACCGCCAGTGCATCCTGGTATTCGGTCTGGCTGATCTGGCGCCCGCGAATGATGACGGGCTTAAGCGTTTCGCTGATCTGGTCCCAGTGTTTGTCGAACACCTCAGACTGATGCTGGCAGATTTCATATTCGTGAATGCGCGCCTGCACGGCCACCAGATTCGATAGTGTCTCTGCCGGTTCCAGGCGGGTGACTTGCGGCCCCAGAATGTCCAGCACTGCCTCAAACCCCTGCTGCGCATCCTCCGAAAGACGGTCATTGAAGGGCAGGTCGAACCAGGCAAGGTCGGGAGGCAACGGCACGTCCGCTGCGGCCCCAACCGACATGTTCGGACGAGGGCGCGCAAAGCTTGCCCTGTCGTGCTGGTCATAGCCGCCGATGGCATCGGTCAACAGCGCCGCATCGGCCAAGGTTCGGGCAAAGCAGCCGACTTGATCCAGAGTGACGGAGGTCTGTAAGAGGCCCGTGCGCGAGATCACGCCCCGCGTTGGCTTGAACCCGAACGCGCCACAGAAAGACGCAGGTCTGATCACCGATCCGTTTGTCTGCGTGCCAACCGCAAGCGGCACATGGCACGCCGCCACCGCCGCTGCGGACCCGCTGGATGACCCGCCGGGGCTGTGATCGGGGTTGTGCGGGTTGCGCGTCTCGTTTGCGTGGACAAAGGCCATTTCGGTCGTGACTGTCTTACCCATGATCACCGCGCCCGCCTCGCGCAAATGTTCGACCAGGCGGGCCACATGGTCGGTCTTGCGCCCAGCAAAGATCGGGGTGCCCCGTTGCGTCGGCATCTTGGCTGTGTCGATGATGTCCTTGAGGCCCACGGGTATTCCGTGCAGAGACCCCAACGCCATGCCCGCTTTGCGCAACCGGTCGCATTCGGCGGCCTGTGCCAATGCTGCATCCGGGTCCAGAAACGCCCACGCCTTGATAGTCTCATTCGTTTCAGCGATCCGGTCAAGGCAGGCCTGGACCAATTCGACAGAGGTCATGCGGCCGACGGACATGGCCGCCAGCGCCTGTTGCGCGGTAAAAGTGTGCGCGTCCTTGATCACGGGATGTACGGTCCAAAGAGATAGTCGGGGAACCACAGAGCAATGCCCGGGAACTGGTACATGAGAACCATCGTCAGGATAACGATCCCAAGATAAGGCATGATCCCACGGAAGATCTGCATCAGTTCAATTTGTTTTTTCAGCACGCCCTTCAGGTAATATGCCGACATCGCCATGGGCGGCGTCAGAAATGACGTCTGAAGGTTCAATGCAACGAGCATGGCAAAGAAATAGGGATTCACCCCAAATACTTCGAGCAGCGGCAGGAATATGGGCACAAAGATGATCAGGATCTCGGACCATTCAAGCGGCCAGCCAAGCAGGAAGATGATGATCTGCGCCAGGATCAGGAACTCCCACGGTTCAAGATCCATGCCCCCGACCCAATCGGCAATGATGTCGTGCCCGCCAAGGTAGGAAAACACTGACGCAAAAGTCCACGACCCCACAAAAAGCCAGCACACCATCGCGGTGGCTTTAGCCGTCAGAAAGACGCTTTCTTTCAGCTTGGTCCATGTCATGGAGCGATAGAGCACGGCCAGAACCATTCCCCCCAGCGCGCCCATGGCTGCCGCCTCCGCAGGCGTCGCGAGACCGCCGAGGATCGACCCCAGCACCAGCGCAATCAGAACAGTGAGCGGCACAAAGCTGACCAGAAGATCCCAGTAGATCTCTCGCGGAGGGGGCACGTCTTCCATCGTGGGTTTGGGGGCCAGCGACGGCGTCCACCAGACCCGTGCAATCACGTAGACTATGTAAAGACCGGCCAGCAGTAGGCCCGGGAACAGGGCGGCCGCGTAAAGGCGCAAGGGCGACAGGTCCGCGATGGCCGCATAGACGATCAGCATGATCGACGGCGGGATCAGGATACCCAGGGTTCCACCCGCGCAGATCACACCCGAGGCAAAGCTCTTGTTGTAGTTGGCATTGGCCATTGCGGGGAAGGCAAGAAGGCCCATCAGCGTCACCACAGCGCCCACAATGCCCGAAGCAGTAGAGAACACCGCACAGGTCAGCAGCGCCGCAATGGCCAGGCTACCCGGTAGGTTGCGTGCGGCCATGTAGAGTGAGAAGAACAGCTTGTCGACGATATTGGCCCGCTCCACCACGTAGCCCATGAACAGGAAAAGCGGAATTGCGACGAGAGTCGGGTTCTCCATCACCGAATAGGTGTTCTGGTTCAGCAGGTAAAAGATATTGTTGTTGAATATATCGCTGAAACTCTCGATCGGTCCACCCTGGTGATAGGCGTAGTAGCCAAAGGCCACGCCCATCGCGAGCAGTGTGAAAGCAATCGGAAAGCCAAGCAGGACAAGGACAATGAACAGTCCGAGCATCATCAGGGCGACTTCGGGATTTGACATCTTTTTTTCTTTCTGGAAGCGCTGAGCGGCTTATTTCTTGCCCGGTTTAAACGCGCGGATCGCGTCAAGGTCGGCATCGGTAAGCAGGTCTTCGGTCTCTTTCACATCCGCAAGCCGTTCGGGCCAGACGCCGGAGCGGAAGGCCATGACGCAACGCACCAGCTCGGCAACACCCTGAATGGCCAGCAGGCCACCGGCCAGTGGAATGAGGGACTTGAAAAAGTAAATCTGGATCGAGGCGGGACTGTTAAAGCTTACCTCTTTGTAGCGCCAGCTGTCTGACGCAATCTCGTAGCCGTACCAAACCAAAGCGATGATGCCGGGAAAGAAGAACAGGAAGTAGAGTACGAAGTCGAGGCTGGCCTGCACACGCACCGGAAACAGGCGATAGACCACGTCGGCGCGCACATGGGTATCCTGCGCCAGCGCGTACGCGCCGCACATCAGAAACAGCGCGCCGTACATCTGGATCATCATGTCAAAGGCCCAGACGGTGGGCGCGTTCAGCACGTAGCGAAC
>JABDKA010000127.1 GCA_013002405.1 Sulfitobacter sp. | reverse complement strand
GGTGCAGGGTGACATAGGTAAAAGCCAGAACGCCAAGGGTGCGGCGAAATCTGATCAGGTTCAAACCAAAGAACTGGCGCAGCGGTGTGATGCAAAGACCGATGATCAAGAGCTGAAGCGCGATCTCACCGTATTCATGCTCAAGCGGTTTGACGGGGTCGGGGCCAAGGCCCCCCGTAAGGGCCAGATAGAAGAGGTAAGGCGCCGGTAAAAGGTACACTATATATACAAGCCACGTCGGGATCCGCCGCGCTGCATTATTTATGCTGTCCTTGACCCGGTCCACGCCTCATCCACCTGCAACCATAATAGGCCTAAAAGTTCGCCTTGAGATCCATGCCTTTGTAAAGGCCGGCCACCTCTTCTTCGTAGCCGTTGAACATCAGCGTATCGATCCGTCGGGCAAAGAGGCCGCCGCCAACGGCCCTTTCAGAGGCCTGCGACCACCTTGGGTGATCGACCTCCGGGTTCACATTGCTATAGAAACCGTATTCCCGCGGGTTCGCCTTGTTCCAGCTGGTCGGAGGCTCCTCTTCCGTCAGGGTGATCCGTACGATCGATTTGATCGACTTGAAACCGTACTTCCAGGGCACGACTAGGCGCAGGGGTGCGCCATTCTGGTTGGGGATGTCCTTGCCGTAAATGCCAGTGGCCATGATGGTCAGCGGGTTCATCGCCTCGTCAAGCCGCAAGCCTTCCACGTAGGGCCAGTCCAGAACCGGGAAGCGGACGCCGGGCATCTCATCGGGTCGCAGGGCCGTTTCAAAAGCCACGTACTTCGCACCGGGTTGAACGCCTGCCATTTCGAGAAGATCGGCCAGCTCAAACCCGTTCCAGGGAATGACCATCGACCAGGCTTCGACACAGCGGAAACGGTAGATCCGCTCTTCTATCGTCATGGCATCCATGATGTCGGCAAAGGCATAGTCCCCGGGGCGGTCCACAAGGCCGTCGATCTGCACCGTCCAGGGAGAGGTGGTCAGCCTGTGCGCATTCTTGGCCGGGTCATCCTTGCCCGTTCCGAATTCGTAGTAGTTATTGTATGAAGTGATATCCTCGAATGAGTTGGGCTCAAGCGCAGGCTGAGCCCGCACGCTGCTGCCAAGCCCGACAAGGCCAACGCCAGCAGCCAGACCCGCCATCAGCTGCCGCCGGTTCATATAGTGTTCGATCGGTGTGATGTCCGACCGGTTCAGTGTGTTCTTCCAGCGATGAGCCATGGATGCGCCTCCTCATTGACTTGCACAATAGCTAAGGCGCGGATCCCGTTCCGCCAATGTAAGGTGCCCATCATTTCAGCGATCACACTGTTTTGTCACCCTGCGTGACGCCGCCTGAGACAGGTAAGAACCCACATTTCGTCACAAAATTGTCAGTGGCCGCCGAAGGAATTCACGGCTCAGGGCGCGCGCCTACCCGGTCAATGCGAAGCAACCGCGCATCAGCGGAAATTCCCTCCTGAAAAGACACGCACAAACGCCCTACCTCCGCCCCAGCCAATCTTGGCGTTCATTCTCAAGGAGGATCCTAGATGTTTCGCAAGACAGCACTCGCCCTAACCACCGCAACCGCCCTCTTCGGCACCGCCGCTTTTGCCGGTGGCCACTCCAAGGACATCGTCGAAACAGCCGCCAACGCATGAAAATGGCGCGGAGGAGAAGAAGGTTGAGGATGCCTTCCGATACGGAATCTTGGAGGCCGCAACTTCCCGGAAACACCCGGAGGGCCCGAAAAAGTAGGGCGCCAGAAGCGCCCCACGTTGGTCTATCGATAACTGTCCGACAGGGCTTAGGAATTGCCTGTCGCCTCAGCGACCAACTCTTCGATCTTGTCGGCGGCTTTGCCGCGCAGACGGGCATCAAGCACATCTTCGGCGTTCGACGTATCGCCACCTGCCACGATCAAGGCCACCATGCCGACGGTCACGTGCGGCTGGCAGACCACCGCGGTCAGACCGGCCTCGGTGATCTCATATTCGACTTCCTGGTTGATCCGACCCTTGAAGCCTTCCTGGCCTTCCGGGACCGCACCCTTCACGGATTGGGCATTGTGCCCCTTGTCGGTCGGTACGAAGCGCACGATATCGCCCACTGCCACTTCGATCAGCTCCTGGCTGAAGGCCATGACCCGACCGTCCTCGGTGCGGTTCAGCATCTCGATCTCAATGGTTTCCGCCATGGCTGGTGCGGCAAGGGCAATCGTGGCTGCTGCTGTCATCAAAAAACGTTTCATTTCAGACGTCCTTTCTTTTTGCGTTGTCTGATCCACAAAGAAGGACACGAAGGGTTGCCTGCCAGAGACGTCCTGTCGCAGGTGACCTCACGGTTATGAGAGGCGAGGTGTGCGGCACGATCTTGCGCGTGAGCCAAGTTCGATGAGGAAATGCCGCCCCGACGGGACGTCTGCGAAAAGAAGCGGTCTTTACAGCAATTACAGTGACCCGGATTGACCTACTTCTCTGGTCAACAAGGAACGAACCTAAACCGGAGGTCGATATGATTGCCCAGAACCGTACTTCGACGTCACGCTACGATGTCCCCAGCGACTCCGTCGAGGCGACGCTGAAAAAGCAGACACCCTGGGAGAACCTGGATCAGCGCGGAAACCTGAACCTGAGCATGGATCAGTCCCAGCATCGGCGCTATCATTCCCATTTCGAAGACATGATGAACTGAACCACGAAAAAGGCCGGGCACATGACCCGGCCTTCTTTTTTCTGTGGCATTGGTGTCCGTTCAATGCACGACGGCATCGTCCGGCTTGGGTCGATTGCTCGCCGCCACGCGGTCACCGATGATCAGGCCATCGGTACCGGCGCTGACCTGGAGGGTATCACCGTCGCGGACGTCCCCAGCAAGCAGCATTTCTGCCAAGGGATCCTGCAACGTGCGCTGGATCACGCGCTTCAGGGGCCGGGCACCGAAGACGGGATCATAGCCCTCCTCAGCCAGCCAGACCTTCGCCGCATCGTCCAGTTCCAGCGTGATCTTGCGGCCCACAAGCCGTTTCATCAGACGGGCAAGCTGGATCTCAACGATCCCGGCCATATCATCCCGCGCCAGACGGTCGAAGATGATCGTCTCGTCCAGACGGTTCAGGAACTCGGGACGGAAGTGTGCCCGCACCGCGTCCATCACGTCCCGCTTGGCCTGGGCCATGTCGCCGCCGTCGGGCAGCTGGCTCAGGGCCTGCGCACCCAGATTGGACGTCAGCACGATCAGCGTCTGCTTGAAGTCGACCGTGCGGCCTTGACCGTCGGTCAGCACACCGTCGTCCAGCACCTGCAGAAGCACGTTGAAGACATCCGGGTGGGCCTTTTCGACCTCATCGAACAGCACAACCTGATATGGCCTACGCCGTACCGCTTCGGTCAGCACACCGCCCTCATCGTAACCGACATAGCCGGGAGGAGCACCGATCAGACGGGCCACCGCATGCTTTTCCATGAACTCCGACATGTCGATGCGGACCATCGCGTTGTCATCGTCGAAAAGGAATTCGGCCACGGCCTTGGTCAGCTCAGTCTTGCCGACACCGGTCGGCCCGAGGAAGAGGAAAGAGCCAAGCGGACGGTTCTCGTCGTTCAGTCCCGCACGCGCACGACGGACGGCATTGGCGACGGCCTTGACCGCTGCATCCTGGCCAATCACACGGCCATGAAGTTTTTCTTCCATGCGCAGCAGCTTATCCCGCTCCCCTTCCAGCATCTTGCCTGCGGGAATGCCGGTCCAGCGCTCCACTACGCTCGCGATCTGTTCGGGTCGGACAGCCTCTTCGACCATCACCCCTTCCTCGCGGGATTCGGCCGCCTCCAACTGCTTCTCCAGCTCGGGGATGACCCCGTAAGAAAGCTCACCGGCCTTGGCCAGGTTGCCTTCCCGCTTGGCGATGTCCAGATCGGCGCGCGCGCGATCCAGCTTTTCCTTCAGATCTCGGGCCGAGGCGAGCTTGTCCCGCTCCGCCTGCCATGACGCCGTCAATTCGGCAGACTTGTCCTTGAGATCGGCAAGCTCCTTTTGCAGGGTCTCCAGCCGGTCCTTGGAGGCAGCATCGTCTTCGAGTTTCAGCGCCTCTTCCTCGATCTGCAATTGCAGAATCTGGCGGTCGAGCGCGTCCAGCTCTTCGGGTTTGCTATCCACCTCCATGCGCAGGCGCGATGCCGCCTCATCCATGAGGTCGATCGCCTTGTCCGGCAGGAAACGGTCCGTGATGTAACGGTGCGAAAGCGTTGCGGCCGCCACAAGGGCCGAGTCGGTGATGCGCACCCCGTGGTGCAGCTCGTACTTTTCCTTGATGCCGCGGAGGATTGAAACCGTATCTTCCTCCGTCGGCTCCAGAACCATCACGGGCTGGAACCGGCGGGCAAGGGCCGCGTCCTTTTCCACGTATTTGCGGTATTCATCGAGGGTCGTTGCACCAACGCAGTGCAGTTCCCCCCGTGCGAGTGCGGGCTTCAACAGGTTGGAGGCATCCATCGCCCCGTCCGCCTTACCGGCACCCACAAGCGTGTGCATCTCGTCAATGAAGAGGATTACCTCACCGGCGGCCTCCGTCACTTCCGTCAGAACCGCCTTCAGCCGCTCTTCGAATTCGCCGCGGTACTTCGCCCCGGCAATCAAGGCACCCATGTCGAGTGCAAGAAGCCGCTTGTTACGCAAGGATTCCGGCACGTCGCCGTCCACGATCCGCAGGGCAAGGCCTTCGGCAATGGCGGTCTTACCGACGCCCGGTTCACCGATCAGGACGGGGTTGTTCTTGGTCCTGCGGCTCAGGACCTGCATCGTGCGGCGGATTTCCTCGTCACGTCCAATGATTGGGTCGATCTTTCCCTCTTCCGCGCGTGCGGTCAGGTCCATGGCGTACTTTTTCAGTGCGTCATAGCCTTCCTCGGCACTGGCCGTATCTGCCGTGCGGCCCTTGCGGATATCGTTAATCGCGCCATTCAATGCCTGTGCGGATACCTTGCCCGCTTCCAGCGCCTCCTTGGCGCCGGACTTTACCATGCAAAGGGCCATCAACAGACGTTCAACCGGGACAAAACTGTCTCCGGCCTTGCTGGCCAGTTGCTCTGCCTGGTCCAGCACCTTGCTGGTGGCATTATCCATATATACCTGTGCCGCATCGCCGCTGACCTTCGGCATCTTGCCAAGCGACAGGCTGAGGGTCTGGGTGACACGCCCCAGATCACCACCTGCAGCGGCAATGAGGTTCGCGGCAAGCCCCTGCTCATCATCAAGCAAGGCTTTCAAAAGATGTTCGGGGGTCAGTCTCTGATGGTTTTCGCGGGTTGCGATGGTCTGCGCGGCCTGAATGAAACCACGTGACCTATCCGTGAACTTGCTCAAGTCCATGGGTCTCTCCTTTTATACAAGCGCCCTGTTTTTGCGGTGCCCGCGAAGCGGCACACCAAGGTTCCGGGCCTTCGTTCAAGATTTGGTGATTGAATTGAACAGTTCAAGGGACGCAATTCCAAAAAATGGCCCCATTTCGGAATGATTTGACCGATCGGGGTAAATGCGCGCCCAGGCTCTGAAGCCGCTGACATGGCTACACTTTTTTCGGCCATCACCGATAAGTGATCTGGATGGCAGCCCGCCATAATCCACGGTACTTGATTGTTTTTCAATAATAAATTATAAATTACGGTCAGGACTGGGGAGAGTCTGTGAAACTTTTTCGAATCGGACCGCGTTTCTGTCGCGAAGGGGCGCACCTAAATACGTCCCAAAGAGGCAGTTTCATAAGGAACGCAACATGAGCAACGATCCGATCAGAATAACTGGCGTGAATTACAATGCCGCGACCCAGAGTTTTGAGGCCGCCGTGACGGTCTTTGGCAAAAAAGGCACGCGCACCTACGCCTGTTCCATCCAGGCACCGATCACGATGTCTTTCGCCGATGCCGCTGACGGTCTCGCCGTTCAGGCGCAACGGCGTTATGGGGCGCGGGGTGGCATGCATTCAACTGTGGCCACCCGGCATCCGAGCCCCCGGACGGTTCGGCGCCGCTTCAATCCGTCGCGCTGGCTGGAAGAGCTGGTGGGCGAAGAGGGTCGCAACGCGGCCTGAGAAAGGAATATCTGCGCGGCCGCTGCCAACCGCGCAGATAAGGCGTGGCAGCCAAACGCCCAACTGTCCGGGCGTCTTGCCATCGCCAAGCACAGAGACGACTGCCTGCCTGCACTGTCTCTGTACCTAACCCGGTGCACGCTTTTGCGTGTGCCGGGTTTTTCATGCGCCGCGACCCTGCCGACTGGGTCGGGAAATCCCGCCGCGCATATCCTGATAACCTACCCAAAGCACCTAGACCCTGCGAGCGCTTTTTCTAGCCAAGGGCGAATTTTCTGTGACAGCTCAGGGGGTCCTTTTGCGGACCCCTCGCTGGACAAGTCCCGGACAAGGGTCTAACCGACAATTGCCCCTAACAAAGGAACCCGTTCGATGTCCGATGACCGCCTGATTGTCGCGCTCGATGTGCCCCATGCGGTTGCCGGGCTTGAGCTTGCTGAACGGCTTGGGGATGCCGTGAATTTCTACAAGATCGGTCTTGGGATGCTGACCGGCGGAGGCCTCGCGCTCGCAAACGAGCTCAAGCAGGAGAAGGGCAAGCGCATCTTCCTGGACATGAAGCTATTCGATATCGGCGCGACGGTTGAAGCGGCTGTGCGGGGGCTTGCGAAGTTCGATCTCGACTTCCTGACGGTTCATGGCGATCCACATGTTGTCCGCGCCGCGCGTGAAGGGGCCGCTGGCTCGCAGACCCGGATCCTCGCCGTTACCATCCTCACCTCACTTGATCGCGCGGATCTTGACGCCGCCCTGATTCAAAAGGGCGAATTGGCGGAACTGGTCCTGACCCGCGCCGTCCGCGCGTTTGAGGCGGGAGCCGACGGTGTTATCGCCTCCCCGCAAGAGGCCGCGGCGATCCGGGCAATGCCGGAAGCGGAGGGCAAGCTGATCGTGACCCCCGGCGTACGCCCTGCAGGTGCGGCATTGGGGGATCAGAAGCGGGTCGCCACGCCCGCCCGCGCCATCGCTGACGGGGCAGATCATATCGTTGTCGGACGCCCTGTCAGGCAGGCGCCGGACCCCCGCGCGGCGGCAGAGGCGATTCTGTCAGAGCTTAAAAACTGACCATTTCTATCGGCCTTTGACTGTGCCAAATCCACAACATGTAGAGTTATGGCGTCAAAAACGGACTATCAGTCCTATGTCGCAGGACACTGACATGTTAACTTTCTTGTAGGTGATACTCCCCGACGAACTCTTCTTCCTGATGTTCGTCACCTTCCCCCCGCTTAAGGCAGCGGGGGGTCCTTTATGCGCCCTTCCAACATGATTATCCACAACCGATGCTGAAACGGTCGAATACCGCGCGGGTGGGCGAGGCAGGCGCCGGGTCGCATCAAGGTCAAGCGCTCTCCTTCGGCACCCACTTCCTGCACACACGCGCGGCGCGCGTAGTTGAGCGGGCTCACCCTTCGCTCGCGCACGCCACAGGGAGAACCCCGGTGTGCAGGAAAAGGCAGCCCGGCGATATCGTCGCGCAAGTGCACCACCAGCCGTCTTTCGAAAAAGAGCGCGCATTTCACCCCCGGAAAGAGCACATCCTGCCCCATGTTCAAGCCCGCCGCGCTTGGATATGATGCCGCCATCGTCCCTTGATCCCGATTTTGTCCATGGCTGCCCTCTGCCGCGATTGCCTTACCCAGATGCCCGAACGCGCCCGCTGCCCTGCTTGCGGCAGCCCCCGCGTGCTGGCCCACCCCGAGCTCTTCGATCTCAGCATCGCGCACATGGACTGTGACGCATTTTATGCCTCGGTGGAAAAGCGGGACAATCCCGAACTGGAAGGCAAGCCCGTGATCATTGGCGGCGGACGTCGCGGGGTTGTCTCAACCGCCTGCTACGTCGCCCGCATTCGGGGCGTCCGCTCTGCCATGCCGATGTTCAAGGCGCTGAAACTGTGCCCTGAAGCGGTGATCGTGAAACCGCGGATGGAGGCCTATGTCGAAGCCTCCCGCGCCATCCGCGCGATGATGGAGAAACTGACCCCCGCCATTCAGCCC
>JABDKA010000121.1 GCA_013002405.1 Sulfitobacter sp. | reverse complement strand
GTGACGATCTGGCCAACCGCCTGATCGGCCTGGACGGGGATGACACCGTCTTTGCAGAGGCTGGCGATGACACCATCGAAGGCGGGTCCGGCAACGACGAAATCGCAGGCGGGCCCGGGGTCGACAGCCTGCAGCTCTCGGGCAGCGATCTGGAATACCACGTCGCCTTCTACCAGGACGGCACGGTCAAAGTGGAACACAAGGTCACCGGGGGCGACGGGACCGATCACCTCACAGGGGTGGAAAAGATCGAATTCGCGAACGGCTTCTGGGAGATGGGGGTCTTCGACGGCATCATGTCCCTGTCCGAGGGTGAAATACGGTCGCTGGTTGAGCTTTACGTTGCCATGTTCGGCCGCGCGCCCGATGCCACGGGCCTGTGTTTCTGGGGCGATGTGATGGCCAATGGCATGACACTGGATGAGATCGCCGGTCACTTCTTTGATCAGGATGAATTCCGCGCACTATATCCCGACCTGTCTGACTCCGGCGCGCTGGTTGACGCGATCTATCAGAACGTACTGAACCGGGCTGCCGATACGGAGGGCAAGGTCTTCTGGACCAGGGTGATCGAGGAAGGGGCCCTGGGTCCGGAAAAGCTCGTGCTTGCCGTCCTGGAGGGCGCGCGCGCCGCTGCACCCGACGGGACGGCTCCCGATTTCGTGGCGCAGAAAGCGGCCGATGTGGCTTATTTGCAGGGTCTTGTAGACCTCGGTGTGCTCTTTTCCGCTATCAAGGGTCTCAATGATGTCGATGCCGCAGGGACGGTCATGGACACCTTCGACGGTGGGCAGCCCAGCCTCGACGCCGCCCTTGACCTGATCGAAGCAGCCTACGACGCCGCCATCGACCCCGAGACCGGCTCCTTCCTCGTCAGCCTTGTCGGGGTAATCGACGATCCCTTCGCCACGGGCGATATCGGAATGGGGTGAGCCGACGGGTCTGACAACCGGACTGTGTGCAGTGTGGCGGAGAGACAGGGATTCGAACCCTGGGTGGGCTTGCACCCACAACGGTTTTCGAGACCGCCCCGTTCGACCACTCCGGCACCTCTCCGCGAAGGGTCTGGGCGGCCCGTTTAGTCGCCTTCGCATCCCATGGCAAGAGGCGTTCAGCGCGCTTTTGCCGCGTGGTGCGGAAAACCTTTGCCCCCATCTGTGGATAGCCTATTCTTGCACATCGATCCAAGGAAACGTCCATGCACCGCCTTCCCAAATTACCCCTGACTTTCTTGCCCGCGCTCCTGTTGGCGCTGACCCTGATCCTGCCCGCCCCGGGCGCGCGCGCGGCCAATGAGGCGCGCATCGAAGCCTTTCTTGAGACCACCGGCTTTGACGTTGCACTGGAGAGCATCCGGCTTTCAGCCGACAGCGCCCCCAGTATGCTGGGGATCGAGGCAGCGGCCTTCGGGTCCGAATGGTCCCGCCTTGTGCGAGAGGTCTTTGATACAGACCTCATGCATGACATGGCCGGTGACATCCTTGGCCGGGCCCTGACGGATGATCTGCTGACCCACGCGTCGGACTTTTACGCCTCCGGCCTGGGCCAGCGCCTGGTGGAGGTTGAGAACGACAGCCACATGGAGGAGGACGACGCGCTCAAGACCGAAGCGGGTCAGGCCATCGTCGCGGGTCTTGTCCGGCTGGGCAGCCCACGTCTGGAAATCCTCAAGCGTCTGAACGATGCCAGTGGCAGCGAGGATAGCTCCATCCGTGCCATTCATGAGGTGCAGGTGCGCTTCCTCATGGCCGCAGCGGGTGCGGGGGTCATCGAACTGCGCATGGATGAGCCCGACCTGCGGGAGGCCCTGCGCAGCCAGGAGGGCGATATGCGCACACGGATCAAGGCCAATGCGCTTGCCAACGCCGCCTATACCTACCAGTCCTTCTCGGACAGGGAACTGACCGCCTACGCCGAGGCGCTGGAACATCCCAAGATGCGCAAGGTTTATGAGCTGATGAATGCCGTGCAGTACGAGATCATGGCCAACCGGTTCGAGGCGGTGGCCGCCCGACTTGCCGACATGCAGCCCAGTCAGGATCTGTGATGTCCCGCGCACTATTTCTGGGTTCGCTGCTCTGGCTCTGCTCAATGCAGATCGCGCTCGCCGACGCGCGACTGACAGTGCTGGTCGACGTGTTGAAGCTGGATGAAGCGACGCAGATTCTCAGTCTCGAAGGGCAGGATTATGCGCAGAAGCTGAATGATGAAATGCTGAACGGGCAGGGCGGTCCGGGGTGGCAGCAGCAGGTTGCGGCCATTTACGATCCAAACCGGATGGCCGAACGGGTGCGCACGGAACTGGCGTCGGCGTTGCAGGGGGAGATGCGTGAGGTGGTGATCGACTTTTACAGCACCGATCTGGGCGGTCGCATCGTCGAGCTGGAAAACTCCGCCCGGCGCGCCATCGGGAATCCTGACGTAGAGGCGGCCGCGCGCGACCGCTATGCCGCCCTTGCCGGAACGGACGATCCACGCCTCGCCCGCGTGACGGCCTATATCGAGGCGGGCGACATGATCACCCGCAACGTAACCAGCGCCATGAACGCCAATCTGCTTTTCATGCGGGGCCTTGCGGAGGGGGATGCCGTGACCATGTCTGAAGAAGACATGCTGGCGGACGTTCAGGGAGACATGGAAGAGACGACGGCGGACACCACCGCCTGGCTCTTTGCCTATCTGCTGCTGGCCTATCATCCGCTCAGCGATGATGACCTGGACACCTATATCGCCTTTGCGCGGACCGAAGCGGGACGCGCCCTCAATCGGGCGCTCTTTGATGGGTTCGGCCAGGCCTACGAGGATATCTCCTATTCACTTGGCCTTGCGGTGGCGCTTAACATGAGGGCGGAAGAACTCTGAGAGGCTGCAAATTGCTCTCGAACGCAGGGCGGAAAGAAAGCCGCAAAACCCGCTTGACTTGGCCCCCCGTTGCCCCGATAAGCCCCCATCCCGGCAGGAGAACCTGTGTCCGGGACGATGTTCAATGACGCCCCAACGGGCGCGCTGTTCGAGGTGGTGCCGGGGATCGACCCCAGACCGAAACTCCCGGAAACGGGGACCGAAGGACGCGGAAGCAAAAGGAAGACGCAATGTTTGCGGTCATCAAGACTGGCGGTAAGCAATACAAGGTCGCCTCAGGCGACATGCTCCGAGTGGAGCGTATTGCGGCAAACGCCGGAGACAAAGTTCAATTCAACGAAGTGATGATGCTGGGCGGTGACACACCGCAGGTCGGCGCGCCGCTGGTCGAAGACGCCGCCGTTCAGGCCGAGGTCGTCGACCAGATCAAGGGCGAAAAGGTCATTCACTTCGTCAAGCGCCGCCGGAAGCACAGCTCCAAGCGGACCAAGGGCCACCGTCAGAAGCTGACCCTGGTCAAGATCACCGACATCCTCGCCTCCGGCGCGGGGAAGTCCAAGGTGATGGCGGCTGTGGGCACCGGCTCCGTATCGGCCTCCGCCGTGGCAGCCATCGAAGAGCGCTACACCACCAACAAGACCGAGCAGGCCGAAATGGCCAAACGCGTGGTCGAGGGTGAGGCAAAAGAGAAGAAGGCCAAGCCAGCGCCGACCAAAAAGGCAGAGCCCAAGGCGGAAAAGCCCAAGGCAGAGGCCAAGGAAGAAAAGAAAGCGGCCCCGAAGGCCAAGAAAGCGGCCAAATCCGACGGCGATGATCTGACACAGATCTCCGGCGTGGGTCCCGTGATCGTCAAGAAGCTGCACGGCGAGGGTGTTACGACATTCGCGCAGATCGCAGCGTGGACAGATGCGGACGTGGAAGCTATTGAAGAGAAATTGTCATTCAAGGGTCGTGTCGGTCGTGAAGACTGGATCGCACAGGCCAAAGAATTGGCTAAAGGCTAAGGAGAGACCAAATGGCACATAAAAAAGCAGGCGGCTCATCCCGTAACGGACGCGACTCAGCCGGTCGCCGTCTTGGCGTCAAGAAATACGGCGGCGAAGCTGTGATCCCCGGCAACATCATCGTCCGTCAGCGCGGCACCAAGTTCTGGCCGGCCGAAGGCGTTGGCATGGGCAAGGATCACACGATCTTTGCGACGGTTGACGGTGCCGTTCAGTTCCACAAAGGACTGAAGAACCGCACCTTCATCTCCGTCCTGCCAGTGGCCGAGGCCGCAGAGTAAGCCGTACCCAAAAGGTTTTGACACAATCAGGGATCGGTGGAAACGCCGGTCCCTTTCTCTTTTCATTCAACCCGATTCTTTATCCCGTCATTCAGAGGAGGGGAGCCATGACCTATCCGACGCGCCCGACGCTGATGGACGGTGATCTGCGTTTGCGCGGTCCTTTGGAAGGTGACGTGGCGGCGCGCGTGGCTCTGGGAAATCCTCCTGAGATCATTCATCTTTTCGGTGGAGACCCCGCTTCCGTACGGCCGATAGCACAGAAACAGGCGGCGGGATGGGTCGAAGCCGACGGCCTCGAACCGCTTGCCCGGGTGATTGAACTGTCAGGGGCCATGATCGGAGGCCTGCGCCTGCATTCAGTGAACGAACATGCCCGCAAAGCCAGCTATGCCATCGGTATCCTCGATCCGCAAAGGCTGAACAAGGGACTGGAAACGCGGGCGACATGGCTGGTCCTTGAATATGCGTTCAACACGCTCGGCCTTAACCGCTTGTCCATCCGTATGCTTGCCTTCAACAAAAGGGCCATCGCCTGCTACCGGAAAGTAGGCTTTGTCGTTGAGGGGTGTGGGCGGGAGGCTGCCCTGATCGGGGACGAATGGTTCGATGAAGTCATGATGGGCCTGTTGGCGCGGGACTGGCGGGCATCGGCATGAGCATCGCCCTTGCCCCCCTCGCCATCTTCGCGGCCAGCCAGATCGGCACGCCGGGTCCCGCCAACATGGCGCTTCTGGCCACCGGCGCACGCTTTGGCTTTCGCGCGGCCTTGCCCTTTGTCGCGGGCGTGGCTCTGGGTAAACAGCTTATCATCTGGCCCATCGGCTTCGGCCTGATGGAACTGGCTGACCGGGTGCCGCTCTTGTTCGAAGTGCTCAAATATGCCGCCGCCGCCTATATCACGTGGCTCGCGTGGAAAGTTGCCAATCTGCGGCTCTCCCCCGGGCAGGGCGATACCCGTGCACCGGGGTTCCTGGCGGGGCTGGTCGTGCACCCGCTCAACCCCAAGGCCTGGGCCATGATCGTGGGCAGCTTCACCGCATTCGTGGGCCCCGGCACGGATCCCTTTATCGCCACGGCAACCATCGCTGCAGTGCTCTTTTCCTGTCAGGCCCTGATGCATCCCATCTGGACACTTGCCGGTGATCGGATCGCAGCAACCCTCGCGGGGACGGCGGCGGAACCTTATTTAATGTGGACACTGGCGGGCCTCACGGTGGCCTCTGTCCTTTTCGTATTGTTCGGAGGAGGAATATGACAATTCAACCGCAACCCATTGTCAATCAGGCGCTTATCGAAACCGCGCGCTTTGATCTCAGGCCTCTGCGCCGGTCCGATCTGGGCCTGGTGGAGATGTACGCAAGTGACCCGCGTGTCGCCCTGACCACCACCTCCATCCCCCATCCGCTGCCGCCCGGGACCATTGATGCATTCATCACCCGATCCATGGCTGAGCCGCGGGATGAGGACGTCTGGGTCATGGACGGTATCAAATCCGGCTGGGCCGAGGTGATGGGCGTCATCTCGCTCACCCGGCTGGACCGAAACCAGTCTGAAGTGGGCTACTGGGTGGCACCGGCCTTCTGGAACACCCACATCGCGTCAGATGCCGTGCAGGCCCTGGTCAGCCAAAACCCGCTGGCCAACGACGCCATGTTCGCCTCGGTCTTCCATGACAACCCGGCCTCGGCCAAGGTGTTGATGAACGCGGGTTTTGTCTATCTGGGCGATGCGGAAACCTATTGCCTGGCGCGCGACGCTGCC
This sequence comes from Sulfitobacter sp., assembly GCA_013002405.1. Taxonomy (GTDB): domain Bacteria; phylum Pseudomonadota; class Alphaproteobacteria; order Rhodobacterales; family Rhodobacteraceae; genus Sulfitobacter. The sequence goes on along the minus strand of JABDKA010000121.1, from coordinate 20,181 downwards.
GTACCCACCTGGACCTACAGCCGCAAGCTCTAAGCCCCGAAAGGCCCCCCGATGAAGTTTCTCGACCTCGCCAAAGTTTACATCCGATCCGGCGCGGGCGGGGGCGGCTGCGTATCCTTCCGGCGCGAGAAATACATCGAATTCGGCGGTCCGGACGGCGGTGACGGGGGCGGCGGCGGCTCGGTCTGGGCCGAAGCGGTGGAGGGGCTGAACACCCTCATCGACTTCCGCTACCAGCAGCACTTCTTTGCCAAGAACGGCCAGCCGGGTATGGGCAAGCAGCGGACCGGCAAGGACGGGGACGATATCCTGCTGCGGGTGCCCGTTGGGACAGAGATTCTCGATGAGGATCAGGAAACGGTCATCGCGGACCTGACAGAGGTCGGCCAAAGGGTCCAGTTGGCCCGCGGCGGCAACGGTGGCTGGGGCAACCTGCACTTCAAGAGCGCTACCAACCAGGCCCCGCGCCGCGCAAATCCCGGTCAGGAAGGGGTGGAACGCACCCTCTGGCTGCGCCTCAAGCTGATCGCCGACGTGGGGCTTCTGGGCCTGCCCAATGCGGGCAAGTCTACCTTTCTCGCCGCCACCTCGAACGCGCGGCCCAAGATCGCGGATTACCCCTTCACCACGCTGCATCCCAACCTTGGTGTGGTGGGCGTGGACAATACCGAATTCGTTGTGGCCGACATTCCCGGCCTCATCGCCGGTGCGCACGAGGGGCGGGGGATCGGCGACCGATTCCTGGGCCATGTGGAGCGCTGCTCGGTCCTTCTGCATCTGGTCGATGGCACTTCCGAGACAATTGCCGAAGACTACCGGACGATCATCCATGAATTGGAGGCCTACGGCGGCGAGCTGGCCGATAAGCCCCGCATCACGGTGCTGAACAAGATTGATGCACTTGATGAAGAAGAGCGTGCAAGCGCTTCATCCGAATTGGAAAAGGCTTCCGGTGGCCCGATCATGCTCATGTCCGGCGTGGCCCGCGAAGGACTGACCGAGGTACTGCGCGCACTGCGGGCCGAAATCGACGAAGACCGGCTGCGCCACAGGCTCGCTGCGAAGGAAGAGCCATGGCATCCCTGACCTCCGCCCGTCGGCTGGTCGTCAAGATCGGCTCGGCCCTCCTGGTAGAGCGCAGCACAGGCGCGCTGCGCTCGGACTGGCTGCACGCGCTCGCGCAGGACGTACATTGGCTAAAGGGTCTCGGCACGGACGTGATCGTGGTTTCCTCGGGCTCCATCGCGTTGGGGCGCGGGGTGCTGGGTCTGCCCGTCACGACCCTCCCGCTGGAACAATCCCAGGCCGCCGCCGCCGTCGGCCAGATCCGCCTTGCCCGCGCCTACGAGGAGGCGCTTGCCCCCCACGGCATCACCACCGCCCAGGTGCTGGTGACACTGGAGGATAGCGCCAACCGCCGCCGCTACCTCAACAGCCGCGCGACGCTGGAACAGCTCCTGACGCTGGGCGTCGTGCCGATCGTGAACGAAAATGACACGGTCGCCACGGATGAAATCCGCTTTGGCGACAATGACCGTCTCGCCGCCCAGATCGCCGTGACGGTCGGAGCAGACCAGCTGGTGCTCCTCTCGGACGTGGATGGCTTCTACTCCGCCAACCCGGTCACCGACCCCGCCGCGCGCCGTTTCGATCTGATCGAGCGCATCACGCCCGAGATCGAGGCCATGGCCGGAGACGCAGGTTCGGGCCTCTCCAAGGGCGGCATGAAGACCAAGCTCATGGCCGCCAGAACCGCCACTGCGGCGGGCTGCGCCATGGCCATCACCGAAGGTTCCGCTCTGCGGCCCCTGCGGGCCCTGCAGGACGGGGCCAACGCCACCTGGTTCACCGCCCAGACCGATCCGCAGGCAGCGCGCAAGCGCTGGATCGCCGCCATGAAACCCCGCGGCAGCGTCAGCCTGGACGCGGGCGCGGTGGCGGCCCTGAAACGCGGCAAATCGCTTCTGCCCGCAGGCGTCACGGGCGTTGAGGGCAGCTTTGGCCGCGGTGACTGCATCCAGATGCTCGACCCAGCGGGTCAGGCCGCGGGCCTCGGCCTTACGCGCTATTCGGCACCCGAAGCCCGCCAGATCGCAGGCCACCAAAGCGCCGAGATCGAAGCCCTTCTCGGCTACCCAGGCAGGGCCGCTTTGATCCACCGGGACGATATGGCACTATGATCTTCCAAATGGGTCAAAATCCCCGCCGGAGGCATAAGATCTCTTTGAACCACTCCGCACGAACAGGCTCGACTTCATGAAAGATACGGACAACATCCCAGCCCTCATGGCTGACATCGGCACCCGCGCCAAAGCGGCGGCAGCCCAACTCGCCACGGCCAGCGCGGAACGCAAGCACGCCGCCCTCATCGCGGCCGCTGAAGCCGTCTGGAAAAATCGGGGCGATATCCTGAAGGCCAATGTGAAGGATCTCGACTATGGCCGGGAAAAGGGGCTTTCGGATGCGATGATGGACCGACTGATGCTGGACGAAGACCGAATTCAGGGCATGGTCGACGGTCTGCGCAGCGTGGCTGAGCAAAAGGATCCGGTGGGCGACGTGATCGCCGAATGGGCCCAACCCTCGGGCCTCAAGATCCGCCGGGTGCGCACACCCCTGGGCGTGATCGGGGTGATCTACGAAAGCCGACCCAACGTCACGGCAGATGCCGGAGCCCTCTGCATCAAGGCGGGGAATGCCGTGATCCTGCGTGGCGGATCGGAGAGCTTTTATTCCTCCCGCGCCATCCACGCCTGCCTGCAGGAAGGTCTGCGCGCCGCCAATCTGACCGAGGATACGATCCAGCTGGTGCCCACCCGGGACCGCGCGGCGGTTAGTGAGATGCTCAAGATGACTGATTCCATCGATGTTATCGTTCCACGCGGCGGCAAGGGTCTCGTCGGGCTGGTTCAGCGGGAGGCGCGGGTGCCGGTCTTTGCCCATTTGGAGGGCATCGTTCACATCTACGTGGACCGTGACGCGGACCCCGAAAAGGCGCTCAAGGTCGTGCTTAACGCCAAGACCCGGCGCACGGGCATCTGTGGCGCTGCCGAATGCCTGCTGATCCATCAGGATATCGCAGATACCATTGGCCGGGGCCTGATCCGCGCCCTGATCGACGCGGGCGTCGAGGTGCGCGCCGATGAGGCCCTGCAACGGATCGAAGGCACCACGCCCGCGGAAGCCGAGGACTGGGGCCGCGAGTACCTCGACATGATCATCGCCGCCCGGACGGTGCCCGATATGGAGGCGGCGATTGACCATATCCGTACCTACGGCTCGAACCATACCGACTGTATCCTGACCGAGGACGTGCATGCGGCGGCTGAGTTCATGGATCGCCTCGACAGTGCCATCCTGATGCACAATGCCTCCACCCAATTTGCCGACGGGGGCGAATTCGGAATGGGGGCCGAGATCGGAATCGCCACCGGCAAGATGCACGCACGCGGCCCCGTCGGGGCAGAGCAACTGACCAGCTTCAAATACCTTGTCACCGGGGACGGGACGGTCCGCGGCTGAGGCGGTCAGAAGGTCAGCGTGACCGATCTATTGGTGATGGCCCGGCCCAGTTCTCGTCCATCTTCGCGGGCGATGATGGGAAGCAGGGCAAACTGAACGTGCGCGGGCTGCAGATCCCTGTCCGCCGCGCTTTCCGCCAGCAAGGACCAGAGCTCATCGTTCTCGCCGATCCGCTCCGCGGTGCCCTCGACCTGCCACTGGCCCCTGCGCTCTGAAATCTGGATGATGCCGCCGTAGGGCAGCGCCGTTTCCAGGCACAGGATCGCCAGAAAGGCGAGCCGTACCGAAGTACGCGGCTGGGGCACATCACTGTCCCAGACGATCGACAGCCGCCCGCCGTCATAAAGATCCCGCAGGATGGAGGAAACCTCGCCCGGGCCGACCATCTGCTCGCCCGCCGCGCCAAAAGCGATGCGGAAAAAGCGGATGCGCGCGCTGGCGCTTTCCACGCTTTCGCCGATCAGGCCCATTTCAGGGCCCGCGCCGTCACCTGACATCTGCAACAGTTCAAGCCCATTGTTGATTGCCCCGATCGGGGATATCAGATCATGGCATATGCGGCTGCCAATCAGCGCGGCCAGATCCGTTTCAGACACCGGCATCAGAGCCCCCGAACCCCAAGGCGGACCCCCATGGACGATCTCAATGCGATGTTGACTCCCGGCATGCTGGTGCGACACCCCGGACAGCCGGACTGGGGCGTGGGCCAAGTGCAAAGCAACATCGGCGGAAAGGTCACTGCGAATTTCCGGGACAAGGGTAAGGTGGTCATCGACAGCCTTCGCGTTGAGTTAATGCCCGTCTTTGATGACTGAACATCCTTTCCGGTTTCTTAACATCACCCCGAAAGTGTTAACACAACCTTAAGGAGATCACATCTGCGTGGGAACCGTGGTGCTGTTGCGCAGGGCTCTGGATTTGCCTATCAGGCAGCGGGGATCGCAAAGGACGGGCGTATGGCCGGAACAATGGCCACAGCATTCGAGGTCAGACTGGCACGCAGCCCGGAGGATTTGCTGGCAGCCCAGCGCCTGCGCTACGATGTCTTCGTGACCGAACTGGGCGGCGGCGGTGAGCTCGTCGACCACCAGCGGCGGCTTGAGCGGGACCGCTTCGATCCCTTCTTCGACCATCTGCTGCTGATCGACACAGCCACGGACCGGATCGTCGGTGTCTACCGTCTGATGCGGGCCGATCGCGCGGCGGAGGCGGGGGGATTCTACTCGGCGGCTGAGTACGATCTGGCCCCGCTTTTGCGCTCGGGGCGACGCCTGTTGGAACTGGGCCGTTCCTGTCTGCATTTCGACTACCGCGGCGGCATCGGCCTGCATCATCTCTGGTCAGGCCTGGCGGATTACGTGGCCGAGCATGAGATCGAGATCCTCTTTGGCGTCGCCAGCTTTCACGGCACCGACGCTGACGCCCTGGCTGCACCCCTGTCGCTGCTGCACCACCGTCATTTGGCACCGCCAGAACTGCGGGTTCGCGCCAGGGATAGGGCCTACCAGGAGATGAACCTGATCCCGGAGGCGCAGCTGGACCGCCGCGGGGCGATGCAGCAGATGCCCGGCCTGATCAAGGCCTACCTGCGGCTCGGGGGGGTTGTGGGCGAGGGGGCCTTTGTCGATTATGCCTTCAACACCACCGATATCTGTCTGATCCTCGACACGGAAAGGTTGAGTGAGCGACAGGCGCGCATCTACGCGGGCGGGGCGCGATGACGACGATCTGGGACAGCGGCATTCCCCCCAAGCATCGCCCGATCACGGGACCGGGCTGGATCCGTGTCGCCACCCGGGCGCTTCTGCTGGCGGTGCTGGTTTTCGGGGGCCTAGCCATCCTGTTGCTGGCGCGGCTGATCGAGCGCCCGCTCTGCGGGCTCAATCGGCCCGTCACGCCCCATATTACCGTTTTCGTTTGTCGCAACGCCCTGCGCATCCTTGGCCTGCGCCACGTCATCCACGGCGCACCCATGGCGCAGAACGGGGCGGTGGTGGTCAACCATGCCTCCTGGCTTGACATCTTCGTGCTGAACGCCGCCAAACGGATCTACTTCGTCTCCAAATCCGAAGTGGCAAGCTGGCCCGGCATAGGCTGGCTGGCGCGTGCCACGGGCACGGTCTTCATCGAACGCAACCCGGCGCGGGCCCGCGAACAGACGGCCCTCTTTCAGGCGCGCCTGCTGGCCGGGCACAAGCTTCTGTTCTTCCCCGAAGGGACCAGCACGGACGGCCGCCGGGTGCTCACCTTCAAAACCACGCTTTTCCAGTCCTTTTTCGCGCAGGAATTGCGCGATGCCATCTGGGTCCAGCCCGTATCGGTGCTCTACAGCGCGCCTGCAGGGGAAGAAGAGCGTTTCTACGGCTGGTGGGGGGACATGTCCTTTGGCGGTCACCTCATCGCCACCCTCGCGCCCGCACGGCAGGGGCGGGTGGAGGTGATTTACCACCCGCCGCTCAGGGTGGCCGATTTTGCCGACCGCAAGGCGCTGGCCGCGGCCTGTGAGGCGCGGGTGCGCGAGGGTCACGCGCGGATGTTGGCGCAAGCTGGTGAAACGCAGCCCCCGACTTGATCCGCGGCCTCTCTTTCACGCGGAGGTCCCGGATCAAGTCCGGGACTGCGATCCTGAAGTGTCCCGCCGCCAGCGCGCCCAATCCTCCGGCGTATCCAGATCCGCGCGCGCCCGGTCCCCGGGCAGGGGCACCAGCGTGACCCGGTTGCCCGCCGCTGCGACCACCTCGCGCGCGCCGCCGTCGCCCTTGAGCGTCGCGAAGTGGTCAAAGAGGGCGCGGTGGAAGACAATCGGATGTCCCGGCGCGCCAGCCTCCGTCGCGCCGCGCCAGATGAGTGTGTCGCTCCCCAGATCAACTGCCTCCGCCACCTTGCGCAGATCGTCCTCTGTCAGGTCGGGCAGGTCGGCAAGGTACATCATCGCGCAGGCCGCATCCCGCGGCAGCGCGGCAAAGGCCGTCCGCAGGCTGGCGCTCATCCCCTCCGCCGCCGCCGCGACAGGCAGGCAGAGCACTTCCAGTCCATCCAGCGCGTCGTAGCGCGGATGGGGCGGCGGGGGCAGGGCCACGATCACCGGACCTTTCGTTACCGCCCGGGCCTTGACCGCCTGTGCGCGCAGGAGCGGGACGCCACCGACATCCTCCATGAGCTTGTCGCGCCCCCGCATGCGCGAGGCGCTTCCGGCAGCGAGGATGATGATGGGCAGGTCAATGGGCATGGGCGCAAATCCTACAGCGGGTCGGCGTCGCGGCCTATCCCCCTTTTGCCGAGGCGGAGAAGAAGAGGCTAGCCCCCGTCGCGGCAGGCCGCGACGCCCCCGGAGGCTTTTTGGCAAAGTGAAGGGGAGGCGAGGCGCCCCTTGGCTCAGCCGCGCATCCGTGCCCCGTCGGCATCGAAAAGCGGGGTTGTGATGATCCGCGCGGGCCTCATCTGGCCAAGAATTTCGATCTCCACCGCCAGCCCCTCTGCGGCCCGGTCGCGGGGGGCGAACCCCTGGGCGATGGACTTGTCCGCGAAGTGCGAATAGCCGCCCGAGGTGCAGAAGCCCACCACGGCACCGTCAAGCCAAATCGGTTCATAGCCGTGCACGTCCGCATCCTCTGCGTCGACCTCGAAGGCAACAAGTTGCCGGGCAGGGGGATCGGCCCGCTCCGCTTCTGCCGTCGCACGCCCAATGAACTCAACGTTCTTCTTGAAACTGATGAAGCGGTCCATCCCCGTCTCCGCCGCCGTATAATCCGGCGAAAATTCCGCCATCCAGGAGCCGAAATACTTGTCGAGTCGCAACGACATCATCGCGCGCATGCCGAAAGGGACCATGCCATGGGGCGCGCCTGCCTCCCAGAGTGTCTGCCAGAGGGTGCGTTGATCCATCGGGTTGCAGTAGATTTCAAAGCCGAGATCGCCGGTGTAGCTCACCCGCTGGACGATGCAGTCCACCTGTCCGACCACCAAGGGGCGTACGTCCATGAAGGCCATGTCCGAGACATCCTTCAGCGTCACCGCTTGCAGAACGTGGCGTGCCAGGGGCCCTGCGATCTGGAAGCCGGTCCGGCTGTCAGAGATGTTTTCGACCTGAACGTCACCCTCCAAATAGCTGATAAACCAACGATAATGGAACGCTTGCGAGCCGTAGGAGGCGGTCAGCTGAAAGCACTCTTCGTCAAGACAGGAGATGGTGAAATCCCCGATCAGCTTGCCTTTTTCAGACAGCATGGGGGTGAGCGACAGCCGCCCCACTTTGGGCACGCGGCCTGCCATGATGCGGTCCAGCCAGTTCCGGGCGCCGGTTCCCGTGACAAGGTACTTGCCGAAGTTCTGAACCTCGTTGATGCCGACCCGCTCGCGCACCCCGCGCACCTCCCGGCCTGTCGCGTTGAAGGCTTCGGAGCGGCGGAATGATGGGGTTTCGTAGGTGGGCTCATTGCCCTGCGCGAAGTAATTGACCACCTCCAGCCCATATTGCTGACCCCAGACCGCACCCAGCTGGGTAAAGATGTCATACATGGGTGTCGTCCGGTGGGGCCGGGCGGCGGGCAATTCCTCGTTCGGGTAAGCGACTGAAAAGCGTTTCTGGTAGTTCTCGATGACCTTGGGCAGGGTATAGCCCGGGGTGATCCAGTCCCCGAAACGGGCCACGTCCATGGCCATCACGTCCCGTTCAGGCTCCCCTTCGATCATCCATTGCGCGAGCGTCAGGCCCACGCCGCCACCCTGGCTGAATCCCGCCATCACCCCGCAGGCCGACCAGTAGTTGCGCATCCCCGGTACCGGACCCACCAGCGGGTTGCCATCGGGGGCAAAGGTGAAGGGTCCGTGGATCACGTTCTTAATCCCGGCGCGCTCCAGATCGGGGAAGCGGTTGTAGGCGAAAGCGATGGAGTCCTCAATCTTGTCGTAGTCATCCGGCAGAAGGTCCTGGCCGAAGGACCAGGGCGTGCCGCCCACCGCCCAGGGGCGGCATTTCTGTTCGTAAAACCCGATACATAGCCCGCGCCCTTCCTGGCGGAGGTAGCTTTCGCCCGCTGGATCCATCACATGGGGGTGCTCCTTGCCGTCGGCCATCATCTCTTCGATGAGCGGCACGGCTTCGGTGACCAGATACTGATGTTCCATCGGGTGGAGAGGGAAGTAGACGCCCGCCATCGCCCCCACCTCACGTGCCCAGAGGCCGCCCGCGTTTACCAGATGCTCCGCGTGAATTGTGCCCTTGTCGGTCACTACGTCCCAGGTGCCGTCGGGGCGCTGGTTGGTCTCCTGCACCATGCAGTGTGTCTCGATCGTGGCGCCGCCCAGGCGCGCGGCCCTGGCGTAGGCGTGCGTGGTCCCCGACGGGTCCAGATGCCCGTCGAGTGGATCGTAGAGGGCGCCGATGATGCCGTCGGTGTTTGTCACGGGTGCGATGCGCTTGATCTCATCGGGGCCGACGATCTCCGTTTCCAGCCCCATAAAGCGGTGCTTGGCCCGCTCCGCCAACAGCATGTCGAAGCGGTCCTGATTGTCGGCGAGGGTCACGCCACCCACGTGGTGCAGACCGCAGGAGAGGCCCGTGATCTCCTCCAACTCCCGATAAAGCCGGATGGTATAGCCCTGCAGGGCCGCCATGTTGGTGTCCCCGTTGAGCGTGTGAAAGCCCCCGGCCGCGTGCCAGGTGGAGCCTGAGGTGAGCTCTGAGCGTTCCACCAGCATCACGTCGGACCAGCCCAGCTTGGTCAGGTGGTAGAGGACCGAGGCCCCCACGACTCCGCCGCCGATGATGACCACACGCGCTTGATCTTTCATAACTCTCTCCTGTCCATGGTCCCTTCTTGCCCCGACAACGGTGGTCGGCTTGGTCTTTTCCGACAGGTCCCGTCGCATCCCGACCATCAACGCAGGGGGAGATGCCGCTTGGTTCGCCGACCTTATGTGCTAGCTTCCTCTCCATGTGGCTGTTGAAACTCTATCCCAAGACGCTTCTGCGCAGATTGCGGCACTATACCAGCAAGCTTTGGGTGCGGGTGTTGGGCATGGGCCTTTTGGCCTTCGTCACCCTCGCCATTGCGCCCCTAGTCGAAGCTCTTCTGCCCGAAAATATCGGTATCAAGCTGGATGGTGCAGCGGCGGACCGTCTGCTCAACATCATTGCCAACGCGATGCTGGCCGTGACCACCTTCTCGCTCACCGTGATGGTGACGGTCTATCGTTCTTCCTCCCAGCAGTGGACGCCGCGTGTCCACCGGCTGATCATTGAGGACCGGACCACTCAGAACACCCTCGCCGTTTTCATAGGCGCTTATGTCTACGCCCTGACAGGGATCGTCCTGCGCGAACTCGATGTCTTTACTGACAACAGCGCGCCAGTGCTCTTCTTCGTGACGGCGGCGGTCATCGCGCTCATCGTGATCTACCTCATCCGCTGGGTCCTGCATCTTCAGACCCTGGGAAGCCTGATCAATACGGCCCGTCAGATTGAGGATGTGACCCGGGATTGCTTCAGGGAGAGACTCCGCAATCCCTGCCTTGGGGCCAATCCGCTGACCGGGGACATTCCTGACGACGTCGACCAGATCACTGCGAATGAAAGCGGCTATGTCCAGTACATCTATCCCGAAGCGCTGCAGCAGGCGGCACGCGCCTTCGGCAAGGAAATCTACCTCGATGCAAACATCGGTGGATTCGTTTTCCTAAATGCGCCCCTTGCCCACTTCCGGGACTGTCCCAGCGATGAAGAAATAGAGACCGACTTCGAAAGCCTCGAAGAGGCGATCCGGGCAAATATAAAGCTGGGTGATGTGCGCACCTACGACCAGGATCCACGCTTTGGCCTTATCACCATGGGCGAAGTGGCGTCCCGCGCCCTGTCACCGGGGATAAACGATCCCGGTACGGCCATCGACATGATCACCCGCATCGGGCGGGTTCTGACCTTCTATGAAGACGAGGTAGAGAAGGATCGGGAGCAAGAGATTCTGGACCGCCTCTACGTGCGTCCGCTGGATCCTGGCGATTTGCTCGAAGACGGCTTCGGCACGCTGGCCCGCGACGGCGTGATGCTGGTGGAAGTGCAACAGAGGATGCAAAAGGCCTTTAGCGCCCTTGCCCAGCATCCCGACAAGGGGTTGCGTCAGGCGGCGGAAACGGCCGCCAAGGTCACCCTGCGCCGGGCGCTTGAGCAGATGGATTTCTACCGCGACCGGGAAAGGCTTTGCGCGATTCTGGAACCGGCCATGGTGCGTGAGGTTGAAACGCAGATCGAACGGGCGAACGACAAGTAGCCAAGAAGGGCAGGCTGCGACGAAACCTGTCGCGTTTGGGCAAACCACGATGCGGTCACGGGGCCAGATTGGGCCAGACCACCTGCATCAGGAGCCCCAAATGCGAACCCATGCCCAGGCCGTCGTGATCGGAGGCGGCGTCATCGGCTGCTCGATCCTCTATCATCTGGCCAAGGCGGGCTGGACCGACGTGGTGCTCCTAGAACGGTCGGAACTGACTTCCGGTTCGACTTGGCATGCAGCCGCCAACATCCACGGGTTGCACGACAACAACAACATCACCCGCATCCAGAACTACACCATGGACCTCTATAACGCGCTTGAGGCGGAGACGGGCCAAAGCTGCGGTGTCTTCCAGCCCGGCTCCCTCTACCTTGCCCAGACGGAGGCGCGCGAACACCAGCTGCGTCTGCAGGCGGCCAAGGCGCGCTACTACGGGTTGCCATTCCGGGAGGTGAGCCGGGCGGAGGCGGAGGCGCTGCATCCGCTGGTCAACTACGAGGGCATCCGCTGTATCATGTTCGAAGAGAATGGCGGCAACGTGGACCCCTCTGGCGTGACCAACGCCTATGCCGTGGGTGCACGGCAGCGGGGGGCCGAGATCGTCCGCTTCTGCCCCGTCACGGGCACAGAGCAGCAGCCCGACGGCACCTGGATCGTGCGGACAGAGAAGGGCGATATCGCGACGCAATGGGTCGTCAACGCTGCGGGTCTCTGGGGCCGTGAGGTGGCGGCACTGGCGGGGATAAGGCTTCCGCTGCAACCCACCGAGCATCAGTATTTCGTGACCGAAACCATCGCAGAGATTGCCGGAATGGATCGTCGCCTGCCGTCGGTCGCGGACCGGGACGGGGAATATTACCTGCGCCAAGAGGGCAAGGGCCTGCTGGTCGGTGCCTACGAGCGCGATCTGCGCTTCTGGGCCGAGGAGGGGACGCCGCAGGGCTTCGGGCACGAGCTTTTCGCTGACGATCTGGAGCGGATCGAGGAAAACATGATGCGCGCCATTGACCGGGTGCCAGCGGTGGGCACGGCGGGGATCAAGCGTGTGATCAACGGACCCATGATCTGGTCACCAGACAGCAACGTCCTCTTCGGCCCTGTGCCGGAACTGTCGAACTATTTCTGCTGTAACGGCATCATTCCCGGATTTTCGCAGTCGGGCGGCATGGGGCTTCTGGCTGCCGACTGGATCACTTCCGGCGAAAGCCGCTATGACATGTTCGCCTGGGATATGGCCCGTTTCGGCGACTGGGCCGATCACGCCTTCACCAAGGCGCGGGTGGGGGACCAGTACGCCCACCGCTTCAAGATCCACTTCCCCAACGAGGAACGAAGCGCAGGCCGTCCCATGCGCCAGCGCCCGGCCTACGCCGCACAGCGCGACCTGGGCGCAGTCTTCGGTCTCAACTACGGGTGGGAACACCCGCTCTATTACGGCTACCCCGTGGGGGCGGAGGACAAGACCGAGGGCTTCACCCGCCAGGGCTGGTGGGAGCAGGTGGGCAAGGAATGCCTGATGCTGCGGGAGAATGCCGGGATCATCGACATCTCCAACTTTGCCAAGTACCGCGTGGCGGGGCCGGGGGCGGAGGCGTGGCTCAACGCGCTCTTCGCCAACCGGATGCCCATTGTCGTCGGCCGCTCCTGTTTGACGCCGCTCATCGGGGTCAACGGCGGCATCGCCGGGGACTTCACGGTCACCCGGCTGGGGGAGGAGGAGTTCTGGATCATCGGCTCCGGCATGGCCGAACGTTATCACCAGCGCTTTTTCCGCGCGCTGCCCCTGCCCGTAAAGACCACCTTCGAAAGCCACACAGAGGCTATGTGCGGGTTCAACGTGGCCGGGCCGCGTGCGCGAGACATGCTCCAAAGGCTCACAAACGCATCGCTGGAGACCTCCGATTTTCCCTTCATGCGGTCCCGCTGGCTTGAGATTGCGGGGATCAGTTGCCTGGCGCTCCGGGTAAGCTTCACCGGCGATCTGGGCTGGGAACTGCACTGCGCGACCGAAGACCAGGCGCGCCTCTTCGAAGCCCTGATCGCCGCAGGTGCGGAGGTGGGCGCAGGTCCCGTCGGCTCACGTGCGCTCATGTCGCTCCGGGTCGAGAAGGGCTACGGCTCCTGGAGCCGGGAATACTCCCCCGAATACTGGCCGCAGGAGGTGGGGCTGGACCGGCTCTGCAAGCTGGACAAGGATTTCCTGAACAAGGCCGCACTAAAGGAGTCGCTCGCAAAGGCACCCCGCGAAGAGCTGGTGATTCTGGCGCTTAATGAGGTCGACGTCACGGCGTCGAACGCCGACGCCACCGGCGGTGAGCCAATCTTCAAGGATGGCAAGGGGATCGGAAGGGTCACCTCCGGGGCCTATGGCTATTCCGTCGGCCAGTCTCTCGCTCTTGGGTTCGTTCAGGGTGCCGCCGCCGACGATGAAGTGGAGGTCATGGTCCTGGGCCGCCCCCACCGCGCCACCATCCTGGCAGAGCCCCCCTTCGATCCCAAGGGCGCGCGGCTGCGGGCCTGAACTCAACCCTCCCCGCTTTGCTTCGTCGCACAAACTTCAGGGGGGTCATGGGGCGACAGCGTCGCCGCAAGAAACAAGGAATTGTTCGCGGGGGCCTGCCCCACGCATCCTTCGGATCAGAGCGGGCGGATCTTCAACTGCGTGATCCTGTTCCCGTCCTTCGCCATCACCTCGAACCGGAACCCGTGGAAGGAAAAGACCTGTCCCGGTGTCGGTATCATCTGCGCTTCGTGGATCACCAGTCCGGCCACGGTATTGGCCTCCAGGTCCGGCAGGGTCCAGTCCGTCGCGCGGTTGAGGTCCCGGATCGTCATGGCACCGTCCACGTAGAAATGTCCGTCCTCGCCGGGAGCGAGTGGGTGGTCCGCGTCGGGGTCGAACTCATCCGTAATCTCACCCACGATCTCCTCGAGGATGTCCTCAAGCGTGATCAGCCCCTGGAGCGAGCCATATTCGTCCACCACCAGCGCAAAGTGGGTCCGGCGGCGCAGGAACTGGCGCATCTGTTCGTCCAGGGTCGAGGTTTCGGGCACGAAGTAGGGCTTCATCGCGACCGAGGCCACATCGAAGTGCACCAGCGAACCGGCATTCCCTTCGGGCCCGCCGATCAGCTTGTACATGGCGCGCAGCAGGTCCTTGGCGTGAATAACGCCGATGATGTTTTCGGGATCGTCGCGGAAGACGGGCAGGCGGGTGTGGTTGGACTGCAGACACTGCTCCAGCATCTCCGCAGGCTCACTGTCGGCGTTGATCATCTCGATGCCCGAACGGTGGAGCATGATCTCCTCCACGAACCGCTCCCGCAGATCGAGCGCACCAAGGATCCGGTCCCGGTCTTCCTTCTCCACCACTCCTTCGGAGTGGCCAAGCTGCAGGGCACCCGCAATCTCTTCGCGCACGGCCAGGATGTTGCTGTCGGGGTCGGTCTGAACCCCAAAAGCCCGCAGGATACCCCGCACGAAAAGACGCACGGCGCTGACGACCGGCGAAAAGACCAGCACCACCAAGCCGATGGGCCGCGAGACGAGGGCGGCGGCGCGCTCTGAGTTGGTAATGGCGTAGGTCTTGGGCAGGACCTCGGCAAAGACCAGAACCAGAAGGGTCATCACCAGCGTCGCCATGGCGACCCCGCTTTCGCCAAAGACACGGGTGAACATGGTCGTGGCAAGTGAGGCGGCCAGGATGTTCACCAGGTTGTTGCCCAGGAGCACCGAGCCGATGAGGCGTTCGTTGTCTTCGGTGATCTCAAGCGCCCGCTGGGCCCCGCCGGAGCCCTTGTCAGCCTGGGCACGCAGCTTGCCACGGGAGGCCGCGGTCAAGGCCGTTTCAGAACCCGAAAAGAAGCCGGAGAGAACGAGGAGGAACAGGATGATGCCGGAGCTGACCCAGAATGCGCTGTCCAAAAGCGCGGTACCGGTTTCCATGTGCGAAAAGGTCCATATGATGAGAACTGCAACGGTTATGGGCATGCGTGCGCCGTCAATCAAGGGCGCGGGGCGGAGAATGCGATGCAGCAGCGGGACTTCGGCGATTTCGCGGGCCACTGTTGCTCTTCGGTGGCCCTTGTTACTACGCCCCCGCCATGGCCGTGATGATCGAGGTGGCCGAGCGATTGGGCATTCCGCCCGCGCGGATGATCTGCACTGGCGATACAGTGGCGTAGTGCGGGGCACCCGCAAGGATCGTCGCGATGATCCGGTCACTGGGCTCTCCGGTGATTGCCGGGATCTTCGAGATCCAGTTGGACAGTGCCGCAGACGAGTGCGGCTGCAGTCTCGAGGAAGGCATCGTCCGCGATCTGTTGAGCGTTGGCAGGCCAAGCGCCGTACGGTGCTGGTTCGAGGAAACATAGGGAACCGCAAGCGCCACTGCGAGGCGGCGGGGTCGGTGGCGGAGATGGCGCTTGCCGGCTTGCCTAATGAGTACCGAAAGGCGCCACTCGGCGGTTACTGACCGTCGGAGGGTGCCTTGCCGCCCGATTTGCGTTTGTTCCCTTCGGCCAGAGGGTGACGTTCCAGCACCAGTTCGGACAGGCGCTCTTCCAGCACGTGGGTATAGATTTCTGTCGTGGCCACGTCGGCGTGGCCCAGCATGGTCTGGATCGCGCGCAGGTCCGCGCCATTGGCCAGCAGGTGGGTCGCGAAAGCGTGGCGGAGGGTGTGGGGCGTGACCTTGTTGGGTTCAACGCCGCCTGCCACGGCGAATTCCTTGATCAGCAGGTAAAAGCGGTGCCGTGTCAGGTGACCGGACTTGCCGTGGGAGGGGAAGAGAAAGCGGGAAGCGGGCTTGCGCTTGGCCTGTGCCGCCTCATCCATGCGGTCCCGCTCGATCAGCCACTCCGCCAGCGCCACGCGCGCGGGGGGCGAGAGGGGAACCATGCGTTCCTTCCCGCCCTTGCCCGATATGAGCAGCAGGCGTGGGTCGCCCCGGGTGGCGGCGATGGGAAGGCTGACCAGCTCTGTCACCCGCATACCGGTGGCATAAAGTAGCTCCATCAGGCAGGTGTTGCGCAGCCGGTCGGTCCGGTTGCGCCCCGACGCCCGGGCGGCAGAAAGCAGGCGGTCGACCTCTTCTTCCGACAGGATCTTGGGCAGGCGCTTCTGCTGGCCGGGGCCCGCGATCTGGATGGCGGGGTTGTCCTCTCGCATCCCCTCCTCGAAGGCAAATCGGTAGAGCTGCTTGATGGCCGAGAGTCGCCGTGCGCGGGTGGATTTTGCAAGGCCCTGTGCGTCGCAGTGGATCAGGTAGGCCTCCACATCCGCGCGGCTGGCGGAGGCGAAATCGCGGGACTGACGGGCAAGGTAGCTGTCGAAATCCTTCAGATCCCGGCCGTAGGCCAGTTGGGTGTTGGTGGCGGCACCCAGTTCGGCGGCCTGGGCTTCGATGAAGTTGGAAATCCAGTGGAAGGTATCGCTCTGCACGCTCACCCCTCCAGCAGCAGAAGTTGGAGGGCGGCGCGGCGGGCCGTATCCTCAAGCCCGATGGCGCGGAGGGTGGCCAGGGCATCGCGCAGGGCGGTCGGATCCCCTTCGGCGCCCTGGTGCAGCATGTGGAGCAGGTGCAGGATCGTTTCGCCCAGCCGTTTCTGCTGCGCGCCGACGACCAGGTCGGCCCTTGGCCTTGCGCTGGTGAAGGCTTCGTGGATGGCCGCCTCCCTTGGCTCGCCGGGCGGGTTGGTGGTCACCTCGCCCAGGGCAATCTGGTTTGGCAGGCTTGCCCCGCCTGAGGCACGCGCCGCAGCCTCGTAGTTGGGCGAAAGGAGGGCGATTGTGCGGGCGATCTCACCTGCGCTGCCCGTCAGATCGATCCTGGCCAGCGATTCCGCGAAGAGGCTGACAAAGACCAACTCCAGCCCTGCCTCGCGCATCGCTTGCCAGACCGGCGGCAGGGTTTTGGTGACGGCCTCGGCACTTCCCGTGGCGAGCGCGGTGTCGAAGTCCTGCAGCGCACGCACCCGGTCCCAGACCCCGCCCGAGGCGGCGGCCCGCCTTTCTGTATAGAGCCCCAGGAGGCTGTTGTCAGGGAGTGACCCTGCGCGGGTCAGTCGTTCGGCGGCCTCCAACTGGGCCTTCCAGCCCACCAGATCGCGTAGGTCCGCCACGGCGAAGGCGCGCGGCAGGTTGCCGGTGGACAGGGGTTCTCCGATCGCCTCGAAAAGGCGAAAGCTGAGCGGGTCAATCTTGCGGGGCGGCGGCAGAGGGGCGGCTTCCTCGTAAAAATCGGGGTTCAGGAAGCGGTCCATCAAGGCCAGCCTCCAATCGGGCATGAGGCCAAGCGCCTTTGCAGAACCGAGGGTCAGCGCGGCATTCTCCCAGTTGCGCGCGCGGGCGGCGCAGAAGATGCGCGTGCCATAGTCGCGTGTCAGGTGGGGGGCCGCGGTGAGGACCGCGCAGGCGCGATCCTCTGTCCCGGCAAGAAGGCTGATCTCCATCCACAAATCGAAGTGGTCGGGCGACTTGGTCACGCCCGCCTGTTCGATCAGCGACAGGGCGGGATCGATTGCCCCCCGTCGCATCAGGGCCTTGACCCGCGCGAGCGCCAGCACCTCGCCCGCTGCCGCATCTCCTTGCGGGGCCTGCGCTTCGGCCAGAAGCACGGTGTAGAGAAGGGATCGCGCCGCCGGCAGTTGCAGATCGGGCAGGCTCTCGATCAGCGTGATGAGCGTATCGGGATCGCTTCCGGTCCAGATGTCACCGGGCAGTCCCGTAACGGTGCCGGGCACCAGCCCGATTTCGCGTGGCGCGCCTTGACCGAGGGGTTGTACCGAGACCTGCGGGGGCAGGGCATTGGCCGCGACGGCGGGTTCCTCCGGCAGGGCGGTCTTTCCCAGAGAGGGGCGGAGTGGCTGGGACCGCGTCCCGAGCCAGTCAATAACCGACAGCGGCTGGTCGGTGCTGGCCTGGGCCGTGGCCGCAAGAGGAGCAAGGCAGAGCGTCAGCGCCGCAAGCGGGAGGCAGAGGACGCGCAACCGCATGGCTACTCCTCTGTCAGGGTGACGGGTTTGCGGATTTCTTCTTGTCCGGGGGCGAAATCGACGCCGAAGAAGGGCCCCAGATAAGCATAGCCGACAAGCGCGATAAATCCGATGATTAGTAGATATATCAACAACTTGATTAGTCTGCCCATGTGCCCTGCCCATTTGGTTTTGTACCTTTGGACCCATTCTATATATGGCCTTTCCATCAAGATCACGTCATTCAGGAAAAAATGAGCGGAATTGAGCAGAGCATGGCCGACAGGGGGAAAGATCAACGCAGCTACCGTTTGAAAAAGACGGTTGTGATGGTCGGCATGATGGGGGCTGGCAAGACGGCCGTGGGCCGTGCCCTGGCGGCGCGTCTTGGCGTGCCTTTCCTGGACAGCGATGCGGAAATTGAGCGCGCCGCGAACCTGACCATCCCCGAGATATTCACCCGCGACGGCGAGCGCTTCTTTCGCAAGCGCGAATCGGAGGTGATCAAACGCCTGCTGACCGGCCACCGGGGTATCCTGTCGACCGGGGGCGGTGCCTTTCTGGCCCAGGGCAACCGCGAGATGATCTCAGAAAAGGGCGTTTCGCTGTGGCTGAATGCGGATCTGGAACTTCTCTGGCAGCGGGTCAAGCACAAGGACACGCGCCCGCTGTTGCGCACCGACAATCCCAAGGGGACCCTGACACAAATCTACGAAGCGCGGGTGCCGATCTATCGCCAGGCTGATCTGTCGGTGGCCTGCGACGCGGCGCTTAGCATAGATGAGATGGCGAGCCGGGTGATCGAGACATTGCTGACCCGCCCCGACGTACTGGAGAGCGCAAGTGACTGAAGTGGTTGAGGTAAATCTGCCGGGTCGAGAATATGAGGTGCGCATCGGTCCGGGACTGGTAGCCGACGTTGGCAAGCAGATCTTGCCGCTGTTGCACCGGAACCGTGTGGCTGTGGTGACCGAAACGCGCGTGGCGGAGCGTCATCTGGCGGCCCTTGAAGCGGGTCTGGCCAAGGCCGGGGTCATGATGGAGGCTTTGCAACTGCCGCCCGGCGAAGGAACCAAGGACTGGACGCACCTGATGCGGGTGGTCGACTGGCTGTTGGACCAACGGATTGAGCGACGCGATGTGGTTGTGGCCTTCGGCGGCGGTGTGATCGGCGATCTGGTGGGCTTTGCCGCGGCAATCCTGCGACGCGGGGTGCGCTTCGTTCAGATCCCGACCTCCCTGCTGGCGCAGGTCGACAGTTCCGTCGGCGGCAAGACCGGGATCAACGCGGCCCAGGGCAAGAACCTGATCGGTGCCTTTCATCAGCCGTCGCTCGTGCTGGCCGATACCGGCCTGCTGGACAGCCTGCCGGAACGGGATTTTCTGGCGGGTTACGGAGAAGTGATGAAGTACGGGTTGCTGGGGGACGCCGCCTTTTTCGACTGGCTTGAGCGGGAAGGGCCTGCGCTGGCGCGTGGCGACGCCGAGGCCCGCTTGCGAGCGGTCCGCCGGTCGGTTGAAATGAAGGCCGAGATCGTCGTGCGCGACGAGACCGAGCAGGGCGATCGGGCGCTATTGAACCTTGGCCATACCTTCTGTCACGCGCTGGAGGCGGCGACCGGATATTCGGACCGCCTCTTGCACGGAGAGGGGGTTGCCATCGGCTGCGCCCTGGCCTTCGAGCTGTCCGCGCGGCTGGGTTTGTGTGCCCAGGAGGAGCCGAGCCGGGTGCGCGCCCATTTGCGGACCATGGGGATGAAAACCGATCTGTCGGACATCCCGGGCGATCTGCCCGACGCTGCGGCCCTTCTGGACCTGATGGGCCAGGACAAGAAGGTGATCGACGGCAAACTGCGCTTCATCCTCGCGCGCGGGATCGGGGAGGCTTTCGTCACCTCGGATGTGCCCGGGCAGGCCGTTCTGGGGCTTCTGAAGGACGCGCTGCAAGCACGCTGAAGCACCGTCCGGCCGCTGGCCGGGGCGCTTCTCTGATATCTTTTCAGTGGGTAGGCCGTTCAGAAAAGTGGCGCCGCCAGATCGGATCATTCGAGGCAGGCGTGACCCTGCACGCGTCAAGGTCCTGCGTGGCCCGGTCTTTTGGGCCTCTATCCTATCGGTGCCAGGGTCCCGGTCCCGGCGGTATCGCGATGGGTGGGGTCCTGGCGGCGCAGGCTTAAGGGAGCAGTCAGAGTGCGGGCGTAGCGTAGGATGGGTTTGCTTTGCCGACAGGATTTACAGTTCGGGAGGGGTCTTTGGTCTGTTGAGGCCCAGGGTCAAGCCCGGGGCGTTGTTCTTGCACCCTCCCGGGCATGATCCGGGGCCTCAACAGACCAAAGACCTCTCCCGAACTGTAAATCCTGTCGGCGAAGCAAACCCATCCTGCGCTACGCCCGCACTCTGACTGCTCCCTTAAG